>NZ_LAJE02000173.1 GCF_000970465.2 Devosia insulae DS-56
TCACGTAGTGACACGTTGAGGTGTTTGTACGTGAACGTGCCGGCGCCCGCGGAGCTCTGCACAAGTGCGCTCGTCGGCAGCGTAAGATGTGGATAAGCTCCAGGGCCTTCTTCGCCGATGGGCTGGCGGAGCAGCTCATCGTCGCCCTCGGCAAGCTTCCGGGGCTGCTGGTGATCTCGCGCAATTCGAGCTTTGCCTATCGCGGCAGTGACGTCGACGTGCGCAAGGTCGGCAGCGATCTCGATGTGCGCTACGTGCTGTCGGGGAGCGTGCGGCGCGGCGGCTCACGGCTGCGCATGAGTGCGCAACTCGCCGACGCGGGCAGCGGCGCGCAGCTCTGGGCCGAGACCTACGATCGCGAGCTGGCCGATGTCTTCGCCATCCAGGACGAGGTGACCCGGCGGATCGTCGATGCCCTCAAGCTCAAACTGACACGGGCGGAAACGGCAAAGGCGACGGCGGGCGGGACCAACGACATCGAGGCGCTGGACCTGATGATGCGCGGCCGCGCGCTGCTCGGTGGCCCCATTCAGACCCTCGACGTGCACAAGCGGGCCGTCGACCTGCTCCAACGGGCCGTCGAGCGCGATCCATCCTATGTCGGCGCAATGGGCGAGCTCGCGATCGCCCATAACATGGATTACGTGAACTGCTGGACCGACACACCCGACCGCTCGCTCGAGGTGGGGAGGCATCTGGGGGAACGGATGCTGGAGCTCGCGCCCGACCACGCCGGCGCGCACTTCGTCGTGGCGCTCCTCGCCATGTTCGCCCGCGATTTCGACCGGTTTCGCCGCGAAGCCGCAATCGCAATCGCGCTTAACCCCGATGCCGAGATGGCCAGCAACCTGCAGGGCCACCTTTGCCTCGCCAACGAGGTACCGCTCGAGGCCATTCCGCACTTCGAGCGGTGTACGCGGCTCGACCCGTCGCTGGGTTCAACCCTGCTGTGCCTGCAGTTTCTCGGCCGGGCCTACTTCTATGGCGGCCGCTACGAGACGGCCGCCGCGCTGTTCCGCGAGCGCATCCTCCTGATGCCCGGCACCGATACGTCGCGTGGATATCTTGCTGCTGCCCTCGGCCATCTCGGCCAGCTCGAGGCGGCGCGGCAGGTCTGGGCCGAGCTGATGGCGATCAATCCGAACTTCGCGCTGGCCGAGCGGCTCAGCCGGACCGCGGTGCAGCCGAGCCAGATCGAGGCAGTCCTCGCTGGCGCGAGGAAAGCCGGGCTGCCAGTTTGAGGGGCATCGACCGGAAGCTGGTCCGGGATTGCTGCTTATGGGTGCGAAGCCGACGTCGCCTGCGCCGCTTGCGCCGGCCACAGTTGTCGACATCAACCAGGCAGGCGCTGATTGGTGGCGCGTCGCAACTCGCCTGGCAGGAAGCCAAGATGGCTGCGAAACTGCCGGCGGAAATGGCTGATGTTCTCAAAGCCGACCGACCAGGCAATATTCCAGACCGACAGATCCGTGGTGAGAACGAGACGCTTGGCGAGTTCCAGCCGCCGCCCGAGCACGTATTGCCCGGGTGACAGGCCGGTCGCCGCCTTGAACTGAACGGCGAAGTGCCATGGGCTCAGCTCGCACACCCGGGCGAGGAACGGCAGCGAAAGCTTGCTTGTCAGGTTCTCCTCGACGCGGTCGCAGACCGCCTTGAGTTTGGCGGTGTCGAGTTTGCCGGTGGTCTTCACCTTCCTGCTGGAACCATGCAGGGACAGGATGCCATCGATGAGACGGCAGGCGAGCGTCGATGCCTCGATGTCGGACAGCGCGATCGTACCGATGCAGGCCTGCCGGAACTTATGTGCAAGGCCCAGAAAGATTGGGTGGACATCGAACGCCTCGGTCCGGCCGGGCCCCATCGTCGGTTCAATGGCGAAACCCACGAGTCCCCGCGCCTCGGCCTCGGCGGTCAGCAACTCGAGATCGGGATACATGTCCAGCGTGTCGCTGTGCTCGCGGGTACGCAGAAGTCGCGTCGCGCCCGTGCCCATCAGATAGGCGCTCCCCGGGCGCACCCGCACGTCCTGCACAATGCCCTCGTGCTCGACCGCAACATCGTTATGGGCTGAAAAGACCACCTTCACCCGGTTGGGGCGGACTTCCGTCTGCCCCTCCCACGGCGGCAGCCAAGCATAATCCACCACGATGTCGGGCCACGCCAGTTCGCGGTTGCGGGCCCCTGAAACCAGCTCGGCTATCGACGCGGCAGTCGGTCGCGTGCGGTTCATGGCACACCCTTTGCGGTGACAGGCAGAGTGGACCGCAAAAATCGACCCTGCGCCTGCCCGAAGCGACCTTCATGCTAGCAGCAAGGCAGTTGTAGGCAAGCACAGGCGCCGCACTGCCAGTCAAGTGGGAGGGAGTCCAATGCTCGGCACACTCGCTATTTTCGTGGCGCGACTACTGTTCAGCGGCGCCTTCCTCGTCGCCGTGGTCATGAAGTTCCTGTCTATCGGCGACACCGCCGCCGCTATCGCGTCAATCGGTTTCCCGGCCCCCCTGTTCTTTGCCTGGGCGTCCGCCTTCTTCGAGTTCGGCCTCGTCCTGGCGTTCCTCACCGGCGCCTTTTTCACCGAGGCCGCGGTGCTGGCCGCAGCCTATGTGCTGTTCCTCGGCTTTGCCTTCTATGGGCCGGCCACCTGGCCGGGCAACCCGGTGCAGATGGGCCTGTTCATCAATCATCTCACCTTCATCGCCGGGCTGTTGTTCGCAGCCGTGCACGGTCCGGGCCGGACGATGGTCCTCGGCTGGACGGTTCCGTGGCCAGCCGCTCGCCGGTCTGCCTCGGCGACCCGCGCGGACTAAGTCCGCGCAACGACAATCTAGCCACGAAGGAGCACCCGCTATGTCGCTTGTTTGCGTCCAGAACTTTTCCATCTCGCTCGACGGCTTCGGCACCGGCGAAGGAACAAGCCGGGAGGCGCCGTTTGGCCATGCCGGCGAACGGCTGCACGAATGGATGTTCGAGACCCGGTGGTGGCGGGAAAAATCCGCCGAAGCAGGTGGCAGCGCCGGCGTCGACGACGCCTTCGTCCGCCAGCATGACATCGGCATTGGCGCCGAGATCATGGGGGCCGGCAAGTTCGGCTACCCGGGCTGGCACGGGAATGGCGACTGGAAAGGCTGGTGGGGCGCCAACCCACCTTTCCATACACCGGTCTTCGTGCTGACCCAGCATGTTCGTCCCCCGATCGAGATGGAGGGTGGCACGACCTACCACTTCGTCGATGCCCCGCCTGCCGAGGCACTCGAGATGGCGCGCCACGCGGCGAATGGGCAGAACGTTCGCATCGGCGGAGGGGCCACAGTCATCCGGGACTTCCTTGCCGAAGGCCTGATCGACCACGCGCATATCGCGGTGACGCCCATGCTGCTCGGCCGGGGCGCGCGGCTCTGGGATGGACTCGAGGCGTTGGAGCAGACCTATGCGATCGAGGCTGTCTCGGCGCCCAGCGGGGTCACGCATCTGACCTTGCTGCGTCGCGCCGGGTGATGCGGCCTTGGCCGGCGCCGGCGAGGCGGACGCATGAGTGACGCTGAAGACGATCCCCGCCTGTCCTTCGTCTATGCGGAGGCGGTGCGCGGCCTCACCCAGCAGCAGACGCTGGTCGAAGGCATGAACATGCGAGCGGGCAGCCTCATCTTCGCTACGGCGTTCGTAAACTCCCTGCTCGGCAACAGGGCGCTGTCCGACGGGCTGGGGGCGTTCGATTGGCTCGCCATGGCGATGTTGTTCACGATCGGCGGGTTGGTCGTCTGCATGGTGTGGCCCTACGACCAGTACAAGTTCCGCTTCGCGCCAAGCACCCTGCTGAACCAGTACGCGGAAGGCAAGACGCCGGTCGGCCTCCCGGCCATGCACCGCGCCCTGGCGCTGCGGATCGAGGCAGACATGGCTGAGAACTGGACGATCATTCAACGGCTTCGGATGACGCTGCAGATCGCCCTGATCCTGCTGCTGCTGAACATCGCCACCTGGATGCTCGCCATCGGCTGGGCGTGAACTGGCCCAGGTCCCGTCGTCTCGCAAAGCGTTTTAATAGGTTTCGGGAAGTCATTCATGACGGTTTTCACCCGGGTGCTCGGCGCCCTTCTCCTGCTCTGGCTGAGCGCTGCCATTGGCGCGGCGGCCGCAGAGGATCTGCCAGAACGCTTCGCCGGAGAGGCTCGGATCGAGTCTCAGCCGTCCCTGCCGATCCACCTCGAGCTTCGCCGGGTCGGCGCCGCGGTCGAGGGCAGCATCTCGATGCCGATCGGCAGCTTCGAGATGACCGCGATACAGGAGGGCCACACCATCACTGGGCGCTACGAGGGGCCCGGCGGCGCGGGTGACATGAGCCTGATCATCGACGGCGATACGCTGACGGGCACCTTCGGGCTCGGCGAGGCCCATGGCACGATCAGCGCCCAGCGCACCGATCTCGACGCGCAGAGGTTTTTCGAGCCGCCCGAGGCGAACCTGGATCTGACGACGGCCCAGTGGCTGGAGGATCTCGACCAGTTGGCGGAGATCCTTTCACAAAAGCATGGCTCGCCCTTCCACCGGATTTCGCGCCCACGGTTCGAGAGCGAGGTGGCTCACGTTCGTGCGGCGATACCCCAGCTCGATGGGACAGGTATCGCATCGGAGTTCGTCAAGCTCGGCGCGCTGATCGGCGACGGCCATACCGAAGTGGCGCTGCCCGATGACCAGGCACGCCTCCCGGTCGAACTGTTCTGGTTCGAGGATGGGCTGCGCGTGATCGGCATTGCCGCTGACCATCAGGAGCTGCTGGGAGCACGGCTGATCGCGGTGGATGCCGTGGCAGTGGAAGAGGTTATCGATCGCCTGCGCCCGTTCATTGCTGCCGGCGAGACCGAGTGGTTCGTGCGGGCGGCCCTGCCCGGCCTGCTGCGCAATCCCGCCATCCTCGCGGCCGCCGGCATCGTCGATGGCCCGTCGGTCGCGCTCACCCTGGAGGTGGCGGATGGCGATCGCACGCAGATCGAGATGACCGCCAAATCCGAGGCTGGCGCGTTAGCGATCCTCAATGGCGCTGCGCCGCTGTGGCGGCGGAACGAGACGCAGGGCCTCTGGACCGAAGTGCTGGCCGACGGCGCCGTCTATGTGAACTGGCGCTCCTACGCCGGACTTGCCGACGCGGCAGCCGCCCTCCTTGCGTCTCTGGACGCGCAGCACCCCCCTCGCCTCATTGTCGACCTGCGCGACAACACCGGTGGGGACTACAACGCTGGCCGCGCCTTCGTCGAAGCGATCGCCAGCCGCCCCTGGCTCAACCAGCGTGGCACGCTCTACGTGCTGATCGGTCGCGCCACCTTCTCGGCGGCGATGACCAACGCTGTCGATTTCATGACCATGACCAACGCCATCCTTGCCGGTGAGCCGGCCGGGGCGGCGCCCAATAACTGGCAGGAAGCGCGGCGCTTCAACCTGCCCAATTCCGGGCTCCGCGTCGGCGTCTCTACCCTCCACTATGAGTTTCTTCCCGGCCAAGCCGAGGTCCGTCCCGGCCTTCATGTCTGGCCGGAACCGGGCGACTGGGGAGCTCCGCTCGATGCCAGCGTCAAGCTGATCCTTTCGAGGCCCTAGGCCGCTCCCTTCAGCCACCCGAACCAGAGGAGTTCAACGATGCCCAAGACCAACCTGCCTACCCTTGTCGCCGCCGCGATGCTCGTGCTCGCGGTGCCCTCGATCGTGCAAGCCCAGGAGCAAACCATGCCAGCAATTCCTACCCCGACCGAGTCCGGCTACGCCGACGTCAACGGCGTCAGGATCTGGTACCAGAGCTATGGCGAGGGCGAGCCGCTGATCCTGCTGCACGGCGGGTTCGGCACGGTCGAGATGTTCGGGCCGAACATCGAGCTCCTGGCCAAAAGCCGCAAGGTCATCGGCGTCGACCTGCAGGCCCATGGCGGCACCGGACCGCTGGGCCGCCCGATCACCTTCGACGCGCTCGCCACCGATGTCGCTGAACTCATCGAGTTCCTCGGCTACGAGAAGGCCGATCTGATGGGCTATTCGCTTGGCGGCGCCACGGCGCTGCGGGTGGCGATCGACCATCCCGAGGTTGTCGACCGGCTGGTGCTGGTCTCGATGGTGCATGCCTACGCCAACTGGCACAGCTACAACTTCGAGGGCATGAAGGCGATGGGGACCGACCCCGAGGGGACGGCCAAAAGCCTGATCGGCAGCCCGCAGCACCAGGGTTACATCGCCAAGGCTCCGGGGGGCGACGCGAGCTTTCCTGACGCGGTCAGGGAGTTCGTCGCCTTTATCGGCCAGGACTATGACTGGTCCGCTGAGGTGCCCCAGGTCAAGGCGCCCACGCTGCTCGTCGTCGCCGACTGGGACGCCGTGCGCATCTCGGGCGCCACGCGCCTCTACGAACTGCTCGGCGGCAGTGCGCAGGATGCCGGCTGGGACCGCTCCGGCATGGGCGAGAGCCACTTCGCCGTGATCCCCAACGTCACGCATTACGACATTGTCACGTCGACCGAGCTGAGCCGGCTCGCCATCCCCTTTCTCGACAACTACCCCATTCCGCCGGCGAAGGATTGAGCCAGAAGACCGGCGGACGGCGGTGCAGTTAAGCCAGATCGAGGCGGTCCTCGCTGGCGCGACGAAAGCCGGGCTGCCGATCCGACGTGGTGCGAATGGGCTCCCGCTAGCGGCTCCGCATCAGCGCCTGCAGCAGACCGTAGGTCTGAGCGCGCTGGGCATGGATCACCTGCAACTCCCCTTCGATCGGCTCGTATGTCGTTCGAACCGAGGTCATTGCTGCCATGGCCTCGTGCATGCTCGGCCAGCGCTCCGCCGCCATGCCGCCAAGGATGGCGGAGCCGAGGAGGACCGGCTCCTCCGCTGCCGTGGCGACGACCGGCAGGCCGGTGGCGTCGGCCAGCAATTGCCGCACCAGGTCGTCGCCGCCGGCGCCGCCGCTGATGACGATGCGCTTGACCCGCACGCCCTGGCTGTTCTGGGTTTCGATGATCTGGCGCAGGCCGTAGCCGATGCCGCACAGCCCGGCGATGTAGAGCGCCACGAGGCTCGCTTCGGATTGGTCCATGCCGAGCCCGGCAATGATGGCGCGCGCATGCGGGTCGGCAAACGGCGCGCGATTGCCGAGGAACTCAGGAACCACGTGCAGCCCGTCCGCCAGCCGCACCGCGCCGGAGGCGCCGCCGGCCAGTTGCTCGGCTGAGCGCGCGAGGTACCCCGGCAGCGATTGCCCAAGGCGCTCCGCGCTCTCGCGCGCCGTCGCTGTTGCCGGATGCAGCGCCACCAGGCGGTCGATGGCGGCGCCGGCCGCCGACTGGCCGCCCTCGCTGAGCCACATGCCGGGCACCATCGCATCGAAATACGGCCCCCAGATTCCCGGCACGAACGCCGGCGTCGCCGAACTCGTCATGGTGCAGGACGAGGTGCCGAAGACGTAGCCGAGGTTGTCGGTGGCAGCCCCGATGGCGCCGACCGTGCCGATGCCGCCGGCATGCGCATCGATCATGCCGGCCGCCACCGGAGTGCCGGCCATGAGCCCGAGTTCAGTCGCCGCGGCCTCGTTCAAGCCGCCGACCCGCGTGCCCGGCGGGACGACCTCGGTACCGATGCGGACAAAACCCTCCCGCGCCAATTCGCCCAGCCCGACCTGTTCGAAATAGCTCGGGTCCCAGCGCTGCTCATGCGCCAGATAGGTCCATTTGCAGGTCACGGTGCACGATGAGCGCACGAGGCTCCCCGTGGCGCGCCAGCTGAGGAAATCCGAGAGGTCGAAGAACTGCCAGGCATCGCGAAACACCTGCGGCCGGTTCTCGCTGAGCCACAGGAGCTTAGGCGTCTGCATTTCGGGCGAGATGGTGCCGCCGACATAGCGCAGCACCTCGTGGCCGATGGCGTTGATCCGCTCGGCCTCGGCGACGGCGCGATGGTCCATCCAGACAATGATATCGCGCTCGGGATCCTCGGAGGGGCCGACCGGCAGCGGCACGCCCCCCTGCCCCAGCACAACCAGCGAACAGGTGGCGTCAAAGCCAAGCCCGGCGACGCTGGCCGGCGCGATGCCGCTGAGGCGCACCGCTTCCTTCACACAGAAGCAGACGGCATTCCAGATGTCGGTGCTCGATTGCTCGACCATGCCGCCACTGTCGTGGAAATTGGCGATATCGCGCTTGGCCGAAGCGAGCATCCGCCCCTCCGGCGTGAACACCCCGGCTCGGGCGCTGCCGGTGCCGACATCGACACCCACCAGGTGATAGGGGGCTGCGCTCATCGTGGGCTCTCCCTTAGAGGTCAACGGTGGTCGGCAGGATCACCAGGTCGCGCACCGTCACCCCCTTGGGGCGCGTCACCATGAACAGCACCGCCTCGGCCACTTCGCGCGGCTGCATCAGGCTGCCATTGGCGAGCGCCTCGGCCATCTTCTCTTTCGGCCAGTCATCGAGCAGCGCGGTCACCACCGGCCCGGGCGCCACCGCGCCCACCCGCACATTGTCGCCGGCCACTTGACGGCGCAGCGTGTGGACGAAGGCCTGTACGGCGAATTTCGAGGCCGTATAGATGGGCTCCCACACCACCGGCACGAGACCGGCAATTGAACTGGTCACCACCACGTCACCCGATTTCTGCGCCACGAGGTGCGGCAGCACCGCGCGGATGGCACGAAAGGTGGCGTTGACGTTGAGGCTGAGGACACGCTCCCACTCATCGGGGTTGCCCGAAACCACCGGCCCGCCGACATAGGCGCCCGCATTGGCGTGGAAGATATCGAGCCCGCCAGCGAGCGCCACGATCCGCTCTCCCAGCCGATCGACTTGGGCGTGATCGAGCAGGTCGATCTCGAGGGCGAAGGCCTCCGGCCCCAGCTCTCGCGTCAGTGCCGCGAGCCGATCGGCGGCGCGATCGATCAGCACCACTTTCGCCCCGGCCGCGAGCAGCGTGCGGGCGCATTCAAGCCCAATGCCCGAGGCCGCGCCGGTTACCGCGGCAACCTTGCCGCGCAATTGCTGTGTCATTTTCTAGCTCCTTGAGATCAGCCGCGGCCGTGCGAGGCTCGGCTCCGGCGGGCCAACGAGTCGACGATGACCGCGATGGCGAGGACCGCGCCGGTAATCATGTAGCGTAGCGAGGAGCTGAGGTTGAGCAGCGTAAGCCCGTTCGATATCGCCTGGATGACGATGATGCCGAGCACTGCCGACCAGGCGCTGCCCCGCCCACCGAACAGGCTGGTGCCACCGATGACCGCCGCCGCGATGGCGTTGAGGTTGACGTCGCCGGTGCCGGCCTGCTGGCTCGACGAGGCGAGGCGCGATGCAGCAAGGATGCCGCCCGCGGCCGCCAGCGTCGAGCAGAGGACGAACGCCGACATGTAGATGCGCTTGACGTTGATGCCGGCGCGCCGCGCCGCCTCGCGGTTGCCGCCAACCGCAAACATCGAGCGCCCCCATTTGGTGCGGGTGAGGCCGTAGTTGAGCACCACCGCCAGCAGGACGAACAGCCCGAACATCCAGGGCAGGCCGCGGCCGAGATTGAGATACCAGCCGGCGAACAGCAGCGCCGCGGTGAGGATCAGCGCCTTGGTGACGACGAGCCGGATGGCGATCGGCGACAGCCCTTCGGCAAGGCGCTGCCGATTGGTGCCGAGCCCGCCAAGCACCATGGCAACGCCAGGCAGCACCGCCAGCCCATAGGTCACCCAGTCCGGAATGATCAGGATCTGCCCGAAGCGGACCAGCTCGGATTGATACGGCAGGTTAATCGATCCGGTCGAGCCGAGGAGGTAAAGCTGCAGCCCGAGCAGCGCCAACAGGCCCGCCAGTGTTGCCACGAAACTGGGCATGCCGAGCCGGGTGAAGAGGATGGCGTAGACCACGCCGACCAGGGCCCCGGTCCCCAGCGCGAGAACGATCGCGAACACTAAGGGGATGCCGGCATTGACCCAGAGCACCCCGATGATCGCCGAGGCGAGCCCGCTCATCGAGCCGACCGACAGATCGATCTCGCCGAGGATCAAGACGCAGACGATGCCCAGCGAGATGACGCCCACCGTGGCGCAGTCGAACAGCAGGTTGACCAGATTGTTGGGCGCGAGGAACACCGGATTGAGCGCGGTAAACACCAGCGAGATCACCACGAGGCCGATGGCGACCGGCAGCATGCCCAGGTCGCCCGAGCGCACCCGGTCGAGAAAAGCCCGGAAGGCCCCGGCAAAGCTCTGGTCGTCGCGCAGGCGGTTGTCCGAGCGGTCGAGCGGCGCGGTGGCGGGGGGTCGATCAGCGTTGCTCATGGGCAGCTCCTCCGTCGCGATCGGCCCGCGATTTCTGCCGGCGGGTCACCGAATTCTCCGCCGCGCCGGTAATGGCCGCGACCAGGTCTTCGTGGCTGGTGTCGGCGGTGAACACCCCATTGTTGCGGCCCAGCCGCAACACGACGATGCGGTCGGCCACGGCCCGCACCTCGTCCATATTGTGGCTGATGACGATCACCCCCAGGCCGCGGTCGCGCACCCGCTCGATCAGGTTCAGCACTTCGGCGGTCTGGGCGACGCCCAGCGCCGCGGTCGGCTCGTCGAGCATGATGATCCGGGGGTCGCGCAGCAGGGAGCGGGCAATGGCAACGGTCTGGCGCTGGCCGCCAGACAGCGACGCGATGGGCAGGCGGACCGAGGGGATGCGCGCCGCGAGCTCGCTGAGCAGCGCCCAGGCCCTCAGCTCCATTTTGACCTCGTCGAGCCGCCAGGCCGACAGCTCATGGCCCAGAAACAGGTTGGCGACGACATCGAGGTTTTCGCACAGCGCCAGATCCTGGAACACCGTGGCGATGCCCATGCCGAGCGCCGCGCTGGGGTTGGCGAGGGTCACCGGCTGGCCCAGATACTCGATCGTCCCGGTGGTCGGCTGGTGCACACCGGCGAGAATATTGACCAGCGTCGACTTGCCGGCGCCATTGTCACCGACCAGCGCCACCACTTCGCCGGCATGGATATCGAGTTCGATATCGGTGAGCGCTGACACCGCGCCAAAGCTCTTCGATATCTGCCTGAGGCGCAGGATTGGTTCGCCTGGAGCTGGGTTCGACTGGGGCATTGCGACTGTTCCTCCCACCGCGATGGGCTTGATGCCCCGCCCGGAACGTCCGGACGGGGCGGGTTCATCTTACTTGATGCCGAGCGCCGCGCAGGCCTCGGCATATTCGGCCGTGCAGACTTCCGCCGCGGTCTGGATGCCACCGTCGAAGATGATCTCCTTGATGTTCTCCTTGGTCACCACCGCCGGCACGAACAGCTGCGAGGGCGTATCGTAGAGCGTATGCGTCGCCTCGGGCGGCGTGCCCGCGATCAGGCCCACCGCGGCTTCGGCGGCGGCCCGCGCCACGATCTCGGAGGGTTTCGAGATCGTGTTGTACTGGTCGCCCGCGATGATCAGCTGCAGCGCCGCGATGGTGGCGTCATTGCCGGTCACCGGCGGCACCGGATCCACACCGGCCGCCTTGAGCGCCGCGATGGTGCCGCCCCCCGTGCCGTCATTGGCCGCCACCACCCCGACGATCTGGTCGCCGAACCGGGTGATCTGGCCGGCCACCCATTCCTGCGCCGCCGGAGGCGCCCAGTCGGGCGTATCGAATTCGGCCAGCGTCACGAAACCCGATGCGTCGAGGGCGCGGTCGATACCGTCGCGGATCAGGCCGGCCGCCGCGTCGGTGGGCGAGCCATTGACCTGCAGCACGCCGGCGCCGGCAGCAACACCCTTGGCCTTCAGGTGATCGACCAGCGACTGCGCGATGGCATAGCCGATGCCCTCATTGTCGAACGAGACGTAGAAATCGGCCTGCTGGTCCGGAATGGGACGATCATAGGCAATGACCTTGACGTCCTGCGAGTGGGCGATCTCGACCAGCGCCGCGGCAGCGGCGGAATCGACGGGGTCGAGCACCACGACGGTGGCGCCCTGCGCGATCACCGAGTTGAACTGCTGCTGCTGCAGCGCCGCATCGGCATTGGCGTTCTGGTAGATCAGCGTGCAATCGGCGCAGAGTTCCTTCATGGCGGCCTCAAAGCCCGGCCAATCGTGCTGCTCGTAGCGGGTGGAGGCCTGGTCGGGCATCAGGAAGGCGACGGTCGAGGCCGCCTGGGCGGCAGACAGGCCGGCGAAGGTGAGCAGAAGGGCTGCCGGGACGGAAGCCTTGAGAGTGGTGGTGCGCATGCTTTCTCCTCCTTGGGTTTTTGGCGTGCGGTCTCGTCGCATCCCCCCGACGAGCCGGGGTCGACAGCCCGGCAAAAGCCTCCTCGATACGGCCCGGGGCGTGCCCTGGCCGATGCGGTCCTTTGCCGGATACTGATGGTCTGATCCCTTATTGGGGACGGCTGGTTCTAGGGCGGCCCGGCCGCGCAAAGCCGCGGCACCGCTCCCATGAGGCCTCTTGTCATGCGGCCTCCCTGAAACTCTTGTTTTCCGAGAGCAGGCGCCGGAACTGCGACGGCGTCACGCCGCGCTGCGCCAGGAATTGCCGGTTGAAATTGGAGAGGTTATTGAAGCCCGAGGCGTAGCAGACCTCGGTGACCGAGGCGCAATCGGGCGTCATCAGCAACTGACAGGCGAGGTTCACCCTGAGACGGTTGACATACTTGGTCAGCGATTGCCCGGTGTGGCGGCGAAAGCTGCGTGACAGCGTCGACGGCGTAACCCCGGCGAGCTGCGCCAGGGTCGGCTCGTCGAGCGGCTCGACCAGGTTGTCGTTGATATGCGCCAGCACCTCGTTGAGGCCCTTGGACATGAAGCCGGAGGGGTCGGGGAGATAGCGCGGGCTGGTCAAGGTTTTGGCGCCGCTGTCGCGATCGAGCTCCACGAGTATCTGCAGGAACAGCGCAATGCGCTCGACGCCGCGCGCCTGGACCAGTTGGGCCAGCAGCGGGGCGACGCGCTCCGAGGTCTCGGCGCTGAACACCACGCCGGCGCGGCTGCGCTCGAACAGCCCTCTTGTGTCCGCGAGTTCGGGGAAACTGGCGACGGCGCCATCGATGAAGCCTTCGGTGAACTGCATCACCCGGCTGCGCAGCGGCACCGACGTGCCGTCGGGGATCTCGCTCACCCAGTTATGCGGCAGGTTCGGCCCGACCAGCACCAGGTTGCCGCCGCTGAAGCGGCCGATGAAATCGCCGACGAAATAGTGCCCCGCGGTGGCGCAGACGAGGTGCAGTTCATACTCGGGGTGGAAGTGCCAGCGCACTGTGTGGAACGGGTAGCCGTGCTCCCACGCCTTGAAGGATTCCTTCTCGCCGATCCGCACGAGTTCCAGATCTGGATTCATGCTGTCCTCCCCCGCGTCGCGGCCCTGCGGCTCACCGACTGCGATGTAGCGCCGGGTTGTTCCTGGCTGCCAACGACACAACGCTAATCCCCTGCCCGCGCCTCGCGCTACCACGCACTTGCGTTCCGTCCGATACTTTTTTGTCGAATTGCCCTGTCACATAGCTGTTTCTTGCAAGGCCCGGTGCGAGGTCGTGATGTGCGCGGCCGCGGTCCGCACGAAGCGCAAGCGGCGATCCGCGAGACGAACCAGCCGATCACGGCACGTGGGACGTCGGTATGGAGGCCGGATGACTCGAGGTGTGAGGTGCCGCCGGGCCCTGGCGGCCCCCTACTGGTCGGCTGCATCGCCGGCTTGGTCATCGCCGGGTTTTCACACTCGGCCTCGGCTTCAGCGTTTCACCCCCGAGGCGACGGAGATGACCGTGGCCGCGTGATCCGACAGGCACCCTGTGAGCAGCGATGTCTGCCGGACCACTCCCTCGGCCCCAAGGGAGGCCGAAAGCTCTGCTGGAGCCGCTCGTGCGGCTCGCCGGATCAGGCGAGGAACGGTGTCGCTGCGGCCAACACCTGCGCCTTGGTCTTCGGCTTGTCGAAGGCGCCATCGAAGCCAGGCTTGCCGGCAAGCGGCCGAACTGCCGCGGCATGGCGAGCTTCCACGGAGTGGATCTGCAGCGCGGTGGTCAGCACTGGCGTGCCGATGAGGTTGCCCGCCTGCCCCTTGTACGCTGCGACACCCAGGTCTTCGAAGGTTGCCGACACCGCGACAAACGTCTCAAAGTTCGAGAACACGTCTGCGTACTTGCCGCCGGCAGTGAAATCGACGCCCGGTGCCTTGACCGCAGCGCTGCCGAGGGCGCCCTTCAACAGGGCGACGTGAGCAGTCTCATGCGCGCCAATAGTGCGGAAGAGTTGACGGTACTGGCGGGGGATCAGGCCAGATGAGCCGTTGGCCTTCTTATAGAACGCCGCCTCGAGATATTCGAGCGTCAGCGCGAAGTTGAGGACATCGACCACCTGTTTGGGCAACCCGCCCGCAGCAAATGCGGTCTGCGCGGAAGCTGCGATGATGAGCGGCGCACTGCCAAGCGCGGCGGCGGGTAGCGCGTAGCGGGCAAACAGATGGCGGCGTCCGGCGTCGATGCGCTCACCAACCTCAGGGTCGATACCGTCGAGGATGAAGTCTTCTTGATTGTTCATGATCTTGTTCCTCAGCTCAGTGCGTTGGCGGTGACGGGCGTCACGATGAACGGCGCCGCCTTCGGGAGCACCTGCGACGGCAACAGCGCGCCATCGAGGCCCTTGGAGTTGACATTCTTGCCTCCGGCAGCGGCTTTGCCGAAACCGGACAGCAGTTCGGCAATAGTAGCGGCATGGCGGGCTTCGACCGAGACGATCGACCCGGCCACCGCCAGGTAGTCGACGTTCTGGATCAGTTGGCCGGCACCGTTATAGGCCGCAACGCCGAGGTTCTCGAATACGTCGGCAGTGCCGAGAACGCTTTTCTTGCTGGTGAAGTCGACCGAGGAGAAATCGACCTCGAGTCCCGGGATCGCCTTGCGACCAAGCGCCTTCTTGAGAAAGTCGCGGTGCGCAATCTCGTGGTCGCGTATGGCCTTCAGGTTGGAAAGTTCAACCTTGGTGATGCCTGCATAAGGCGTCTTGACCACCTGGATGTAGAAAGCGGCCTCAAGCTGTTCGAGTGCATAGGCGTAGTTCAATACGCCAATGTCACCGGCGCCGAGATCGGCGGCCAATGCTGTCGAGATACCGAAGTTGGGCAGCATCGCGCCGGCCACCATCACGGTTGCACCTACGCCTGTCCACTTGAGCAAGTTCCGTCGGTTTAGCCCTGCGGTTATCATGATCGTTCCGTTCCGAGTTTGTGAGCCCTCCATGGGCTCGCGCGAACGTAGCAACGGGTCCAGTCGCCGATTTGGGACGCTGGCTGTCAGGGTTTATTTTCGCATGAAACCGGAACGAAGATGATCTCGGGACGTTCGCGAGGACCCTGCCCCCCGCTCGAAGGCGTCGACCCGTCGATCGATGCCCCATCACCATTGCCGACCAGAACGGCAGCTATGCCACTTCGGGGCAATGCGGCCAGTGGCGAAGCGGTTGGCTTCCAGCTCTCCCTCCGGCCTGAAACGGACCCTGGCGTCACACGTGCGATGACCCGCCGTTCCACTTGGCGAGGGACCGTGGAAGTCCGCGCAATCAGCCTGGTAGCGAGCGGCTTCGTCTTTCATAAAAGCTGGCGAATGATCCGTATTCACCATAACGCGACTATGGGACAATCGCCTGGCGCCAGCAGTCATCGCATCCGTGATGTCTGCTGAAGGCGCGACGCCGATCCCGGAAGGACCAAATGGCCGACTACCGACTGCACAGCTTCGCTCTCTCAGGCAACTCATACAAGGTCGCGCTCTTCCTGGAACTCGCAGGAGCCGATTGGGAGCCGATCTTTGTCGACTACCTGGGTGGCGAGACGCACACCGATCGCTATCGAACGGAGGTGAACGAACTCGGTGAAGCGCCGGTGCTGGAACACGCCGGCCTCAGGCTCTCCCAGTCTGGTGTTATCCTGGACTACCTGGCCAAGACGACTGGCAAGTTCGGCCCGCGGTCCGAGCAAGAGGCGCGCGAAATCTGGCGCTGGGTGCTGTTCGACAACCACAAGTTCACCGGTTACTACGCAACCTTGCGGTTCATGGTAGGGGTGAAGAAGGTCGAAGAGGACGCTGTCACGTCGTTCCTCCGCGAGCGCGCACTCGGTGCCTACCGCATCGTCGACAAGCATCTTCGCGGCCAAGACTTCATTGTCGGCGACCGTCCGACGATCGCCGACTTTTCGCTGGCAGGCTACGTCTTCATGCCGGAGCCGACCGGGATCGACCGATCGCAGTTCAGCGGCATCGAAGCGTGGAAAGCCCGGCTCATGGCGTTACCGGGCTGGCGGCACCCATACGACATCCTGCCTGGCCCTACGTCGCTGTCGCAGTGACTATTCTGGCGCGAGGCGGCGCGACGAGACAGACCGCCTCCGGTGCTCTGCTGCCAGAATTGCTTGTAGGTCAGCGACCACCGGCCAATGGCCCCGATGGCCTCGGGGCGCACCGAATAAAGCCTGCGCTGCGCATCGACGCGTTGCTCGAGGATGCCGCCGGCTGCGGATGAAAATCATCCAGCATCAGGTGCAGGCGGGGTGAGGTTGAGGAGATGGCATAACAGGTGTCCTGGAAACTGCTACAGCGACCTGGTGCCTGTTGCACTCAGTGGGTGCAGGCAGACGCGTCGACATTGCGGGCTGTGAGGCCAGCGGCCGACACTTGACCCTCCGTTGACGTTGTCGTCACGGCCTAGTGATGGGCGAGTCTGTAACCGCCTGACGGGCTGCGGCGAACTCCCTGACATTGGCGCCGCGAGCGCCTGACAAGGATCGAAACCAGAATCGTGAGGAATTGCCATGACGCATCGTTCGCGCCAGATGACTGCTATTGCCTACGCCGTGCTTTCGGCTGCTGCCGTGTCGGTGGTGCCCGTGGCCGCGCAGGACAAGATGGCCCCCGACGCCATGATGGCCGGGCCGATGACCGACCCCATGATGATGGCCAATGACGCCATGGCGATGGGTTCGCCGATGATGGCAGGCGGCAAGACCATCATGATAACCTTCGAGAACGTACTGACCGGCCAGCCTTTCTCCCCCTCAGTGTTTGAAAGCCGTTCGGCGGCGGCCGCACCATTGTTCAAGCTCGGTGACAAGGCCAGCGACGCGCTGGCGGCGGTCGCCGAAGGCGGCAATATCGGAATGTTCAGCGTCGCCGCGGCAAAAAACACCGACTCCGCGATCGGCGACGCACAGCTCGCCATTCACGCGCTTCCGGGCCAGACCCGCACCGTTTTCGTGCATGTCGACGAGGCGCATCCGTTAATCGATGGCGTCTGGATGCTCGGCAACACCAATGATGGCTTCTCCGGCTTTACCGGGTTCGATGGCTACGGACTGACCGCTGCCACGACCATCGACGTGCGTGGTTACGACGCCGGCTCGGAAATCAACAACGAGAAGAAGGGCTTTCTCGGCGCGCTCGGCGCTGGCAACGAACGCGACCCGGAGAACGGCGTCGTGACCTGGCATACGGGCATTCGCGGCGATGTCGACGCTCCCAAGGAGTGGAACTGGGACGTCAACGCACCGGTGGCTCACGTGACCTTCACCCCCGTCGAGGCAATGCCCGCCGCGATGTAGCTCGAGACGGGGTGCGGAAAACCGCACCCCGCTTGCATGGAGTCATCAGGAAAACCAAACAGCTTCTGCTTGGCCTGCGGCGCTCGTCGCGCTTGCGCCCGCGGGGCATTCCGTGGCCGCGGACAATCAGCCCGTTGTCGTCGAGCTGTTCACCAGCCAGGGGTGCTCGTCCTGCCCTCCGGCCAATGCCAACCTCATCAGCCTCAGCCAGCGGGACGACGTGCTGGTCCTCAGTTTCGCCGTCACCGACTGGGATTATCTGGGCTGGAAGGACTCGTTCGGCCGGCCTGAATACACCGACCGGCGGCGCATCTACGAGCCGGCGCTGGGCCAGCGAGGACCGTTCAGTCCGCAGATGGTGGTCAACGGCACCACCACGGCGGTCGGAACAATCTCGCCGAAATCGAGCGGCTGATCGATGAGGCCCATCGCACGACGACGCCGGCCGTGGTCCGGGCGGAGGCGACGTGGCAGTCGGAGCGCGACGAGGCTGTCGAGTTACGCACAGCGGCGTTGGTGCAGGAGCGCAACGGGGTCCGATACTTGGTGTGGCGACCGACTGAGCGGACCAATCGCAGGAAAAAGGCCGCACCGAGGTGCGGCCCTGTCGTGCGTGAGTTAACCCGGAACTAGGCGAGGAACGGCTTGGCGGCCGCGAGGACCTCGTCCTTGGTCATCGGCTCGTCGAACGCGCCGTCCCAGCTCTTTTTGCCGCCGATCTTGCGGACGATGGCGGCATGACGAGCCTCCACCGAGTGGATCTGGAGCGCGACGGTCAGCAGGTCATCGCTGGAGATCAGGTTGGCGGCCTGGCCCTTATAGGCGGCCACGCCCAGATCCTCGAACGTCTGGCTGAGCGTCAGGTAGGTGTCGAAGTTGGTCAGCGCATCGGCATATTTGCCGCCGGCGGTGAGATCGAGCGCCGGGCGCTTGATTGCCTTGGCGCCCAAGGCGCCGCTCAGCAGGGCGACGTGCGCCGCCTCGTGCTTTCCGATCTGGTTGAAAATCCCGACATACTTGTCGGGGATCAGACCCTTGGCATCGAGACCAGAGCGATAGAACGCATCCTCGATGTGCTCCAGCGTCAGTGCGAAGAGCAGCACGTCGGTGACTTCGGCAGGCATGTCCTGGCCGAAAGCCTCCTGTGAAGCCATGGCAAGCACCAGCGGTGCACTGGCGAGAGCGCCGAGCTTCAGCGCCGAGGAGCGCAGCAGCTGACGGTCGTGGGCCACGAGACGCTCGGTGATTTCCGGGTCGATGCCGGTGAGGAGATTATTGTTGGTCATTTTTGCGTTCCTCACATGAAGGCTTTGGCGGTGACTTCGGTCTTGATGAACGGGCCAGCGGCGGCGAGCACCTTGGCCGGCTCCAGCGCCCCGTCGAGACCGTTCTTGTCAACCACGTCGTCACCGGCGAAAGCCACGCTGTCCATGTTCAGCAAATCGCGGATTGCGGCAGCATGGCGGGCCTCGACCGACACGATCTTGCCAGCGGCAAGCAAGTAGTCGGGGTTCTCGATCAGTTTGCCGGCGCCGTTATAGGCGGCGACGCCGAGGTCCTCGAACGTCTTGGCGGTGGTGAGGACACTCTCGCGGCTGCCGAAATCGACAGCGGAGAAGTCCACCTCGAGGTCAGGAATGGCCCCATCGGCCAGTGCCGTCTTGAGGAAGTCGCGGTGCTCGACTTCGTGGTCGCGAATGTCGGTCAGCCAACTGGTCTCTTCTTCCGTCATACCCGAATAGGGCGTCTCGATCACCATCGAGTAGAACGCAGCCTCGAGCTGTTCGAGCGCATAGGCGTAGTTCAGGACGCCGACATCGCCTTCGCCCAGGTCGGCGGCGAGCGCCGGGGAAATTCCGAAGTTGGGCAGCAGGGCTCCGGCGACGAGTACGGTCGCTCCGGCCCCGCTCCATTTCAGCAGGTTGCGGCGGCTCAGTTGATTGTGCATCATCGTTCCTCTCCTTCGCCGGGTTACATGAAGTTACCGGCTGTGGCGCGAATAGCTTCGACAACGGCCTGGCGCGATAGCCCGCTGATCGCGAAATTTCGTCGGATTTAGCCGCAACCGACCGACGATCACGCCGTTCGCACGATCCCGAATAGTCATCACATCTTGTTGCGGGAACCGGTCGCGCCGGCGGCCGTTCACGGCATCCTCTCAAACGCTTGACCAAGGGGCCGAAACTCGTGCCGCAGCAGGTGCGTAGTTGCAGCCTTCTGCTCAAGGGAAGGCAAGTTGACGAGGTTTATCGTGGATACCGCATTGCGACTCGGCTGATCGAAGGCCGATGGGTTGCAAGAATTGCCGAGCCTGGCGGCAAAACCGCTCCGATCACGGCAAAGGTCAGCGAAAAGGCGGGCGAATTGGCCTGCGCGGAGCTGGCCCGATCGAGAGTGGACAAATACCTCGCCTAAGTTGGCGAGCCGCCTTCGAGCGACGGCGAGGACCGCTTTCGATAGGCAGTGCAACTAAACCCGCCTGGCGGCGTATAGTGAATTGCGCCTTTGTGCGGTGCCCCGGGGGACACGTGCTCGAAAATTCCGACCGCTTTTTGCAGGCCTCCCGGCTTGCCGCGCTGGACGCCTACCAAATTCTCGACACACCCGCCGAAGCCGGGTTCGACGACATCGTTCAGATTGCATCGCACGTGTGCCTGACGCCCGTCTCGCTGGTGAGTTTCGTCGAAGTAGGCCGCCAGTGGTTCAAGGCAAGGGTAGGCTTTGAGGCGTGCGAAACGCCGATCGAGCAATCGGTATGCGCGCATGCGCTGCGCCAGACTGACCTGCTGGTCATTCCCGACCTGACGGCGGATCCTCGAACAAGGAACAATACGCTCGTCACGCAGGACCCCTTCATCCGATTCTACGCGGGCGCACCGCTGATCACCCCGGAAGGGGTCGTCATTGGCACCTTGTGCGTCATCGATACCGTACCGCGCCCCACAGGTTTGACGGAGCCGCAGCAGCAGGTGCTTCGGGCGCTTGCCCGCCAGGTCATGATGCAGCTCGAATTGCGCCGGCTCGTCTCAAAGACCGAGGAAGATGCGCAGCGTCACAGCATCGACCTCAGAGCCAGCCTCGAGCTGGCGCGAAATGCCGAAGAGGCGGGCGGCATCGGCACCTTCCAGGTCGACGTCCGGTCCAGCATCATGACGGTTTCACCGGAGTACTGTCGCATTTTCGGGTTGCCGCTTTCGGACACATACCCAGCGTCGGTCAGCGAAGCGTTGGTCCTGGCCGAAGACCAGTCTGCACCGTCGAACGACAAAACTCGCCGCAGCGGTTCGGCAAAAGCTGCGGTCGAATACAGAATCAGGCGCCGCGACGATGGGGTCGTGCGCTGGATTGCCCGGCAGGCGGAGTTCGTTCGCGATAAGGCGGGCAACGTCGTCCGTATGTCCGGGGTGGTTCAGGACATTACCGAGCGTCGACGCCAACTCGACCGGCAACACGCCTTACTCGAGGCGGGTGATCGCCTGCGCGACGTAGGGACCGTCGCCGAAGCGATCGAAGTTGCGTCTCGAGCACTGGGGGGCACCCTTGGCGCCTCGCGGGCTGGGTATCTCCGTCTTGATCTCAAGATGGACAGTGTAGAAGTTTTGCGCGATTGGACCGATGAGGGTGTCGCTTCGCTCGTCGGCCAGCACACACGCGGCCTGCTTCCCGCGTCAGTCGAACGTCTGGCTGCCGGGGTTACGATGTCGGTGGGCAATGTCGATACCGTTCTCTGGCTGGGCCGAGACCGGGAAGCCTACAGATCTCATGGCGTCGCTGCCGTGATCAACGTGCCACTACTCGAGCGGCGAGAGCTGGCCGGAGTCCTGTTCGTCCACCAGACGGAACCACGCGCCTGGAGTCGCGAGGAAATAGATTTCGCGACCGAGATCGCCGACCGCACCCATTCCGTCATCAGCAGATTGGAGGCGCAGGCCAACCAAGCCACCCTCAATCGTGAACTCGGCCACCGGATGAAAAACCAGCTGGCCATGGTGCAGGCCATCGTCAACCAGAGCCTGCGCACGGCGCCCGATCTGGCCACAGCAAGCCGATCGCTGAACGCTCGCATCCATGTACTCGCCAAGGCGCATGATCTGATCCTCCTCGGCGAGTCCGGACGCACATCGGTCGACCAGATCGTCCACGACATCACGCTGCTGCACGATGACAGGATCGAGCGGCGCATTGTCGCTAGAGGCCCCGCCATCATGGTGGGCTCCCGGCCTGCTCTGTCGCTGTCGCTGATCCTGCACGAGCTTTCGACCAACGCAGCAAAGTACGGGTCGCTTTCCACGCCCGTCGGCTCAGTTGCGATTAACTGGCAAGTCGAGCGGAACGAAGCCGCCCCGAGATTCTTGTTGTCATGGAAGGAAAGTGGCGGGCCGCCCGCTAATCCTCCCGCGAGAACCGGATCTGGGACTCGCCTGATCCGCGCCGGACTGGCCGGAACTTTCAACAGCAGCGTCACAGTAGATTACGAGCCGGACGGGGTGCGGTGCATCATCGCAGCCGATCTCGCCAGCTTTCAAGCGGAGTAGACAAGTGGCGCACGTAACCATCCTGGTCGTCGATGACGAGCCGCTTATCCGTCTGGATATAGCCTACATGCTCGAGGATCTGGGCTACCAGACGACCGAGGCATCAAACGCCGACGAAGCGATGCAACTGCTGGCCGACCTGCCTCAAATCGCGGCCATCGTCACCGACGTCGACATGCCAGGAACAATGGATGGTCGCCAGCTTGCGCTGGCGGTGCGCAATCGCTGGCCGCCATGCAAGCTCATTGTGATGTCGGGGCACCACATGCTGACGGCCACGGATTTGCCATCGGGCGCAGTCTTCATCTCCAAGCCAGTGCCGACACGACAGTTGGCCAGCGCCCTAGCCGGCTTTGGCGTCTGAGCTACTCTCACTAGCAGCCACTGATTGCCTCAATCCGAGTGAGCGCCGTTTGCAGCCACCATGATGGCCGGGGCTTTGGCTGAACCCGCCTAACAATCCCGGGCGGGCTACGGAAAGGCGCCTATCCTATGCGGCCGCCTTCCCATCAGGCCTGCTACTTCTGCCGCGGCGGCTTTAACTCGGCGCCCGCCGCGACCCAGCTTCCAGACCGCTTCGCCTTGATGGCGTCGGCGACCGCTTGTGCCGCGTTCTTCACCTCGCCCTGCATGGCCATATCTGCGTCGAGTTCCTGGTGGCTGGTGGCGTAAGGCTTCCAGTAGCCGATGTAACGATCGACCTCAGCCTTCTTGCCGGCGGCCTCGAGTCCCATGAACCTGAGCCAGTCCGATACCGACCGCCTGACGTTCTCCGTGCCCTCGACATCGCCATGTACGATGACGCCGAAAAGACGGCCGGCGAGGTGTTGCGGATAGTCCCAGCCTTCAAGTTCGACAGCTTTCGCTTTCTTGGCCTCCTTGCCTTCCGTAAGCGTCGGATCGGGGTTGCCGCCGTCGGCGCAGACCAGTCGATCCATCATCAGCTTTAACGGCGAGGTGACCTGGTACCAGTTGACCGGGGACACGATGAAAACGGCGTCGGCTTCGACCCACATGGGGTAGATGGCATTCATCCAGTCCTGGGTCTGCCCGAGGGAGTAGTTCGGATAGCACGAGCACGGCCAATGGCAGAGCGGTGCTGCCGTCGAGAAGCATGCCTTGCAGGGGTGAATGTTGCGCCCGTATTCAGACGTCAGCCGAGACAGATCCAGCAGGTTAGTCTCGATGCCGGCGTGCTTGAAAACCGCCTCGGCAATCTCCGTCATGCGAAAACTCTTCGAACTCTCACCCGGGCAAGTATGCTCGCTGCGAGGTGACGCGTTGATCAGCAGCACGCGGGGCTTTCGGTTCTTGGCTTCGAAGCCCTTCTGCGCCTTGTCGATGGCCTGCTTCGAGGAAATCCAGTCGATGGACAGTTCGTAGTCGGGATCCGCATAGCCCTTGCCCGCCTTCCGGGTCAGGGGTGACTTTCGAGCGTTGATGTAACCGTCCCAGGCGATCTCGGCGATCGTTCCCAACTCGGAACTGGCGCTCTTGAACGCAGGGTCAATGTACTGGGAATAGAAGCGCTCGAGGAAGACCGCCTTGGTGAGCGTGACGTCAGGCATCACCTCACGAGGTTTGGTGGCGGCAATGGTGCGTGGCATGGGGTTGGACTCCGGGCGGGTAACCTCCAACGACGCCCGAAAGCCATTAGTTCCCCGGTGTCTCAAGGCGAGGCGCGGCGATGGTAGCTGACTCCAACGGACTTGCATCTCGATCGGTAGCGGCGGAGGTCTGCCGTTTTCGGATACCGCTGGCGCACAAAAAAAGGGCCGCCACGCGAACACGAATCGACCAGACCTGTCTCAGATGAAGCGGGCGCTTCTGTCCAACTATGAGGCCCTTGTTTCAGGGCCGGCGAACCTCAATGGCGGTATCCATGGCAACGTCCTTGCCATCCGTCTGCCGCTTCGCTCCCTCGAGCGACCACACTAGCTCGAGGGCCGGTTCCTGGCCCGAATGTATGGACCCTCACTCCACCGCGATGGCCACTCTAGTAGCAAGAAGTTCGATGCCCTTGGCGACGGCGGCGTAAGGCTGGCCGCCGATGTCGATCTGCCCGACATACCGGTTGGCGCCAGTCGCTTGTTTCAGCATCGATATCTTGTCGATGACCTGCTGCACACTGCCGCCCACCAAGGTTCCGTGTGGCGAGAGCATTTGCGCGTAGACGGCGGGTGGCATTGGGCCTCGGAACATCGGACGCAAGTAAGCCGAATAGTACGGATAGAAATCCTGCTCGGCTTCCTGCGAGGTTTCCGTGATGTGCAGGTGGGAGAAGATCGCAATCTTTGCGTCTTCCTGCTTCCGCCCAGTCGCCGCCCAGACGGAGCGATAATGCATCGCCAGGTCGGCATACCCCTCGAAGCTGCCACCCAGAACCGGCATGACCAGCGGATAGCCAAGCCGGGCAGCCCGCTCGACGCTGCCCTGCGATAGAGCGCCGATCCAGACTGGAAGCCTTGGCTGGACGGGTCGTGGCGCGATCTCGGCATTGTTCAGCGGCGGCCGGAATTTTCCCGACCAGGTGACGTGGTCCGCGTCGTTGAGCTTGGCAAAGAGCCCGAGCTTTTCAGCAAACAGTGCGTCGTAGTCCTTCATCTCGAAGCCGAAGAGCGGGAAGTTGTCGGTGAAGGCCCCGCGGCCAAAAATGATCTCGACCCGACCACCTGAGACCAGGTCGGCAGTCGAAAACTCCTGGAATGTGCGCACCGGGTCGGCCGTGCTGAGTAGCGTCGATGCGCTGGTCAGCCGGATGCGCTTGGTCACCGCCGCCATGGCGGCGATGGTTGTGGCCGTCGCCGAGTTGACGAAGCCCAGCCCATGATGTTCGCCGACCCCTATGACGTCGAGGCCCACGTTGTCAGCGAGCTTGGCCATGTCGAGCATCTGCCGCATCCGCTCGCTCGGCGACGGCTTCCTGCCAGTGTGCGGGTCGGCGACGATGTCGCCGAACGTATAGATGCCCAGTTCCATCTTGCGCTTTATAGCCCGGCCATGGCTTTGAACATGTCGCCGGGACCGACGATGGTTTCCACCGCACCGGGATTCTTGTAATGCTGCCAGTGCGCTTCTGCGACGTCACTCGCTGGCACCTTGGGCATACCCGCCATGCTTGCCGGAAACTCCTGACCCACGTCGACTAGGCCGGCAATCGAAACGATACCGGCATGAATGCCGTCAGCTTTCAAGTCCTGGTTCAACACGTGGGCATAGTTTCGGGCCGCACCCGCGGCGACACCGAAATTGGCAGTGAACGCCACCGGATACTGCGCGGAGACGGCCGTGGTAAAGAGCAGTGCGCCGCCCTTGGGCATCGTCGGCAACACGGCATTGACCGCGGCGATTGCACCCAGAACAGCGACGTCGAGCGACCGTTGCTCGACTTCGACGGTGAATTGACGCGGCGTCACGAGCCCGTCGCTGGTGCCGGTCGGGCTGTAGATGAGTACCTCTATCGGCCCGAACGCGGCCGCCGCCGCCTCAAACGCCGTAACAAGGGAGGCGCGATCTGACATGTCGGCGGTGAAGGCCTTGGCCTCAATCCCCATACCGACCAAGCCTTGCGCCATCTTCTCCAGGCGTTCGGGGCTGCGCGCCAACAGGGCTACCTTGAAGCCCTCGCGGCCAAAGCGCTCGGCGACGGCCTGGCCCACGCCAGGTCCGGCTCCGACAATTGCAATAGTTCTAGACATGGCAATTCCTCGGGAGAGGCGACGGTTTAGTCGATCTCCAACTGTGTTCGGTCGGTTTAGCGGGTGATAATGACTTTGCCTTCCGGGCGAGTGGCCAGGAAGTCATAGGCAGCGCCGAGCTGGTCCAGGGGGAAGGTCTTGGTCACGGGGATGACCAGTTCGCCGCGACCGGCCGCATCGGCGATCTTCTGCAGCATCGCCGCGTTGTCGCCACTCATCACGTTCTGCACCTTGACTCGGCCGTCGGCACCTGCGCCTTCGGGAAATCCGGCAACGCCTGCAACGGTAGCACCATCCTTGACGGCGCGAATCGCCGCTGCGGCGACGTCGCCTCCGACCGTATCCACGGCAGCGTCGAATGAACCGGCGGGCACGTCGGTGGCCACTAGGGCATCAACTCCGAGTGTCTTGGCGTCGGCCAGTTGCGAGGCCTGCACCCCAGCAACTGCGGTGATCCCCAAATCCTTCAGGTACTGGATCGCTGCGCGACCGACATTGCCGAGGGCGCCGGTGACCAGCACGCGATCGCCCCTCTTGACGCCAGCGGCATCGACGGCCTGGCGGCCAGTCAGGCCGACAAGACCCAGGGTGGCTCCGGCCTCATACGAGACATTCGCGGGAAGCTTCGCAAGTTGCGTGACTGCAGCGACCGCGTAGTCTGCATGCGAGCCTTTGCCGGTGATCTGCAGACGGCCAATGACGCGGTCGCCCTTGGCGAACTGAGTAACACCGTGGCCGACTTCCGCGACCTCGCCGGCGAGATCGATACCGAGCGTGGCGGGCAGTTCGAGCGGCATCATCTGGGCGAGGTAGCCTTGACGTAGGTAGGTCTCGACGTGGTTGAGGCCGGAAGCAGCCACCTTGACCAGAACCTCACCTGCGCCGGGGACCGGCTGGGCAACGTCTTCGATCTTGATCTGGCTGCTGTCACCATAAGCGACGAGGCGGGACGATTTCATGGTTGAACCCTTCCTTACGAACATTTAGTGCGTAGCGATATGATTGGAAGTGAACAACGGCGCAAGAACGGTTCAAACTGATCGTCACGATCACCGATGATCGTAATGGAGAGCCACATGGCCAAGCCGAACCTGAAAGTTGTCGAGATCGATTACGCTGCCGAGGGCGAAGCGAGTTGCAAAGCTCTGGGCCAGATTTTCGACCGGATCGGCGACAAATGGACGATCATGGTCATCGGCGTGCTCTCCCACGGACCCATGCGCTTCAATGCGCTGCAGCGCGCCATTCCCGGAGTCTCGCACCGGATGCTGACACTGACGCTGCGCGGACTTGAGCGCGACGGCATGGTAACGCGCACCTCGTTTGCGACGATTCCGCCTCGGGTAGACTATGAGCTGACCGCGCGAGGCGTATCGCTGCAGGAGCCGCTCAAAACGCTCGCATCGTGGGTCCGAGCGCAGCAGGCTGGCATCGCCGCCTCGCAACAGGCGTACGACAAGAAAACAGAAAGTCCGTAGCGGACGAGACCGCTGTTGGCGCGAAACCGACCCAAGGTTTCGCGCCAACTTTCAGAGTTCGACCGGCTCTGCGGGCCGAAGCGCGTCGTCTATCGCTACGCCGAGGCAGCGCACCGTGGTCTCGATCTTGGCATGACCTTTTGAGAGCTGCACGGCCCTTAGATTGCCGGTCTTCCGATAAAGCTGTGCGACGTCACGCGCCTGCGAGCCCCATAACGCGCTCCAGCCGCGCGAGGGTGCCGCCCCAGCCGCGCTTGCCCATTTCGACCATGTCGTCGGTGATGCCCGACTGCACGAGCGTCAGACGGGAACGGCGGGCGCCATCGGGCACGATCTCAAATCGGACGGTGCTGTCGGGCGCGTTCTGGCCGGGCACATCCATGGTGAACTCGACCAATCTGCCCGGTTCGACTTTGAGGACCTCACCCGTCATCTCGAACGGGCCGCGCGGCGTTTCGATAGTGATGGACCAGGGGCCCGGTCGGCTGAGATCGAGGCTCGCGGCGGATACACTGGCGCCTTCGGGTCCCCACCACTGCACCAGATACTCGGCCCGCGTGAGGTAGGCATAGAGTTGGGTGGCATCGATGGAGTAGCTGCGTTCGATGCGTAGCTCGCTCATGGCCGGTTCTCCTTGTCGATCAGTTGGTCGAGCCGATCGAGGCTCTGCTCCCAGAATTGCCTGTGGGTCAGCGACCACCTGCCGATGGCCCTGATTGCCTCGGGGCGCACCGAATAGAGCCTGCGCTGGGCATCGACGCGTTGCTCGAGGATGCCGGCATCGCGCAGCACCTTGAAATGATGCGACATGGCCGGAGCCGACATGGTTCCGTCGGCGAGATCGCCCGCCGCCGCTTCGCCCTCGCGCAATAAGCGCTCGACAATGGCAAGGCGCGTGGCGTTGCCGAGAGCGGCGAAGGTATCGGGGAGCATCGTTTCCATAGACGCTTAATTAAACGATTACTGAAATGACGTCAACCTATGTCGTACGGACGGGTCGGCCGGGAGTCGGCCGGCGTGATGCGACAGGTTGAATTCGGCCTGCGGGAGTGCGACAAGGCTCTGGGTGTCTCCGACGCACGGTCGCAGGCAGGTATACGTTGGTCGGGCCGCCAACGGGCATTTCCTTTGGAAGTCACCCATGGTTTCGAGCCGATCGGTCGCGCACGCCCGCTGCGCCCTGTTCCCTTCCAGCCCTCGCACCTGCCGCGCTCATCGGGAGCGCCAGCGGTGAGAGTCGCCATCCATACCCTGGGCACACGCGGCGACGTGCAGCCATACCTCGCGCTCGCGTTGGGCCTGAAGGCCGCCGGGCACGAGGTATTGATCGCCGCGCCGTCGCAGTTCGAAGCCTTCATCGCTAGCCGCGGCATCGCGTTCGCCCACCTTCCGGGCGAGTTCCTGGCGTTGATGGAGACGCCGGAGGCCAAGGCGGCCATGTCCGGAAGCGGCGGCTTTGCGGCGGGCTTCAAGCTGATCAAGCACTTCAAGCCGATCGGTCGAAAGGAGCTCACCCTCGAATGGGCCGCGGCCAAGGCGTTCCAGCCCGAACTGATCATCTACCATCCGAAGGCAATAGCTGCCCCGCATATCGCCGAAAAGCTTGGCTGTCCTGCGGTGCTGGCATCGCCATTACCGGGGTTCACGCCAACCAGGGCGTTTGCCAGTCCGCTGGTGCCGTTCAGGTCGCTCGGCCCGCTGAACCGCCTGACCCACAGCCTGATGGCCGGCAGCGGCGAGGCAATCTTCCGCCGCATGGTCGCAGAATGGCGGGCTGCCGAGCTTGGCCTCAAAACCCGACCGACGCGCCCCCTCAAGCCCGCGGCGACGCTCTATGGCTACAGCCAGTATGTCATGCCGGTGCCGAGCGACTGGCCCGACAGCGTTGCCGTTACCGGCTACTGGTTCCTCGACGACGACAAGAACTGGACGCCCGATCCTCGACTGTCGAGCTTCCTCGGCAGTGGCGAGGCCCCGGTCTACGTTGGTTTCGGCAGCATGCCCGGCCTGGACCCGGTCGAGATGACCAGCATGATCATCGAGGCCCTGGCCCGCGCCGGCCGGCGCGGCGTGCTGGCGACGGGCGGCGGCGCCATCGGCGGGCCGGCCCCCGCCGCGGACCATGTGCACGTCATCGAAGGCGCGCCGCACGACAAGCTTTTTCCGCTGATGTCGGCCTGCGTCCACCATGGCGGAGCCGGAACCACGGCTGCGTCGCTGCGGGCCGGCAAACCCACCGTGATCTGCCCGTTCTTCGGCGACCAGCCATTCTGGGGCAGACGCGTCGCCGAACTCGGCGCCGGGCCACCGCCGATCGACCGCAGGCGCCTTTCGGCACAGACGCTGGCCGAGGCCATCGCACTGGCGACTGGCGATGCCGCAATCCGGCGGCAGGCAACGGCGCTCGGTACCCGGATCGATGCCGAGGATGGGGTCGGCCGATCGATTGACTTTCTTGAACGGCGGCAACTGCTTGCCTCGCCCCTGACCAACCTGAAACCAGTGATGCCATCGTGACTCAGACCAGACCCCGCCCGCTGTCCCTCCTCCGCCAGTTCCTCGACGCGGAGGCTTCCGGCGGCATCGTGCTGATCGTGGCGGCTGCGCTCGCCCTGATTGTGGCAAACTCGCCGCTATTCGAGGCCTATGAAGCTGCGCTGCACGGCAAACTCGGCCCGTTGAGCCTCGAGCACTGGATCAACGACGCGTTGATGGCGCTGTTCTTCCTGCTCGTCGGCCTCGAGATCAAACGCGAGATGATCGACGGCCAACTCGCCACCTGGCCGAGGCGCGTCCTGCCCGGCATTGCCGCTGCCGGAGGCATGGCCGTACCGGCCATCATCTACGTCGCCCTCAATGCCGGCAATCCCGAGACGCTCAAGGGCTGGGCCATTCCCACCGCCACCGATATCGCCTTCGCGCTCGGCGTCATCTCGCTGCTGGGAAGCCGGGTTCCGGCCTCGCTCAAGATCTTCCTCGCCGCCCTCGCCATCATCGACGACCTCGGAGCGGTGGTGATCATCGCGCTGTTCTATTCGACCGGCATCTCGGTGCCCGACCTCGCGGGCGCCGCCGTCGTCCTGGCCATCCTGATCCTGCTCAACCGGCGAGGCGTACTGCAGCTCTGGCCCTACCTGCTGCTGGGCCTGGTGCTGTGGGTACTGGTCTACCGCTCGGGCATCCACGCCACCCTGGCCGGCGTGGCGCTGGCTTTGACCATCCCGCTCCGGAGCAAGGATGGTCGCAGCGACGATATCGAGAACTCCCCGCTGCACCGGCTCGAGCACAAGCTGGCAAAGCTCGTGCCTTTCGTCATCGTGCCCATCTTCGGCTTCGCCAATGCCGGCGTCTCCCTGGCGCATGTCGGGCCCGGCGCACTCTTCGATCCACTCACGCTCGGCGTGGCCCTCGGTCTGGTCGTCGGCAAGCTGGTTGGCGTGTTCGGGAGCGCCGCCATCGCGATCCGGCTCGGCTTCGCCGATCTGCCGACCGGCGCCAGCTGGACTCAGCTTTTCGGCACGGCGCTGCTCTGCGGCATCGGCTTCACCATGAGCCTCTTCATCGGGCTGCTCGCCTTTGCGGACAATCCGGCCCTGCAGGAGGAGGTGAAGCTCGGCATCCTCTGCGGCTCTGCGCTGGCAGCCATTGCGGGCACGCTCGTGCTCTCGGCATCGCGACCGGCGACCAGGTGATCGGCAGCCGGGAGGTCCGGCTGTATGGTGTTTCCCCGCCGTTCAGACCGAGCTTTCCGCTTACTGGCGGCAGCGGCATGAGTCGCAGCCGCCAGTAGCACGACACCATCCGGACGCAACTTGCCTGATGACGGCCTAGGAGTGTGGCCATTCGGCGGCAAATTCCGGTAAAGAATAAGCCCTCTTTAATACATGGTCATAAAGAAGAGTCTGCAATTCGCACAAGAATTGCAGAACTTTCTAACTTGATTGGCCGATTCATGGGTTGACATCACAGTTCGATCTCCTAGTTTCAGACACATACTGGAAAATGGAGAAAATCAACTGATGACACTCAGCCGGAAAGGCGGGCTGTTCGCAGCCTTGCTGCTTCTGGGAGCAGCGTTCGCGCTGCCTGCACAAGCACAGAACGAGCAATGCGGCACGGACCGCACCATCGATATCGCCGAGATGACGTGGCCATCCGCCGCCGCTCTGGCACACATTCACGCAACGATTCTCGAGCAGGGGTTTGGCTGCAAGGTCGAGATCGTTACCGGCGACACGGTTCCGACATCGTCATCGATGCTGTCGCGCGGCACGCCCGCAATCGCCCCCGAACTCTGGACCAGCACGATCGCCGAACCCTGGCAACAGGGCATCGAAGCCGACAAGGTGGTGCAACTGGGCGATGCCATCACCGACGGCACCGTCGAAGGCTGGTTCATTCCCCGCTACGTGCAGGACGCGAACCCCGAGCTGACCACTGCCGAGGCCGTCATCGCCAGGCCCGACCTGTTCCCCGACCCGGAAGAAGGCGGTCAGGGGCGGCTCTACTCCTGCCCGCCGGGCTGGGCGTGCGAGCTTTCCACCTCGGCGCTGTTCGAGGCCTATGACATGCAGGATAAGTGGAACCTGTTTTCGCCGGGCTCGGGCGGTGCGCTCGACGCCTCGATCGCGCGGGCGTTCCTCAGGCAGGAACCGATCCTGTTCTACTATTGGGGCCCGACGGCGATCCTGGGCAAATTCGACGCCGTCCAGCTCGACCTGGGCGAAGCCAGGCCCGATGTCTATGCCTGCAATACCGATGCCGATTGCGGCGAGCCGGCGGGCAAGACCGCCTATCCCTCCTCGCCTGCGGTGATCGGCGCGGCCAAATGGGTCGAGACCGAGGCCCCGGCTGTCGCCGAGTATTTCGGTAAGGTCGGGCTGACCAACGCCGAAATCAGCGAGCTGCTGGTCTATGGCGACGAGAACAAGGCCGACGCCGCAGAGACGGCCGAGAACTTCCTCAAGACCAAAGAGGACGTCTGGACGACCTGGGTTTCGCCCGAGGTCGCAGAAAAGGTCCGCGCCAGCCTCAGCTAGCGTCTCCTCACTGCGCTAGCCATGCGGCCGGGATACTCGATCCCGGCCGCAATCTGTTTTTCGTCGTGCCCGCCGTCGCGCTTTTCGCTGACCGGGTGCGGCCATCAAGGTGCACCAATCCATGTTTCCTGAACTCATCGACACACGACCGCTCCGCCGGGGGGTGGACGACGCACTCGGCTGGGTCGTTACCAACTGGGGCAGCGCCTTCGAAGCCGCGGCGAGGCCGCTGCTGCTGCTGCTCAACGCCATCGAGGCGCTGCTGCTCGCCACTCCGTGGTGGCTGATCATCATCCTGCTCACCGGTATCGCCTGGTTCGCCACCCGGCGCTGGACACTGCCGGCAACGGTGCTCGTCTCGCTGCTTTTCCTCGGAGTGATGGAGCTGTGGAAAGATGCCATGAGCACGACCGCGCTGATGCTGGCCGCAACGCTCACCGCCATCGTCGTCTCCGTTCCTGTGGGTGTCTGGATGTCGCGCTCCACGCGTGTGCGTGGGGTCTTCACCCCGGTTCTCGACCTGATGCAGACGCTGCCCAGCTTCGTCTATCTCATTCCAACGGTAATGATCTTCGGGCCGGGCAAGATTCCGGCGCTGATCGCCACCATCATCTACGCCGCGCCACCGCTGGTGCGCCTGACCGATCTCGGCCTGCGCTCCGTCGATCCAGCGGTGATGGAGGCAAGCCGCGCCTTCGGCACCAACCCGACGCAGCGACTGCTCGGCGTGCAGATTCCACTCGCGCTGCCAACCATTCTCGCCGGCATCAACCAGACCACCATGATGGCGCTCGCCATGGTGGTGATCGCCTCGATGATCGGCGCCGGCGGCCTTGGCTACCAGGTGCTGCAGGGGATCGGGCGACTGGAGGTCAGCCGCGGGCTGTTTGCCGGCCTCGGCATCGTGGTGCTCGCCATCGTGTTCGACCGCATCACCCAGGCCTTTGGTCGTCAATTGCAGACCCGCATCGGCGTTTCGGAGGTCCGGGCATGAGCACCACACACGTCGAGTCCGCCATCCGCATCAGGGACGTGACCAAGATCTTCGGGCCGGCGCCGCTTGAAGCCCTGACCGCCCTGCGCGGCGGGATGTCGAAAGCTGAACTGCAGGCACAAACCGGCCACGTGGTCGGTCTGGACCAGGTCTCCCTCGAGGTCGCCAAGGGGCAGATCCATGTGGTGATGGGGCTGTCCGGCTCCGGCAAGTCCACATTGATCAGGCATGTAAATCGCCTGATCGAACCGACCGCCGGCGAGATCAGCGTGTACGGCGCCAATGTTCTCGAGATGTCGCTGGAACAATTGCGGGAGTATCGTCGCACCCGCGTCGCCATGGTGTTTCAGAAGTTCGGCCTGCTGCCGCACCGCTCGGTGGTCGATAACGTGGCCTACGGGCTCGAGGTTCGCGGCGTGCGCAAGCTGGAGCGCGAAGCCGAGGCGCGCAAATGGATCGAGATCGTCGGCCTCGCGGGCTACGAGAATGCGCGACCGCGTCAGCTGTCCGGCGGGCAGCAGCAGCGGGTCGGACTCGCCCGGGCGCTGGCGCTCGATACCGACATCCTGCTGATGGACGAGGCATTCTCGGCACTCGATCCCCTGATCAGGTCGGGCATGCAGGATCAGTTGGTGAGCCTGCAGAAAACCCTCAACAAGACCATCCTGTTCATCACCCACGACTTCGACGAAGCCCTCAAGATCGGCGATCGGGTCGCGGTGCTCAAGGATGGCGCGGTGCAGCAGGAGGGGCCGCCCGAAGAGATCGTCCTCAACCCTGCCAATGAGCACATCGAGGAGTTCGTTCGCGATGTGAACAAGGCCCGGGCCATCCGCGTCCGCACCATCATGGAGACAGGGCCTTCGGAGCCGTGCTCGATCGCCGTACCCGCCGACGCGCGGTGCGAGGACGTGCTGCCGCTGTTCGCCGAGCATCAATGGGTGGGCGTGCTCGATGCGTCCGGAGCACAGATCGGCCGGGTGACGGCAAGACGGGTGATCGGCGCACTGGCGCGTCACGGTGCAAGGAATCCGTCGGTCTCGACCCCAGCGCTGGAGACTGTCTGATGAAGATCGTCGCGTTCGTCGACCTGTCGCTCTATTCGCACAGCGTCATCGATCATGCCGCCTGGCTGGCCCGCGAGAACCAGGCAGGCGTCGAACTGGTCAACATCGTGTCGCCGAATGAACTTGCGGCGTCCAACCTCGCGCCCGTCCACCCGGCGGGAGCCATGCTGGTGCAGCAGGCCGGCGACCTGGACGCCAAAGTGCAGGAGCTCGCACGCCAGGGCCGCGAGCGGTTGGACCAGGCCCACCGAACATTGAATGCGGCCGGTGTCTACGATGTCGGCACCCGGCTGCTCGAGGGGCACACTGCGCAAACCATGGTGCAGGCGGCCGCGAAGGCGTCGGTCGTCGTCATGGGCAAACGCGGAGAGCGGGCCGACCTGGCGCGGTTGCCGCTCGGGTCCAACCTCGAGCGCGTGGCACGCGGCACCAAGGTCCCGGTGCTGGCGGTTTCGCGCAGCTTCAGGCCCATCAAGCGCCTGCTGGCGGCGCTCGACGCCGAGGCCCCCACCGCTCCGGCGCTCGACGCCCTGACGGGTGGGCTCCTGCCGGCGGGGCCGCTCGACCTGTTGCATGTCGGTGAACCCAGCGAGAACGTCCGCCAGGCTCTCCACCAGGCAGCAACGAAACTCACCGAGGCTGGTTTCGAAGTCGGCTGCCGGACGGAACCGGGGGACGCCGAACTGGTCGTGCCGCAGCGAGTCGTCCTCGACGGGGCCGATCTGCTGGTCATCAATGCATTCGGCAGTTCCAGGTTGAGGTCGATGCTGCTGGGCAGCCGCACGTCCGAGCTGCTGCGAGCCTGCCAGGTTCCCGTGCTGCTGTGCTGAACCGGCGACCCCGGCGGCCGCTCGCGACAAATTGATGGCGGGATCGCGGCGGCACCGTGGCCAAATTGCAACTTTACCCTCGCGCCAAGCTGTCGGACTATCGGTGTGGCGGTTGCAGAGGGCCCGGTGGCCTTGGCCCTCGGCGCATCCCATGCATGCCGACCGCCACCCGTTGTGATGGGAGTCCTCCGTCACAAAAGCGCCTCGTGTGGGCGGTCCTGGGTACCGTAGGGAGGATAGTTCGGGACTGGCGAGACGTTTCGGTGGGCGTGTCATAGCGCGCCCATCGCAAGGATGGAGTCGTCCGCGGACACCCGCACAGCCAGCCGCGGGCGTCTCCATCGCCTTTCCACAACAGCAGGCGATTTCCATTGGGACCACTGGAGCATTTCAACGTTCAACCTGTGCTGGACGACGGCACGGTCGACAAAACCCGCAACTTCAACATCGAGGCGACGAGCGCGCTCAAGGCAGGCGAGGCGGCGCTGGGGCAGCCGCTGGCGCTGGAAGGCAAGTCAGTCCGAGCCATAGTATGGCGGCTCACGGCCGGGTTTGTGCCGTTGCGCGTGCCGCTCTACGACGCGGATCTGGCGCCAGACGCCACTCCCACCGAATGATCTGGCGGTTCTTCAAGCGCGCGGACCAGGGAGAGCACCCGAGCCCGTATTTCATTACCTTCAGAATGCATACCGGCGCGGGACGGATGGAGGCCGCTACCCAGGCCGACCTCACCAGGCTGTTGGGTGACCTTCGTCTCGCCGGTGCGAGTGACATCACGATCGTCGATGTTTCCGGCAGACTGGTGGCATTCGACCCGGGAGGGGCAGAACCCGACAAGTAGGCCGGACTGCACGACGCATCATCCGGCGACAAGGACTGTCGAGAAACGGACACTACAGCTCATCGCCGGGTGCTTCCAAGCGGCCGACGGTACCATGGGGGCGGGGAAAGCGATCTTCCTTGTCAGTTGCCGCCCGCTGACGGGAACGGGACGGTCCGAGGCGAACCTCGGTCGCGCCTTGGCTGTCGCAGCAATTTGGAACGGGCGGAGCCTCCGGCGAGCTGGCGGCAGATGGTCGGCGTCGCACCCCTCTGTGGCTTCGGGTTTACCATAGCCTCTTCATCGGTCTGCTTGCCTTTGCCGATAACCCGGTGCTGCAGGACGAAGGGCAACTCGGTATCCTCGCCGGGTCCGTGATCGCCGCGTTGTCAGGCGCCGCCGTGCTGCTCAATAGCCGTCGAGAGGTCATAGCGTGACCGAGTGGTTTTGCGACAGAATGCCCGGTCTCCACTCAACATTGTGAGTTGTGGGCGCGGGGCGTAGAACACTGACCATCCTGTCGGAGGACCTGATGATCAGCGTCGAGAATTTGGTCTTCACCTATCCGGGCGCTTCAGCTCCGACCCTCAGCAGTCTCACGTTCCGCGTCGAACCAGGCGAAATCTATGGCCTTCTTGGGCCATCTGGCGCCGGCAAATCCACGACGCAACGTATCCTGATGGGCCTCTTGAAAGGGTTTTCCGGAACCGCGGAGATCTTCGGGGAACCTGTAGCGTCGCTGGGCCGGCACCTCTATGAACGCATCGGCGTCAGCTTCGAGCTTCCGGCGGTCTATCTTCGCCTGACCGCCCTGGAGAACCTCAAGCTCTTCGCTGGTCTTTACAGCAAGGCAACGCGCGACCCGATGGAGGTCCTCGCATCTGTTGATCTCGCGGACGCCGCGCACCAGCGCGTCGATCAGTTCTCCAAGGGTATGAAGATGCGGCTCAACCTTTGCCGCGCCCTGCTGCACGATCCGGACCTGGTGTTTCTCGACGAACCAACGACCGGACAGGATCCGGCGAGGTCGCGTCTAACCCGCGACCTGATCCTGGCACTGAAGGATCGAGGCACGACGATCTTCTTGACCACGCACAATATGGCCGAAGCCGAAGAGATCTGCGATCGCGTCGGCTTTCTTGCCGGCGGCTGCATCCCGGTAACCGGGAGTCCCACTGAGCTGATGCGCCAGTTCGGGCGAAGCGAACTCGAGGTAACGACCGCCATGACTGCCGGCCTGGAGAAGCGAAGCTTCGCCATGGAGGGTATCGGCGACAACGCGGAGTTCCTGGGACTTCTTACGGCAGGTCAGGTGGTGTCGATGCACACCCAGGAGGCGAGCCTCGATGATATATTCATCCGGGCAACCGGGGTCGGACAATGAGCGACCGGGCCATCGCACTGATCCGCCATGATGTGCGGCTGCAGTATCGCTACGGCATATACGCGGCCTATGCCGTCATCGTCGCTCTCTACGTCACGGTCCTCCTGCTGTTGGGGGGCGCGTTGCCGCCCTGGGTGCCAGCATTGATCATCTTCACCGATCCGGCAGCAGTGGGCTTTTTCTTTCTCGGTGCATTGATGATGCTGGAGAAGGCGGAGGGCGTACGAACGGCGCTGGCCGCGTCACCGGTCTCGGCGGTCGACTATCTGGCGGGCAAGATGTTCACGCTGGTCGGGCTGTCGCTGACGTCATGCCTGCTGCTGGTGCCGTTCATCCATCAGGTGGCAAACCCTGCCCTGTTGCTCGTTACCGTCGCTCTCACAGCTGTCCAGTATGTCGGCATCGGTGTGCCGATTGCGCTGCGGTTCAGGACCGTCAACGGCTACCTGATTGGCTCGGCGGGGTTTCTGACGCCGCTCATTGCACCTGGTTTCCTGGCGCTGTTGGAGCCCTTTCCACTCTGGCTCGCGGTGATCCCTGCCGTCAGCCAGCTCCGGCTGCTGCTGATGGCGACCGGCGTCGTGAGCTCCACCACGGCCGAGGTCACGATCCCCATGATCGTCGCGACCCTGGCGGCAGTTGGGGCAGTTGCTCTCGCTCATCATGCCCTGCGGGGGGAGCTTGGAAAATGATGCTCAGCATCCTGCGACCCCGCCGCTTCCTGCGCCTGTTGACATCCGACGCCATGAACGTGTCGCGGGATCCCATGCTGCTGTTTGCGATCGTGATGTCGATTGTGCCGGCGATTGCCTTCGCCTTTGCCCGCGAGCCGATGGACGGCGCCGCACTCGCCGCCTTTGGACTTCCCGAGATCTCGAGCTACGTTGCGTTGTTCGTCCTGGTACTCCCCGCCATCCTGATCGGCTGGGTGACCGGATTCCTGCTGCTCGAGGACCGCGACGATGGCGTCCTGCTTGCGGTCGATGTGACGCCGGTCGGCAAGTCGGGTTTCCTGCTCTATCGTGTCACTATCACCGCACTGATCGGTGCCGCTATCACCGCGGTGGCCATTCCCCTCGTCGTTCCTTCGATTGCCTTCGAAGCAAAAATCCTCCTGGTGGCGGCAGTCGCGGCGGAATCCGTCCTGGCGGCGGTCATTCTCCCCGCAGTGGCGCGGAACAAGGTGGAGGGCCTGGCGCTCACCAAGCTGACCAACATCGCGGCCATCATTCCCTTGATCGCCATTATCCCATCGCCATGGCGCTTCGTGGCAGGCATCGTGCCGACCTACTGGATTGGCGAGCTTCTTGTCGGCCCAATACCCGCGCTGCCGGTCGGGGTCATCGCTGTCACCATGATCGTCACCCATGTCGGCTGGGCCGCGGTGCTGTTCTGGCTGTTGGGTCAGCGTATCGGCTAGCGACCATGGCACCCCGAGATCGTTCCCCTCATCCAACCATTGCGGTACAAGGGCCGATATTCGGAGCAGGCATGGATCGAACCGACTACGAATGCGTCCTGAGGCTGAGCGGGCACCGCATCGCCGCGCTGGCGCGGAAGCAGCTCGGCCTCGTCCACGTAAGCCCACAGATCGACCGGGACCTCCTGCTCTGTCTCCAACGGCTTGAGGTCGCCGACCTGCTGAATCATGCGATCGGCGGGTCCTCCAGGCGGATCGTCTCGGTTGTCTTGACCCCAAAAGCGGGGACATCGCTCATGCAATTCAACGACACGACCATCCGGTTGAAGGAGGCCCTGGGTGCCTCCTGGTGGGAATAGCCCTGTCTCACCGACCGCGACGCGATCAAGACGGGGGCGTTCAAGCGTGGGCTTGCCGGAGATTTCCTCAGCCTTGCCAAACGAACGCCGGCATGGGCGGTTGGGGAACATTTGGGCCGGTGATATCGAGGCCCGTCACGTCCTTCACCCACTCCGTCCACCAACTGTCGTGGGCCGAGCTGGTGAAAACCTGCCTCACCTTGGTGGGATCATTGAAGACGAAGGACTGGATCATCAGGTTGCCCATGGGCGTTTCCTGCAGCGTAACGCTGAAGAACTTGAAGTCGCCGGCCTCCCGGCATAGGCGATCCCACTCGGCCCGGTGCGGCGCCAGTTCCTTTTCGAAGTTCCTGACGCGATCTTCCTTGCCCGGTCGGACCGGAAATGCTGCAGACATCATGTAGGCCATCGCTTCCTCCTCCGCATGGCTACGTCCTCGTGTGCCACACTGCATCCGCTGGGCATGGCACTTCAAGCTTGAAGCAGCAGTTCGCCGAAATGCCCCTCCTGGTCCCGATCGACGATGACCTGGCTGGTGCTTCGCCGTAGCGGCTGAGCGTCTACGCCGAACGAGTCTGGTTCACGTAGCCTCTCAACGAACCGGGGGGCTTCCGCGCTGCATTCCCTCGCTCAATCGGTGACCGAAGCGAGGATCGGTCCACCGCCCTTGTTCTGGACGAGCACCGCGGTTCGCATCCCGTCTTCCGCGGCGCCTGTATCGAAGGATCGGGCTGCGCCATTCCATTCACCCAGAAGCCGCAGCATGTGGACGACATGGGTATGCGGCAACGTACGGCCAGTGTTTTCCCCGCGGCCGACCGGCACCTGCACGACGTTTGGGTCGTACCGAACAAGCCAGACGTCGGCGCCGATCGAAGGTGCATCTCCGGCGCCGATGTCGATGCGCCCATTCGTCAGGCTCAACTCGGGGGTAGTAGTTGGAGCCGCCGCATCCACCAGTTGTTCGATTTCGGCAAGATTGTTGCCGACGGCAGTGGCAGAGCCGTTGACGACCATCTGTGGAGTGTAGGGCCCCGGCTGGCCGAGCGCGGGTTCGTAGATGCGCTGACGCTCGGTGTATTCCTCCCGACCGAACGAGTCCTTCCATCCAAGATAGTCCCAGTATGTAACCGCAAAGCTCAGCACGAGCACGTCGCGGCGTTTGCTGAGCTCGATGAGATTGGCATTGGCGGGCGGACACGAGGAGCATCCCTGGCTGGTGAAAAGCTCGACAACGATGGGTTGGCTCGCCGCCTGCGACGGACCGGCAGGCCCTGCGGCCGCGAGCACGAACATGAGGCCCACGACGGCCTGTTGCGACTTCTTCATGCGGGACTCCCGTGGATGTGCTGACGCGTTGACAGGTCGAGATGATGCGCAATCCGACCCCGCCTAGGCCTGTGGCAGCGTGACATCAGGTCGGTTGGTTGAGGGCCACGAGTCGCTGACAAGCCGGTTCCAGTCGTTCGCGCATCGACGCCGCCGCCCAAATATGCCGCGGCGCGATGCTGGCAGGTCTGTTGGCGCTTGAGTGCGCCTGTGTCACGAATTTCGCTGCGAAGTGAGGAAAGGTTACAGTCGATCACTGACTGGTGACTGGAGCGCCTCGTGCCGCGAAGCGCTCCAGCCGGGCTGATCCTCAGGCGACAGCAAGACCCTGGGTTGAGTTGTACGGGATCGCGGCCTCGCTGACCTTGGTGAGTTGACCGTCATCGCCGATCCGGTAACCGACCAGCTTCCTGGCATTGGCGTAGAGCTGATAGAGGAACGGACCGGAGACGGCGTTGTCACCGGCTCCGCTCGAAACCACGCCGGCAAGGCCCTTGAAGGTGCCATCGCCCGTTTCCTGGGCGGCGGTGCTCTGACGGACCATCAGGCCATTGTCATCGATCCGGAACGTGCTCACCGTGCCGTAGCCGAAGTTGGCGCCGAACGCGTAGCGGTTGTCCTCGCTGACGCTGATCCAGCAGATCTCGCTTGGCTCGGTCGGCATGCCTCCTACGACAGTGTCGATTTTGGATGGCTTCCCGCTCATGACGTTGCCGTTGGCGGCAATTGTCGAAAGAACCGCGGCGCTCTCGGCGGCGAGCACGGTCACGAAGGTATTGGGATTGCCGTTGAGGAACACGTTGGCGAACGGGGTGATGCCGCCGGCATCGTTGAAGATCGGTTCGCCGAGGGCGCCACCCATCATCACCGGGAATGTCACCAGCGTCTTCTCCTTGGCAAGCGTCAGTCCGGCTTCGCTGGGCCGGGCGTCAAACAGCACTGCGGCGATCAGGTACTTGTTGTCCGGGGTGAGGACGATCTGGGTCGGGACACGATCCATCGTCGTCATCGGCAGGTTGACCGACCGCGACTGCGGCCGGAGCGTCAGCTTGCCGCCCATGGCGGTGAAGATGCGAATGTGATCGGGTCCGAACGAGTGCGACACGTAGAGCGTGCCGTCGGCGTCGTTGAAGGCCAGGCTGTTGGCAGTGCCCGACATTCCGGTCACCACGTTGCCGGTGCCCTTGGTGTCGGTGAGCGTCAGCATACCGTCCATGCCGATGGCGAACGCCGAAACGGTGTTGTCGCCGGCGTTCACGGCAAACAGGGACTTGTGGTCTTTGCTGACCACGATCGAGTTGGAACTGATGAGCGAGTCCGGGCTCGACTTCTCGCCGGTCAGCGGTGTGAAGCCGTTGGTGCCCTTGCCGCCGGTGGGAACGCGCTGCACTTCGACAAGCTGGCCGTCGCCACCGCGCTTGAAGTTGATGATCTGGTTCCGCGTCTCGTTGGTCTGAGTATAGACATTGGTCATGGCATCCTCCTCTTGGATGGGAGGAGGATCCCGCCGAACCGTCGTCAAGAACAGCCGCTGACGGGCTAACGAGTCGTTAGTCGGTGCGCAACGTCACTCGCCGGCGGCCCGGCGACCTGCCGCAGTTCGACTGGATTTGGCCAGCGGTTCTTCCGGGCTGCCGCGATCGCCGCCAGAACCGGCGCACTATGCGGTCGGCCTGCCACCGTCGCGACACTGATCTGTCGATGGACTTCGGGTTCGACCAGCCGGCGCATCTCGATACCCGGCATCAGGTAGATATGCTCAGGCATGATTGCGCAGCCCAGCCCCGAGCGAACCAGGGACTGTATCCACTCTTCGCGCTCGCCGATGTAGGTGAGGTTGACGAAGTCGAATGGCCGCTTGTGCCCCAGGCGGCTCAGGTTCTGCGGAAACTCGCAGTGGACCCGCTGCACATAGTCCTCGCCCTCGAGTTCCCGCAGCGGCACGGCATTCATTTTGGCGAAGCGGTGGCTGGGCGGAAAGATGACATAGAAGTATTCGCGGTAGAGCGGCGTGGTCCGGATGCGCTCATCCTTGTGCTCGACGCTTGACAGCGCGATGTCGATTTCGCCGTGCAGCAGGGCCTGCTCGATCTCCTCGCAATTGGCCTCCCAGATGAAGAGCTCGAGCCCGGGTGCTTCGGCCTTGAGGGCCGTAAGATAGCCGGTGAGCACGTCGGCACCCATCGAAGCGAAAATACCCAGTTTCAGGCGCGCCGCGTTCAGCTTGGCATACTCGCTGGCATCCCGGGTCGCGGCTTCGGCTGCGTCATTGAGCCGAGTGAAATGTTCCAGCATCAAGCGGCCGAGGTCGGTCAGGTGTGTAAGGTGACGCTCGCGGCGGAACAGTTGCCCGCCAAGCTCCTCTTCGAGCTGATGGATTGCGCGGCTGAGGGAGGGAACACTGACACCGCACTGCTCGGCGGCGCGCGTGAAATTCAGCGTTTCACCGGCTTTCAGGAAATAGCGGACCTGGTGCAATTCCATAGGACGCCCCGCGGCAGCATAACTGCGGCATACATGAAGCGTCTTTCGCCCCAAGGTGCAACAGATTCTGCCTCAGGCGGAGTGTCGGCCAGGGAGCGCGATCTGCGAGAATGAGGAGGCTCTCCAGGCGGGCAGGCGTCGACCCCGCCCGTGCCTGCCCAGCTCGACCATCTCGGCGGAGATACCCGACTGGACAAGGGTGAATCGCGATCCACCCAGACTGTCGGGGTCAATCTCAAAGCGTACGGCGCCCGCCGCCGAGGAATAGCTTGAGCGGCGGCCTACCCCCGATCGCGCAGGTCGCACCACGCTCTCACCAACCGGCCAAGTTCGGCCGCCTTGAGCTTGAGATCGGCCGCATCGAGAAACTTCATCACGCGCGAGACGTCCCCAGTTCCTTGGAGCGAGGGGAAGTCGCCGGGGATCTGCGCGCCGGTGTGGAACATCAAGCTCACATGAGCCTTCGACTTGGGGTAGAAGCTTGCCAGGTTGCCCTTATAGACAAAGGTCGGTGCCTGCCACTTGATCGTCTCGGTCATGCGCTTGTCAGCCTTCAGCACAACCTGGCGCACCGCCTCAACCAGGGGCTTTTGTGGATTTTCATACTTCGCCATCCAGGCGTCGACGTCATCGGCCATCCCTCACCTCCTCGGGAACGAAGCTCGCGCCAACCTCATTGGGTAGAGGCGATTACCTCGCGATCCTGACAAAAGCTGCACCGCGCGCATCGAGATAAACACCGCGTGGTGTCTCGACGAGCTTGATCATCACGGCCTCGCAGCTTGGGCAGCGGAGCACCACACCCGGTGCATGGGTGAAGGCGAGCAGCGCGCCCATCATGTGGTCCTGGCCGCAACTCGCGCACTCGGTCAGGCTCGTCGTCATCTCGGCGCCGAACAAGGCGGCAAATCGGCCGGCGACCGCGTTGCCGTCGAGCATCATGGCACGATTGACGTCGTCGGCTTCGGTTTCCATTTTCGCCTCTTAGCTTCCTGAGGGCCCGAACCGCTCGGTGCGGATACGGTTGGCAGGAACGCCGATCTCGGCCAGCCCGTTCGCTGCCGCCTCAACCAGCAGGGTTGGCCCGCAGATGTAGCAGAGCGGCGTTCTGCCCAGTGGTCCGGCGACCGTCGCCAGCATCGCTGCATCAATCCGCCGGCTGTATCCGTGCCAGTCCGAAGGCTGGCTGCGTGTGAGGGTGTAGAATACCTCAAAGCCTGATCCGTCGGCGGCAAGCGCGTCGAGTTCCTCGCGATAGATCAGGTCGTCGTAGCTGCGTGCACTGAGCAGCAAGCGCGTCGGAACCCGCGAACCCGCCGCCGCCCGATGTCGCAGCATCGCCATAAGGGGCACGACCCCGGAGCCGCCGCCGATCAACAGCAGCGGCCCGCCGAGTGCGGCCTCCCAGACGAAATAGCCGCCAATCGGACCGCGCACCTCGATCCTGTCACCAACCACTGCCACCTCATGCAGAAAGCTCGACACCTCGCCATCGTTGATCTTCTCGATGGTCAGCTGCACCTGCCCTTCCGTCTCCGGGGCGGACGCGATCGAATAGCTGCGCTGTGCCTCGTAGCCGTCGGCGGCCCGGAGCCGCAGGTCGTAGTGCTGGCCTGCCCGGTGTCGCATCCAGTCCGGCAAGTGGAGGCTGAAGGTCTTGACCTCCGGCGTCTCCGACCGAACCGCGGCAATCGTTGCCAGCTGCCACTGAAGAGGGAGGTTCATTGCATCAATCGCCCGTGTAGCGTTCTTCCTTCCAGGGGTCGCCATGGTTGTTGTAGCCGGCCGACTCCCAGAAGCCCGAGCGGTCCTTGTCCATGAGCCTCAGACCCGTGACCCACTTGGCACTCTTCCAGAAATAGAGGTGGGGAACGACCAGTCGTACCGGTCCGCCATGGGCTGCCGCCAGCGGCAATCCGTCATACTCGTAGGCAACGAAGGCCCGCCCATTGAGGATGTCGGGCAGCGGCATGTTGGTGGTGTAGCCCTCGAACGTATAGGCGGTGACGAAGGCGGCCCGGGGGTCCAGCTCGACATGTTCGAGCAGTGTATCGACGCTCACGCCCGTCCAGCGCGTATCGAGCTTGCTCCATGTCGTCACGCAATGGATATCGACCGTGAACTGCTGGGCCGGCAGTTTGAGGAACTCGTCCCAGTTCCAGCTCACCTTTTCACGGACGAAGCCCTCGATGGTAAAGCTCCACCGGTCGAGGGCGACGCGCGGCGTGGGCCCCGCGCTCAGGACCGGGAAGTCCTTGACCTCGTGCTGGCCGGGCGGGATGCGTTGGGTTTTGGTCGCGCTGCTGGCTTGACGCTTCCCCACGAAGCCACGTGTGACAAACTCATTTGCCATTTTCTGTCGCCCCTCGAGCGGCACCAGCCTAACAGAAGGCGGCGGTCACACAACTCGCCGCCCGTCTCTCTCTGGTCACGCAGTGGCCGCCTCTGATTTCTTCTGCCTGGCCGCCAACGCGGCGATCTCGTGTTCCGGATCGCCGAGCCGCCTCGCCGCTGCGATGGCGCGAGCAAAATGCGCGAGAGCCTCGGCGTTGGCGTTGACCTGCTGCGCGACCTCGCCAGCCATCGCGTAGTAGAGTTTGGCGCGCTCGTCGTTGCCGGCGAGCTCGAAATGCTGGGCCAAACGATGCGCCTGACCCTCGAGGCGGTCTGCAAACAACGTCTCGATGGCCTTCGCCACCCGCAGATGAAATTCGCGGCGTTTTCGGTTGAGGATCGTCGCATACGCTGCGTCGCGCGCGAGCTGGACCTGAGCGGACATCGCGATTTCAGGTGCTCACCATGCTCATCGCCCCAAGACGATCACGCCAGGTTGCAAGCAGTTCCTTGAGCGCAGCTTCGGGATAGGCTGTTTCGGCGTCGGCGAGTTGGGCCACGACGTCGTACCGGAAGGCGTCCTGACCATGCGTGTTCCATGCGTCCTGGAGGCTGGCGGGGCGCTCGCTGCCGAGCCGCAGCGCGAACCAGATGCGGTTCTGCAGCTTGTCGAGGTTACGGGTCTGGCCCACCCAGGTTTGCCCGGATGGCACGCAGACGACGGCATAGATGCCCATCTGCTGCTTCCGTTCCTTGTAGGCCAGGAGGGCGGCTTTCTTCTGTTCGGCGTGCATGGTTGATCTCGTTGGGTTGCGGGCTCAGGCGGTGCGGAACGGGCTGCGGCCAGTGGCGCGCGACTGGTTGACGACGACCAGCGCGGTGACTGCGACGAGCAGGATGTCGGCGATCGGCGCGGCCAGCCAGATACCGGTCGCGCCCAACATCAGCGGCAGCACGAAGGTCAGCGGGATGGCGAAGGCGTAGGTCCGCGACAGGGCAAGCAGTGCCGCACGCCTGGCATCGCCGATGCTCTGCAGGTAGTTCGAGATCATCATCATCGGACCGAAGGTGAAGTAGAACGCCAAGAACATCGGGATGATGCGCGCCACTTCGGCCTGCACGGCGGGGTCGCTGACGAACAGCGCGCCAATGTGGTCGCGGAACACGATCAGCAGCGCCTCGACCAGGCCCGAATAGACGAGGCTCGTGACCACCGCGAGCCGCAGGGTGGCGTTCGAACGGGCCCACAAGCCGGCGCCGAAATTGTTGCCGACGATGGCCTGCATGGCGAGGCTCATGCCCAGCAGCGGGAAGAAGGCGAAGGTGACAAGGCGCGTGATGACGCCATAGGCGGCTACCGAGGCATCGACGTCGGCATCGCCGAACAGGCGGAGCGCGACGATGATGGCCGTGGCGCCAAGCGAGATGCCGATAAAGGTCAGGCTGCGCGGCGCGCCGAGCGCCAGGATCGGCTTCCAGCCGAAGCGCCAGCCGCGCAGGTCTGCCACCGAAAGGCTCAGCGGCAGGCGCCTCGTCGCTCGGTAGGCCAGAACCGCGACCAGCGCCAGCAACTGAGCCAGCACGGTCCCTGCTGCCGAGCCGGCAACACCAAGCCCGAACCAGACGATCAGGCCGTAGTTGAACGCCATGTTGGCCAGCGACACGAACAGCCCGGTGATCGCCATGAAGCCGACCCGGCCCTCGATGCGCAGCGCGTCCGATTGCAGCATCAGCACGAAGCCGATCGGCGCGGTGAAGATGGAGACGCTGAGGAAAATGTGGCCCATCTGCGCCAGGTTGGCGTCGCCTCCGGTGATCGAGCTCACCAGCGGCCAGCCGAACGCTGCGAAGGCGAGCATCAGCGCGAAACTGAACCCAAGCGCCAGGCCGTGCGCACCGGCAAAGCTGCGGCGCGCCTCCTCCAGTTTGCCGGCACCGAGCAGGCGGCCCAGCACGCTTCCCATGCCGCTCGAGACCATGGTGGCAAGCGCCGTCAGCAGCATCGACAACGGGAACATCAGCGTCACCGCGGTCAGCGCATCCGGCCCGACAAAGGCGCCGAGGAAGATGGCGTCGACGACTGTCAGCAACCCGTTGACACTGGTGAGCAGGATGATCGGCGCAGCGGTCTTGATGAAGACCCTGGGGATGGGGGCGGTGAGGTACGGGTTCGCGGCTTGCATGAGTTCGCTCCTTGGATGCCGTCAGTTTGCCGCGGGCTGCATCGGGGGTCCTGAGACGGTTCTGATGTTTTTCCGATGCTCGCCACGGAAATCAGAAATCCATCGGAACGGTCTCAGGAGTTCGTGCCGCGATCGCCCTATCTGAGGCTCAACGCCGTCTGCACTGCGCCGACGGGCCAACCTCAAGGGTACTCAAATGACCAAACCGCTATTCACCACGATCCTGCTGCTCGGGGGTATCGCCGCGCTGTCCGTATCGCCGAGCCTTGCCGCTTCGAAGACCTATGATCGCGCTGCATTCACCGGCGTCGACATCGGCTCGTCGCTCGATGCGAGGATCGAAATCGGGCCGATCCAGTCGATCCGGGCCGAGACCGCAGACCAGGTCAATCTCGACAAGTTGCACGTCGAGGTGGTCAATGGCCGCCTGCGCGCCTTTATGGAGCGCAGCGTCTGGGATCTCGTCTCGTTCAGCGATCCGCATGTCGCCATCACCATCGTCACGCCGTCCCTGGATGCCCTGAGCGCCAGTGCCGCAGCCGAGGTTATCGCCTCGGGGATGACCGGCAGCAAGCTGACTGTCGAGGTGTCCAGCTCCGCCGATATCAAGGTGGCGCACATCGACACGCAGTCGATCGCCATCAGCGCCTCGAGCGCCGGCACGCTCGATCTCGATGGCGCCTGCGTCAGCGGCACCGTGCAGATTTCGAGCGGTGCCTCGATCTCGGGTGCGGCGCTTGAATGCGTCGACCTGAACATCGAGGCCTCCAGCGGCGCCAGCGGCGTGCTGTTCGCCAGCGGCCAGGTGAACGCGCAGGTCTCGAGCGGCGCCAACATCCAGCTCGCCGGCCATCCCGACCACGTCGACGACGAGGTGAGCAGCGGCGCCGATGTCGACGTGCTTCGCTGAGCCGCTTCACTTGACACCATTCGCGGGACGTACGGGTATACCTGCCCGACGTCTCGCGAGTGCCTCGCTTTGTCCGATACCGTTGCCGACGAGATCTTCCGGTTCGGATCCTTCGTGCTCGACCTGCACATGGGCACGTTGTCGCGTGACGGCGCGGCGATCTACCTGCGCCCCAAGGCGCACAGCCTGCTGGTCCACCTGGCGCGTAACCTCGGCCGGGTTGTACCAAAGTCCGAGCTCATGGATGCGGTCTGGCCCGGCATCTACGTCACCGAAGATTCCCTCACCCAGTCGATACGCGAGATCCGCAAGGCCCTGGGGGATGCTGCCGACACGGTCCGCACGGTATCGCGGCGCGGCTACATGCTGACCGGCCGGCTCGAGCCGGAGGCTGAACCGGCCAGCCAGCCCGTTGTCGCCATCCTGCGCTTTCGCAACGACAGCGGCGACGTGGCGCGAGAGCCGATCGTCGACGGCTTTGCCGAGGACATCATCACCGGGCTCGCGCACTATGGCTCGGTAGTGGTGCTGGCTCGCAATTCCAGCTTCCAGTTCCCTTCGTTTGAGCCGGCCGCCTGGTCCGATGTCGCCTCGCGCATCGGCGCCGACTATCTCGTTGAAGGCTCGGTGCGCTGGTCAGGCATCGATGCGCAGGTGAGCGTCAACCTGATCGATGCCAAGGCGCAGCGCCAGCTCTGGGGCGAACGCTACGAGGCGCACGATATCGAACTGTTCGCCGTGCAGCGCCAGATCGGCGAGCAGATCGTCAATCGCCTGGTGTCGCGCCTCGATGAGGACAGCATCCGGCGCTCCTCGGTGAAGCCGGCGCAGACGCTGGCGGCCTATGAACTGGTGACCCGTGCGCTGGTGATCCTGCGCGGCTACGAGCATGTGCAGCCGGAAAAGGCCCTGCCGTTGCTCGAACTGGCGGTCGAAAAGGAACCCTCCTACGGCATCGCCCTCTCCTATCTGGCGCTCTGCCGGTTCATGATCGGACGCTACACCACCACCGATCGTGAAAAGCTCGAAGCGTTGCTGGATCTCGCGACCCGCGCCGCGACGCTGTCTCCGGGCTCGGCGGTGGCGCCGCGGGTGATGGCGCTGGTGCGGATTTACCTGCGCCAGCACGCCGCAGCGGAAAGCGACCTGCGTCTCGCCCTCAGTCTCAACCGATCGGATGCCGATTCAGTGGAGCAGATGGGCTACCTTCTGGCGATGCGCGGCCGACCGCAGGAAGCCATCGAGTGGATTGATCGCGCCGTGCGGCTCAATCCGATCTTCCCGCCCTGGTACCACTATGATCGTGCCCTGGCGCAGTACGGCCTCGGCGATTACCAGGCGGCGGCGCATACGCTCGAGCGCGTGCCGCAACGCGGCATCTGGCACGATGCGCGGCTGGCGGCGTGTTACGCGCAACTGGGTGATGCCGATGCCTGTCGGCGCAATCTCGCCAAGGTGCATGCCGCCATCCCTGAGTACCCGCTGATCTGGATCGCGCGCGAGCAGATGCCTTACGAGCATGCCGAAGACATCGAGCACCTGGTCGAGGGCTTTACCCTGGCGATGGAATTCGCCAAGGGCTGACCCACGCATTTCAGAAAAGCATCAGATCGGCCTCAGGATACGACGTGGCCAATGTGGTTTGTGGCGCATGCGGCAATCACGCCTGCGCCAGTTCTGGAGACCCCCATGTTTGCGCCCGTCACGCGTTCATCGGCTTTCGCGCCAATCCGTTCGCGTTGCCAGCAACACGAACTGCACGAGCCGACTTCCGAAGACATTTTCGACATCGAGGCGGAATATCGCCTGGTGCGCGTGCAGCCGCCGGCGAAAGAGCCGCGCGGCATGGTGCGGCGTGTCGCGGACATCGCAGCGGCAGCTGGTGTGGCCCTGCTCATCATCGGCTCTTCGGTCGTCATGCTGGAATTGCCGCATCAGCGCGGCGCACTGGCCGGCTCGTTCGCCGACTCGCAGCAGGCCAGAAGCTAGAGCGCGGCCCGTTCGGGCCTGGGTTTGTCAGAACGATAGCTTGATACCAGCCATGGCGGTGACCAGCGGCCCACCGTCAAGGGTATAGGGGTGCGTCGAGTCGTCGGCGTCCATCGCGCCGAATGAGTTCTGCAGTCGAACTTCACCGATCAAGGCGACATTTTCCATGATTGAGGCGCTGACGCCGCCGATCAGCTGGTAGCCGAACCCGGTATAGCCCCACTCAGCGCCACCTGCCTGGAAATTGACGCTGTGGAGCAACCCCACGCCGACTGCGCCGTAGACGCCGAACATGTCGTTCAGCACGATGCTGGCCTTTGCATTCGCCATCAGGCTCGTGGTGCCCTGCGTATCGTTCGGAAACGAAGTGTAGACCCGACTCGTGTGCAGGATATCTGCCTCGACGGCGAAGCCGTCCGCGACGATGACACCCACCGTTCCTGCGACGGCGTAGCCAAGGTCCATCTCATACGGCAGGGCAACTCCTGCGTTCAGCAGGTCATAGTAGGTGAGGTCACCGCTCGCCACGCCACCCAGCAGTTGCACATAAAAGCCAGGATCGCTCGCCTCGACGACGCCTGGCACGATGGTGTCCTCGACGATCGGGTCAGCGGCATAAGCCGCCGAAGTCAGGGAGAGTGCAGCACCAGCAAGCAGAAGAGCGCGAAATGACATGTTATGAAAGTCCCAAGCAATGTGCTCCGAGTAGCTTCCAACCTCTTGCCTTTGGCAAGATCTCCCTCGCGTCGTTTGACCAGATGCTCGCTGAGCGGCGCACGCTCGCGGCGCTGGTGAGACAAAGATGCCACAGTGATTTCGCCTCTGCCGTTGCGCTGCTACCATCCGGCTCGCCACGCCGGAACGTGGCGGTCGCAATGCGAATGAGGTACCGAGCATGCTCACAAGGTCTGCCGTCGTAGCCTTCGCCGTGTCGTGCCTTTTCCTGCAACCCGCAATTGCCGAGGACGCGTCGGCCGGGTGGCAGATCCCCGACGATCCCGCAGTGGCGCTGCGGGAGCCGGATCGCTTCGCCTGGTCCCTGTTCCGCGCGCTGACCTGGCCGGTCGACCTGAACGCCCGCGAGGCCGACCCGGCGCTGCCCTATGGCGCGGATGGGCCGGTGGTGTTTCAGGCCTGGGCGCTGGCCGATGCGGTCTACCTGGACGGCGGTCAGAAGCCGCCCGCCTGGGCCGACATGGAGTCCCAGACCGTTCTCGAACTCGACGGCACCGATGGCCCGCGCCAGCTTGCCCTGCTGCGCGACGTTCCGCCCACGCCACCGGGGACCGAGGGCCATCAGGTCGATGAGGTGCGCATGAACCGCGCCGCCTTCGACTACATCCGCGAGCACGGCCTCTATTCCGTCGATGGCCAGCAGCGGGTCTATTACGAGGGCCGCAACCTTGCCTTTCCGCCCGATGCCATCGAAATCAAGGCGGTGTGGCGGCCAATCGCCGATGCCGATCGCGCCCGCTATCACTGGTCTGAGTTCAGGGATACCGCGAGCGGCGAGATGCTGCTCTATGGCCTCACGGCGCTGCACGTCATGTCGAAGGTGCTGCCGCGCTGGCACTGGGCCACGTTCGAGCATGTCGACAACCCGTTCCGACACGGCATCCATGACGAGGGCTGGCTCAACCGCTCGCGCGACAGCCTCGCCTGCCCGACCGATAACCTCAGCTGCAACCTGGCGCCTTCCGGCATCGGGCTCGAAGGCACGCGCTGGAAAAACTATCGGCTGCGCGGCAGCCAGATCGACTTCACCGATGATTTCGGCAACCCGGTGATCCTCGCCAACTCCGAACTCGAAACCGGGTTCCAGACCACCGCCTCCTGCATGAGCTGCCACGTGCGCTCGACCATCGGACCGAACATCAATGCCGCCGCCTCCTTCGAGTTCGGCCCCGACAACGCCGCGCATCCGCTGTCCGCTCCGGTCGCCAGCCGCCTGCCGGTATTCGCCGTCGGACCCGACGGCCGCATCACCAGTTTCCACGGCACGCCCGACCCAGCCGAGTTCGTGGTCAAAGGAACCGAGGGGCCCTACCCCGCCACCTACAGCATGCTCGACTATGTGTGGTCGCTGAGCCGCGCCAAGCCTGAGCCGTGAGCCCGTCGGGCGCGATGGATGAGCTGCTGAGCCGCGACGGCGTTCGCCTCGCCTTCGAGCGCGTTGACGGGCAAAAGGCACCGGTCATCTTCGTGCACGGCTGGTGTTGCGATCACGAGTTCTTCGCCCCGCAGCTCGCTTATTTCGCCGATCGCGGCCATCAGGTCCTGGCGCTCGATCTGCGCGGGCACGGCCGCAGCGACAAGCCGGTGCAGCCCTACACCATGCCGAGCTTTGCCGACGATATCGCCTGGCTGTGCGGCGAGCTGAAACTGCCGCCGGCCATCCTCGTCGGGCACAGCATGGGCGGCATCGTCGCCTTCGATCTGGCCGTGCGCTATCCGGAACTGGTGGCGGCCGTGGCGATGCTCGACGCCGCCATTGTCGTTCCCGACGCGGCATGGCCGGGCATCGCCGGGATGATCGCGTCTCTCCGTGCCCCGACCTACCGCGCGGCGCTGATCGACTACGTAGCGCGGGCGCTGATCCTGCCGTCCGACGACAAAACCAGGGCGCACTGGATCCTCGAGCGGATGAGCAGCGCCCCGCAGCACGTCATGGTCTCGGCCTTCGAGGGCCTGCGCGACTACGATCCGGACATTGGCGGACGGCGGCTGGACGTCCCCGCCCTCTACATCTCGGCAGACGAGGCAGTGGCGCGCACCGATATGGCGCGGCTGCAGCAGCTGGTGCCGACCCTGGCGCATGGCCGCACTGTCGGTTCCGGTCACTTCTGCCAGTTGGAGGTTCCTGACCAGGTCAATGCGATGCTAAATCGCTTCATCGACCTGACACGGCCAGATGGCGCGAGGTCCCGGCAATGAACATCGAAACGCTGATCGTCCAGCCTGATGACGGCATCGCCCCGGTGCTGCAGTTCCTGCGCAGCGCCACCGAAGAAATCCTGGTCAAGCAGTTCACCTTCGACCACCCTGCTCTCCTTGCGGAAGTGCTCGCCCAGCATGCGCGCGGCATCCGGGTGCGGGTCATGCTGAACGGGGTGAAATCGACCGGCGAGCGCATCAACGACAACACCTTTGCCACCCTCGAAGCGGCCGGTATCGCCGTGTCGTGGAGTTGCCCCGATTTCGTCGTCACGCACGAAAAGTCGGTGATCGTCGACCGCCAGCGGCTGTTGCTGGCGACGTTCAATTTCATGGAGAAGTACTTCAGCGGCACCCGCGATTACGGCATCATTGTCGCCGATGCGGCCGCCGCTGCGGAGCTTGGCGCGTGCTTCGACAGCGATTGGGACCGGGTGGTGTTCGAGCCGCTGCACAGCCATCGGCTGGCCTGGAGTCCGGGTAACGCCCGCAGCCTCGTCTGCGATCTGATCGACCATGCCGCAACCAGCATTGATATCCAGCACCCCAAATTCGCCGAGCCGGTGATCTTCGAGCGCATCCATGCGGCGCTGCTGCGAGGGGTGCATGTCCGGGTCCTCTGCGGCGGCAAGCATGGGCTGCATCAGCCCGATCTGATGTACTCCTTCGCCTTGTGGCGGCTGTTTCGGGAGCTGGGCGGCAAGCTTCACAAGCAGACCAACCTGCGCTCCCACGCCAAGTTGATCCTGGTCGATGGTGCGAGGGCGCTGGTCAGCACCCAGAACCTCGACCAGCCGGCATTCGACACGCGACGCGAGGTCGGCATCGTCGTCGACGACCTCAGCGTGGCGCGCCAGATCGCCAGCGTGTTCGAACGGGACTGGGCGCTCTCAAAGCGCTACGAGCCGCCCTACCCGACGGCGCTGCTTGACGATCCTGACGACGAAACTCACCATGCCTGCGAGCTCGCGCACGACTGAGCCACTTGCCCGAGCTGGCGTCACTGCCGCAGCCGTTGGCCTGGCCGGTGAGAACGCACTCAGGCTGGTGGGATGGATTGGGCGAAACGGAACAGGTTGTCCGGATCGACGCGATGCTTGATCTCCTTCAGCCGGGGCAGGTTGCTGCCGTAATAGGCCTGCTGCCAGTCCTCGAGCACTGGGTCCATGAAGTTCTGGTAGGCCTGCCCGTTGGTGTGGGGCCGCATCGCCTCATAGAACGCATCCTGCCAGGCGAAATTGGCCTCGAGCACGGCGGCCGGGGTGCCGACCGGCCAGTTGAGGCCGATATCCTCGATGAAGCGCGTGTTACGATGGACGAAGGCCGTCGCGTCCGCCGGGACCTTGTTGACCCTGCCGCCGGTCTGGAAGAAGCGGAAGTCAGCTGTAGCATCCGGGCCGGTGCCGGTCCCTGGCCAGCGGCGCAGGAAATCGAACGCGATCTTCCGGCCTTCCGGGTCGAGCGGCTTGACCAGAAAGGTCGAGCGCTCCTGGAACGGCGCCGGCGTGCCGGGCTCCTCGAGGAAATCCTGGCCGGCCCAGTAAGGCAGCTCCTCGATCTTCTCGGTCGCCGGTTGCTCGACTGCATAGACTGGCTTCAAGAGGTCGAGGACCTCCTGGCGCGTGCCGTGATGAATCTGTCCGATCAGCTCGAGCGTCATCGGCTCCCGGCGGCGCAGCTGTTCGGGGGTAATCGCGCCAACCGAAAAGCGCGTGCCCAGTGTATCCGGCCCCTCGTCGAGCGCTTCCATCAGGGCGCCGAAGACGCGCTCCATCTCGTCCGGTTCAGCGCTCCAGTTGCACTGGAATGCGCATACCGGCGGCGCCGCAAAGGTCTGCAGCGCGAACGCCGTGTTGATGCCGAAATTGCCACCGCCGCCGCCACGGCAGGCCCAGTAGAGGTCCGCGACGGTGTGGTCATTGCTGCGCGCGTCGAGCGTCAGCACCTGGCCGTCCGCCAAGACGATCTCGCTCTCCACTACCTGATCGCAGGCGAGGCCGTTGGCGCGCATGTTGAAGCCGATGCCGCCACCCAGGACAAAACCCGCAACCCCGACCGTCGGGCAGCGGCCGTGGGTGATCGCGATATTGGCCGCGCGCAGCTGGGCATAGAGGATCTGGTTGCGCGCACCGGCGCCGATCCGCACGATGCCGGTGCTCGGGTCGAAATAGGGCGCGTTCATCATCGACACGTCGATGGTCAAGCCGCGCGACATCGAAAAGCCCGCGTAGGAGTGGCCGCCGGAACGCGCGGCGAACGGCACGCTGTACTCACGGCACCACTGGATCGCCTCGACCACATCTGCGGTGCTGGCGCATAGCGCGATCCCAGTCGGCAGGATGTCGGCGTAGCGCAGATTGTTGGGGAGATTGAACTTCGCGAAATCGAAGTCGGACGGGCGGAGCACGGGACCAAGCAGCCGCCTGGACAGATCGCCCCAGGCTGTAGCGCTGACTTCAAGCCCGTCCTCGGCGAAGCCGACACCCGGCCACAGCCCGAACTGGCCTGCCGCGACGAGGGCCGACGTGCCGACAAGAAAAGCACGACGGCTGAGCGCTGAACCTGCGAGTGCCATGGGATGCCCACCACCGAGGAACTAGGGCCTACTCAATAGTCGATCCTGAGTTCAGTAGTAAAATCACGAAGACAAACAGGTGCTGAGGATCACCGCCCGGCAAGAATGCGCAGCGCTCGGCTGAGTGGATGACCAGTATGCCCGAAGCGGACCTTGCTAACCCAAAAAAGCTAGCGTCGTCGAAACAGTCCACCGCCACTGCCGCGCCGCACGAGGCCGATGATGACGAGAAGGATGACTGCACCGATCGTCGCACTCACTATGGCTGCTACCACGCCCGATCCCAGGGCGATGCCAAGTTGCGGGAGCAGCCAGCTACCGATCAATGCCCCGACAATCCCGACGGCCATGTCGCCGATCAGGCCAAGTCCGGAGCCCTTGACGATCAGACCGGCCAGCCACCCAGCAATCAGGCCGACGAGGAGTATGATCAACAGACTTTCAGTGCTCATTTGCATGTTCCCAGCCCCCACAAGGAAGAAAGCCGCCCCGCGGGTGGCGGGGCGGCTACAGGTCCCCGAGGGCGTGGGGTCTGTGAACCGGAAAGGTCACGTTCAGAACGTTGGAGCTCGGGCTTTCGTTCCGGCTCCGTCCTTGTCAGAACACGTACACAATCAGTTGCCCATTGCGACGCTGGACAGCGACCACGTCGCTGGCGTCGTATCCGCTACGGCTGAGCGTGGCCATAATCAGCGTGTCGTTGGCGACCGCGCCCTGCAGGGTATTGACCTTGCTGCTACGGGCGAAGATCTGGGCAACCTGACGCTTCGCGGTCGGGCAAAGCTTGATGGGCACGATCTGCACACCGGTCGCCCGGGCCCACGCCTTGATCTCGGCGTTGCTGATCTTGCCGTTCGCGGCAACCTGCAGAAGGTTACGCGCGTCGTTCACCGAGCACTTGATGACGAATGAACCGCCACCGAGACTTCCGACCAGGACGTAGCCACCACCGCCAGGTCCACCAGCGCCTCCCGGCCCGCCCAGTCCACCAGGGCCCGGAATGCCGATGTCGATATCAAGATCGAGTCCAAGGCCACCCAGGTCGAGGGTGACTGATGTGCTGGCGACGAGCCCGCTATCCGTCAGCCCGGCAGAAACGTTCGCGTTGGCCAGCGGGTCGTTGGCACCCAGGTTGACGTCGAGCACGTTGTTGTTTCCGCCGCCGATGCCGACGTTGACCAACGAGTCGTTACCCGCCTCGCGGTCCTCGATCGTCACCAGCCCCACGCCGCTTCCGCCACCACCCAGACCGCCTCCCCGTACGCCCGCCGCCCCAGCCGTAGCACACCCAACCACTGCCCCCCGACCCCGCC
>NZ_LAJE02000174.1 GCF_000970465.2 Devosia insulae DS-56
CCCTCAATCCCTCCCCTCAAGGGGGAGGGAGGCGACGACTGCATGGTCCCGGTCCTAACGAGGGATCAAACGACCTCTCGCGCACGAGCTAGTTCAGTCGCGTCACCAGGATCTTGTCGATGCGGCGGCCATCGAGATCCAGCACTTCGAAACGCCAGTGGCCGCGCTCGAAAGTTTCGCCCACTGCCGGCAGATGGTTCAGCTCGGCGAGGACGAACCCCGCGACGGTCTCGAACTTGGCGTCCTTGGGGACAGGCACGCCCAGATGCGCCTGGAACTCGTCGACCTGCATCCAGCCCGAGACGAGGTATGAGCCATCCTGGCGGGTGACATAGGCCTTCTCGTCGCCCTCTTCTTCCTGGAACGCGCCAGTGATCGCCTCGAGGATGTCGCCGGGCGTGACGATGCCTTCGAAGTGGCCATACTCGTCGAACACCAGCGCCATGTGCACCAGCGAGCCACGGATGGCCTTGAGCACATCGAGCGCACTGGAGCGATCCATCACCACGGGCGCCTGCTTGACCAGCGTCCGCATATCCAGCGGCTCGCGGGCCAGGACGTTCTCGACCAGGTCCTTGCGGACGATCACGCCGACGATCGAATCCACCGCCCCATCCTGCACCGGCAGCACCGAATGGCGGGTGGCGCGGAGTTTTTCGATCATTTCGTCCTGCGTCTCGCTCAGGTCGATGAGCTCGACATCGAGACGCGGAGTCATCAGGCCGCGCGCCGAACGGTCTGCGAAGCGCATGACGCCCGAGATCATGTGGCGCTCCTCGGTCTCCAGCACGCCGGCGTGCTCGGCTTCGGCGATAAGGGTTTTGACCTCCTCGTCGGTTACCCGCTCGTCGGTCTCGCCGCTCTGGCCAAGCAGGCGCAGCACCAGCTTGCCCGAGATATCGAGCAGCCACACCAGCGGCGCGGCGATCGAGGCGATGAGCGCCATCGCCGGTGCGACCCGCGCCGCAACGCCCTCGGAATCGCGCAGCGCGATCTGCTTGGGCACCAGTTCGCCGATGATCAGCTGGAGATAGGTGATGATGATGACGACGATGCCGACGCCCAGCGGCGCAGCGATCGAGGGATTGATGCCGGCGCCGATCAGCGTATCGCCGAGGCGCTCACCCAGCGTGGCGCCGGAGAAGGCGCCGGAGAGCACACCGACGAGGGTGATGCCGATCTGCACCGAGGACAGGAACTTGCCGGGGTCTTCCTGCAGCTTCAGCGCCACGGTGGCGCCGCGTTTGCCTTCGGCGGCGAGGACCTTGAGGCGCGCCGGGCGGGATGAGACTACCGCCAGTTCGCTCATTGCAAGCAGGCCGTTGACCAGCGTCAGGACGGCGACAATCAGAATTTCGAGGAACAATGTCGTTTCAAAGTTGCGGCCCCGCACTCAGCATCGGGTCGCTTTGGAGGGCGGGAGTATAGCGAGGATCGTCCGGGGCGCAATGCGGCGTGACGGCTAGCACGAGTGCAACGCAGCTCGCCTACCCGTCACGAAGAGCGATCTCGAATTCCTGTAACCGCACCCACTGTGGGTCGGACCGGGTTCGCCGCCAGTACTCGAGTACCACGATGGGTGTCGAGGAGGTGAATGCATACTCACAATGACTCAGCGCCAACGGAGGATCCCAGCCAGGAAGTGACGCGCGAGTACCAATACTCTCGGCCCGTTCGTGTTCGTACGTGAATCCCTCGACGACCGAGTTGTACTCCTGGCCACAGACTTGGCAGCGCGACTTGATGTAAGCAACCTCCGTTGCGTAGATGCTCACGCAGCGAGGATGAAACGGCACGTATCGCGGCACGTCGCCGTGCCACCATAGTGGTGGCGTCGCAATACTCGCGGTGATGTCGCTGTAGTTGGTCGCCATGCCGCTAGATCAGCCGAGCAAGGCCCACTTGCAAGTGCGGATCGAGCCGACGGTTACCAGCAACTTGAAGCCGGGGCGGGCGTGGTTGCTACTTGTCGGATTTGTCGAACGGGTTCTTGCCGCCCCGCAGCCACAGCCGGATCGGCGTGCCGGGCATGTCGAAGGCGTCGCGCAGGCCATTGACCAGATAGCGCTGGTAGGCGTTCGGCACGGCTTCGGGTCGCGAGGCGAAGAGGATGAAGCTCGGCGGCCGGATCTTGGCTTGCGTCATGTAGCGCAGCTTCAGGCGGCGGCCCGAGACCGCCGGAGGCGGATGGCTTTCGGTCATGCCGCTCAGCCAGCGGTTGAGCCGTGCGGTCGAGACGTGGCTGTTCCACTTGCGCTCGATGGCGAAGACCGCCTGCATCAGCTTGTCGATGTTGCGCCCCTGCAGGCCCGAGATGGTGACCAGCGGAATGCCTTTGAGCTGCGGCAGGTAGCGCTCGCACTGCTCACGCAGCTCGGCCAGCTTGGCGTTCTTGTCCTCGATGGTGTCCCACTTGTTGACGGCGATCACCAAAGCCCGGCCTTCTCGCTCGACCAGATCGGCGAGGGTCAGGTCCTGCTTTTCGAACGGAATCTGCGCATCAAGCAAAAGCACCACCACTTCGGCATACTGGATCGAGCGGAGAGAATCGCTGACCGCGAGCTTTTCGAGCTTCTGCTCGATGCGGGCCTTGCGGCGCATACCGGCGGTATCGACCAGGTTGATGATCCGGCCCTCGTACTCCCACGGCACGAGAATGGAATCGCGGGTAATGCCGGCTTCCGGCCCGGTCAGCAGCCGATCCTCGCCGACCATGCGGTTGATCAGCGTCGATTTACCGGCGTTCGGGCGGCCGATGATCGCGACGTTGAGGTAGCGCTTGGGATCCCAGCGCTTCACCGGGCCATCTTCAGTCGAGCCATCATCCTCAGGCAGGTCGACATCGACCTCGGGCATCACGTCCAGCGACGGCGCCCGGGCCTCAGCCTTCGCCGCGGCCGCATCCACGGCTTTCGAAACAATGGCGTGGAGGTCGGAGAGGCCGAGGCCATGCTCGGCGGAGAGCGCCACGGGTTCGCCGAAACCGAGATTGTAAGCCTCCAGCAGCCCCGGATCGGCGGCCTTGCCTTCTGCCTTGTTGGCGATCAGGTGCACGTCCTTGCCGGCACGGCGCAACACCTGGGCGAAGCGCTCGTCGAGCGGCATCACCCCTGCCCGCGCGTCGATCATGAACAGGATGACGTCGGCATCGCGGATGGCGATCTCGGTCTGCTGGCGCATCCGGTCTTCGAGCGAGCCGTCGGTCTTGTCCTCGTAGCCGGCGGTGTCGAGCACCTTGAAGCGCAGATCGGCGATACGACCCTCGGCTTCCCGGCGATCGCGGGTGACGCCCGGTGTATCGTCGACGAGCGCAATTTTGCGCCCGACGAGTCGGTTGAACAGCGTCGACTTGCCGACATTAGGACGGCCGACAATGGCGACGGTAACGGTCAAGCGAGACCCCAGTACTTTAGAGCCGGACGCGAACCTCAGTTCGCGGGCGCGACAGGTGCTTCGGTGGACGCGGGCGGGACGGCTTCCATCGCGGGAGCAGCCTGCATGGCAGGCGCTTCCATGGCTGGCGCCGCCTCGGGAGCCGGCGTGGTATCAAGTGCCGGCCCGTCGCCCACCGAAGTCGCGGCAGGCGCGGCGGTTGAGGGATCGACAACGACAGGCGTCTCGGTCGCGGCAGCTTCCGCTACCGGCGCGGCGACGCCCTCGGCAACCAGTTGCGCCAGATAGACGGTCAGCCGGCTGCGCAGCTCCTGGCTCGCCTGCGGATCGTTGGCCGCATCTTCAAAACTCTGGCGGGCGCCGGCGAGATCGCCCGCCTTGTACTTGGTGAGACCGAGCGCCTCACGGGCGGCGTTGCGCATCGGGCTGGCCGAGCCGACGAGACCGCCGATGCGCTGCTCGACCTGGGCGACATCGCCGCCGTCGACCAGCAGGTTCGCGGCAAGCACCAGCGCCAGTTCGCGCAGATACTTGTTGGGCTGACCGGCAGCGAGGGCATCATAGGCCGCCACCGCCTCGGCGGTCTTGCCGTCTTTCGCCAGCAGCGCCGCTTCGCGGAAGCGGGCAAGGATCGGATAGCCGCCGTGGTTGGCCGCAATCACCTCGTCGAGCGCCTTCTTGGCGGCCTCGGCATCGGTGCCGTCAGCCAGCTGCAGTGCCGCATAGAACTGGTCCGACGACTGGGCCGAGTTCGAGCTCTGCCACCAGTCCCAGCCCTCTTTCACCGCCACGATGAGGACGATCGCCACGGCCGCGCCGATGACATAGGGGCCGAACCGACGCCACAGGTTGCGCGCACGGTCGCTGCGCAGTTCCTCGTCGATCTCGCGGATGATGTTTTCGTTGGACATGAAGCTCAAGTGAAACAGGGTCGAATTTCGGCGCACCATAGTGAGGCGTCCGCGCGAATGCAAACCCGTACACGCAGGTGCTCCCGAGGCCCGCGCGGGGGTGGACAGGGTCACGAACGCGTGAGGCGGTGGATGCAAGCGACGAAATTAATCTGTCGGCAACGCGCTCAGGCGAAGCTTTCGCCAGCGCCAGTACGAGTAGATCAAGATGTTCACCCGCGTTTTACTGCTTGTCGCCCTGCTTGCCATTGCAACCCCCGCCGCAGCCGCCAACGTTTCCATCGTCATCGACATCTCGGATCAGCACATGCAGGTGTCGGTGGGCGGTGCACCGCACTACAGTTTCGACGTTTCTACCGGCCGAAAGGGTTATGCCACACCCAAGGGCAGCTACGGCGTACAGCGGATGTACAAGGAGTACTACTCCAAGAAATACGACTGGTCGCCGATGCCCTATTCGATCTTCTTCCGCGGCGGCTATGCCATCCATGGCACCTATGACACCAAGCGCCTGGGCCGCGTCGCCTCGCATGGCTGCGTCCGACTGGCGCCCGAAAACGCCCGCCGGCTCTACAACCTGGTGCTGAAGCACGGCAGCAGCAACGTGAGTATTCGGGTGAAGGGCTAGCTCACAGCGGAGGCTTGTCATCGTCAACGATGTGCGGGCGCGCCTTGCCGCCGCCTTCACGCCCTTGAATACGCAGGCACAACGGCGCACGTCTTGGATGAGTACGATGCGCGAGGAAGGCGGAGATGCCGCGGGGTGCAGCAAATGACAATACGCGCATGATCTTGCGGGTCTCGCCGGAATCGAAGGCCAAACTCGCGCGCGCTGCCTCACTCCGCAACACCGACCTGACGAACTTCGTTACGCAGGCTGCCTTGCGTGAAGCAGAAGCGGTGATAGAGGCGGTCGAGGTCGTTCATCTGACAGCGCGCGAGGACGCGCGTGTCATCGCGTTGTTAGAAAACCTGCCGAGGCCCAACGCGAAGCTGCGGGCGGCGATAGCGGCATTGCCCGACACTCTGTAATGCGGCCGTTTGGAGAAATGCAGCCGGCAAAGGGCCAGGCCACTTCGCAATCACTCCGCGCCAGCATCGACAGTCGGCAGATCGAGGGCCGATCGCAGCCGTCCGGTCCCACGCTCGTACAGCGTGGCGTACGATGCGGGAGCGAGAATGTCGGCGTGAGGTTCGAATTCGGCGATCCGCTTGTTGAACGGAACGGCACCGCAACCTGGAACGAAGCATTGTGGCTTGCCCTTGGGACATTCGTTGTAGCGACAGAGTCGGCCAAGGTACTGTTCGCTGCCCGCGGCGAACAGGAAGGTATCGAGCTGCTCGGTGACGATGCCGGCGCCCTTGCCCAACTCGTATGCCTGGCGCAAGGCGTGACTGGCCGCGCGGCGAAGCTCGCCGAGCCGCTCCTGTGAATCAAGCCAGAGTGCCAGGTCCAGATCGCTGCACTCGTGCCAGATCTCGATGCGTCGGCTGAAGCGCGGCACTTCCTTCCACAGCGGCTTGGCGACCGAACCGATCACGGCCACCGCCTGCACTTCGGGAAACGCGGCCCACGCGTCGGCAACCGTATCGGCAGCGACGCGAAACTGCCGCTGGAGCTCCAGCATCCTGCGGTTCTGCGCGTCGATGTCAGCGTGGCGCACCTCTTACCCCAGGCGCTTGATCAAGTTGCGCTTGCGAGCATGGCGCAACTTCAGGTCTGAGACAAACTCAGTCTGCGCCGCTGCATCCTGCAGCGTGGCCATACGGGCCACCAGTCGCGCCGCATGGTCGTAGGCCGGATCACCACCAGCAGCAGCGTACTGGTCGATGCGCAAGGCATACACGGCAAGTGCCTCGTTGGGATGCGTCGCTTCGCTCTGCCTGGCGAGTTGGTCCATCGTGCCGATCGAGACCTCATGCTTGCGAGCAATCGCCCAGGCGCGGTCGAACAGCTTTTCCTCGATCAAGACGCCAACCAGAAAGTCGGCGCGCGAGTACCATTTGGCGGCCACCTGGCTGTGGAGGTTAGTTTCGAGCAGCTCCAGGGCGCGATCTCGCGCGGCGGGCCCGCCAAGCCTGCGCAGCTCAGCAAGGAGCGCAAAACTCGGCGCCTTGTCGAACGCCTGCCATAGCCGCACTTCGGCGTCAGCAGTCCGGCCTGCCTCGGTCAACAGGCCCACGACAAAAAGCAGCAGTCCTTCGTCGGGACCGCCGTCCTCGAACATCCACAGCCCCTCCTCAGCGCGGCGAAGCGCCTCGTCAGCGCGTCCGTGCGCGAGGCAGAACTGGGCAAGCTCCAGATAACTCCAGGGCGACGTCAGGTTTTTGGAGCGCAAAGCGATCCGCGCATCTGCGTCTCCGTCGCGCTCGGCGAAGAAGTCGAGAATGCTGCGCAACGCGTGGTGTTCGCCCGACACATCGAGCGACCGCCGCACTGGGCCGGCCCGCGGCGGGATGTTCTGCCAGGCCTCCGACGCGAGACGGCGGTACTCCGCGAGGCCCACTTCGCCGAGCACGTCGGCATAGTCGACGAGGGCGCCGTCGAAGCTGCCATAGACACTACCGGTCTCGCGGGCAAAGAGGTCGCGCGCGAGCGCCAACGGTTCGGGCGGCGCCAGGCTCGCGGCAGCCAGGTGAATATCCCGCGCCTGCTGCAGCAAGGCGCTGCAGTACCCATCAGAATCGTCCAGGCGATCCAGTGCCTGCTCCAGCTTGCCGACGGCTCGATCGGCCAGCCTGAACGCGAGTTCCGGTCGCCCGGCCGGGACCAGTTCAGCGATAGCATCCAGCGCCTCGGCAACGCCATCGCCCCAATCGCGCATCTCGTAGTAGTCGATGTCTCTGGACCTGCCGATGGCCTTGTCGATCATCTGACGCAGACGGGTCTCTGCGGTCTTGTCGTCTAGGTCAGACGCCGCTGCGGCGATTTCAAGCTTCCGCAGCAAGGCGGCGTCTCGCTCGGCCAGACCGATGATTATGTCGACGAGGGCACTGCCATCTTTGGCTTCGAGATGCCGGCGTATCCGCGCCAGCACGCTCTCTTCTGCCGCCTCAGCCTGATTGCCTCGAGCGTTGACGGCCAGCGCGACCGCCACCATGTGCTTGCAGAACGTACCGCGGTCGTAGGCAGGACAGGTGCACGTCCCATCGATCTGCCGGCCATGGCCGGTGAGCTCGGTCCGATAGTCATCAGTTCCCGCAACGTGCGCCAGCACGCGACCGGGCTCAACGCTGAGCAGCGCAACCTGGTTTTTGCGATAATAGGCCTCGCCCCGGGCGAAGGCGTTGGCTCCCGCCACCCCCCTGAGGGTCTCAACGTCAAACCGCCCGTTGCTCTCGGACATCACGACGGCTCCGGGCGCGACAGCACGTACCAGGCGCAGGCGCCGAAGACGGCGAGGACGAACAGCGCGACCGGGAGGTCGGGACGGGCGCCGATGAGGAACAGCACATAGCCGAGCACCATGCCGCCCGCGGCCAGCGTCTTGCCGCGGCGCGAGATAGCGCCCTCGGCGCGCCAGGCCGTGATAGTGGGGCCGAAGCGCTTGTGTTCGAGCAACCAGGATTCGACCCGGCGATTGGAGCGGGCGAAACAGCCGGCGGCGAGGATGACGAAGATGGTCGTCGGCATCAGCGGCAGGAAGGCCCCGATAATGCCGAGGGCGAGAAGGGCGAAGCCGGCGACCAGATAGCCGAGGCGCACCATGCGGGCCGAAACACCATCCGGACGGTCCTGCTTCATCAGATCATCACCCAACACCTCGGCGCCGATCACCCGGCTTCGCAGCCGCGCCCGGCCGCGAGCGGTGGCGACCGACAGCCTGACGGCATCGGTCCCTACGGGCGAGAAGGACAGGATGCGGCGATAACCGACCGAGTCGCATGCCGCGACCTGGAGCCATCGATCATCGACGGTCCGGGCTTCGACCACAAGCCGCTCGACCTGCTGGCCCCAGGCGATGTCCTCCTCGACGATCACGGCACCGAGCTGTCTCACTTCCGGCCAGGACAGAACGAGACCACCGCCGGTGGCGTCGATGGTCCATGCGCCTTGCTGATCCAGAGCACCGGCAGGCGACACAGCTGCCGCCGGGGCGATATCGGCGTCGTAGAGCTCGGCGATCCGCTCTCCCAGTTGCGACAGCACCAGCCGATCCGGCGCCGTGACGAGGCCGGAGCGGTCCGGCGGCACGTTGAGCAGGAACGTGGCGTTACCGCCCACCGAGGCGCAGTAGATGTCGAACAGTTCGTCAGCGGAGCGGATTTCGGCGTCCTCCGTGGGGTGATGGAACCAGCCCGGCCGGATGGAGGTGTTCACTTCGGCGGGGTACCAGACCAGATCGTCGCTCGACGTGGCGATGGCGTCCCGGCTCCCCAGGTCCTGTTCGTCCGAGCGCACCTGACGCGAGAACCTCCCGTCATCGACCTGCTGCGAATTGGACGCGGTGCGCTCGGCGTCGCGCAGCGAGGCAGGAACCACGCTCCACTCGTTGGGCCGGGTGTGCCCGGCTTCATTGCCGCACCAACGCACGTCGGGGCCGCAGACGCTGATCACCGCGTCGGGCTGCAACTCGCGGACGACAGCAAAGTAGCGGTTCCAGTCGTAGTACTGCTTCCTGCCGGCGGCGCCCTCGCCATTGGCGCCATCGAACCAGACCGAGAAGATCGGGCCGTAGTCCGAAAGCAGTTCGCGCAGCTGCGCGACAAAAAAGTCGTCGTAGCCGATTCCGGTGCCGTAGGACGGCTCGGTGCGATCCCATGGCGACAGGTAGATGCCGAGTTTCAGGCCGCGACGCGCACAGGCCGCCGAGACCTCGGCGACGAGGTCACCCCGACCGCCTCGCCATGGGCTGGAGGCGACCGAGTGCCGAGTTACCGCGCTCGGCCACAGGCAGAACCCGTCATGGTGCTTGCAGGTGAGGATCAGGCCGCGCATGCCGGCCGCGGCCAAGCTTTCGACCCACTGGTCGGCGTCCAGCTCTGCCGGATCGAACAGGGCGGGATCCTCGTGCCCAAGGCCCCATTCCCGATCGGTCATGGTGTTCATGCCGAAATGGATGAAGCCGTAGAACTCGAGCCGCTGCCAGGCCAGCTGCCGCGGCGTCGGCCGAACGGCGGAGGCCTCGGCGATACGACCTGCCAGATCTGCTCCCACTCCATCACTCTGACGCACCGCGATCTCGTACCTTTGTCTGCCGGAAGCCACCGCATCGGCCGTGGCCCGGCCAAGAAGGGTGACGTGCTACCTACCGACTGAGATCGCGCCAGTCGAGTCGTGTAAGGGAGGGGCCAGCCAATCAGATCGGCGTCTGCAGCAGCGCCTCGATCGCCGCCAGCGGCACGCCGAAGCCGAGCTTCCTCGCTCCGCCCTCGTATTTGCCGCTGTGGTGAATGCCAATCACCTCGCCTGTTGCGAGATCGATAATTGGGCCCCCGGCGACACCGCCCATCGTCCAGCACTCGTAAGTTAGCTTGGTTTCCTCGACCGCTACGATTACGCCGGGCATGATCATCTTCTCGCCTTTGGGAGGCGTCGTGAACGCCGCCATGGTCATGACCGTCGGCGTGAAGGTGAGCATCGGATGTCCGATGACTGCAATGCGAGTGCCAACTGCAGGCAGCGACCACTGCATCTTCAACGGCGCCCGAGCCACAGGCGCCACCCGAGTCAAGGCAGCGTGGCGGTCGTCTTTTGTCTCTCCGAGGATCGCCTCGATGGGGACGCGCTCGTCACCGAAGATGGCAACTGCCGGCTTCTGCGCCACAATGAAGTCTGTCATCGCCAGCTTCCGTTGTTCTATGAGGAAGCCCGTTCCAATTAGCTGGTGCCCCCCGTCCGGCCCCCCCTCGATCTTTGCCGTGGCCTCCGCAGCGGCGAGCAGTGGCTTCGCCCAGGCCGGTGCGTTGTGCACCGGAAATGCCTTCGAGATCACCGCCTGGCCGCGCGGGTCGAACGCCGTCCACAGTCCGCCGGTGAACGGCTCCGGTGCGATCGGCGGCGGCAGGCTTTCCTTGGCGAAATGATCGGTGAGCCAAGCCTCCATCAGGCGATATCCTTCGCCAACGACCGGCACCGAAGGTCCCTGCAAGGCACGCGCCATATGCTTGTCGCGCTCTGCGACCAGCGCCGCGAGCACATGCGTGTCGGCGAGCGGTGCGTTCCCAAGCCGCTCGACGACCTTGGCCAGTTCCTCCTGGCGGTTTTCGAGTGCCAACCGGTAAGCGAGCACTGCAAGACTGAGCGGGTCGAGCTGGCGCGCCAGCAGCCGCTCTGCCTCATCGTCGTATAGCGGTGCACGAGCCTGGAGAGCACGCCAGTTCTGCTCAACGAGGCGGATCGTGTCATCGAACGGCTGCTCCGGTTCCAGCGGATGGAGATAGCGGTGGATCTCGGTGCCTTGAGTGGTTTCGCGGACGATGACGATGGTCCAGACGTGACCTGCGATGAACGGCAGCGGGATGCGCTTTGGGTTGAGCTCGGCGGTTCCGACGGTGAGGCTGGTGTGAAACGCGATCTCGGCGTGCCATTGCTTGGCGAACCCGGCGAGCTCGGGCAACGGCTCCAGCACTGCTGCCAGCTGCTCCAACTGGAGGTACAGGGTCTCCATCGGGCCGTTCGGCGATGGCGCCACCGCATCGCCGACGAGGACCCGGACGAAGCACCTTTCTTTGCTGGTAGGCAAGCGCTCGACGCCAAGCTGACGCAGCTTCTGGCCAAGCCCACCAGGGTCGAACTGGGCGGCAGCGGCGGCCCAGGCCAGGAGCGACCCGAGATGCGTCGTCGTCGCGGGTCCGAAAACTTCCGAGGGGTGCGTTACCCCGTCTTGCGGCCAGATCATCCCAGCACTAGCGGCCAGACGCTGCGTCAGCTGTGGGTCGGGACGAATCTCGACCGTCTCGGGCTCGGCAGTCGTGACGAGCACTCGCCGAACCGTTGGACGCTCGGTCGGAAGTGCGACCTCAACCCGGTACGCGCCAACCGGCAGCATTTCCTGAAGCCAGCCCCACGCCGCCTTGACGCGCTCCCCGCTCAGATTGAAGACCTCGATGCGCGCGTATTGGTCCGGCGTCTGTACCACGAGGCTGCCATGCGCACCGGCAGCGAGCTCAGCGCCGTCGGGTCGCTCCGGCAGCTCTAGGCCGCCTCGGACCTGACCGAGCGACTCTAGTGCGTTCTCCGGTATATCGACCGGGTTCGGTTCGAGCGCGGCGGACAGCTCCACAGGACCGATGTGGTCGAGCTTGTGCGTCCAGTTCTTGTAGCCGGGCGCTTCGATCTCAATCAGATAGTTGCTCGATGACAGCTTCCATTCGACAGGCAAGGCCAGCGGCGGCGACTTTTCCGCTTGGCGCTCAAACACGTCCTTCCACTCATTGTAGCCACGGATGCCGGCAGTAGCTCCGGCTGCGGCGCCCTCGGGTTTGATGAACAGCCTGACCGAAGACTTCGGCTTTGCCTTGAACCGCGCGATCTCCAGAGAACCCTGACCGCCGAACAGACTCCCAAAAGGTACCTGGGTCGGAAGAACTCTGTTGCCGCGGCGCGCCTTGTCCGATGCCTGCTGGATCCGGCTCTTCGCGTACGAGGTCAGCCCGTCGAACGTCAGCACGAATTCCTGCGTGGCGGCATCCGGCTGCAGCGCCGGCCCCTCGCCTTGCAGCCCGTCGAGCAGCGCGCCACCAAATAAGCCGTGCAAGCCCTGCTCGTTCGCCAGCTGGCCCGCAGTTGTCGCGAACAGGGCGGCCTGTTGCGCCGGGCCGCCAGACTTCATCTTCGACAGGTCGAAGAACAGCGTCCTCGTGGCGGTGACGATATCCTCGCTGACGACGATGCCGCGACACGCGTCAACGAAAAATACCTGGTGCTGAGGTAAGGAAACCTGCATCTCCCGGATCCATGAGCCCAGGTCGATCGGCTGACTACGGTAGTAGTCTAAGTCCTGTACGTCCGCCGGCACGGGCACCGGCGCCTCGTCCGCTCCGCCGCCGGCCGGTGCAAGGCCATGCCCGGCATAGAAGAACCACAATCGCTGTGCGCCAACACCGTTCTTGGTGTGAGTGTAGAGCGCCTTGCGGATCGCGTCCTCGGTTGCCGGCTGGAACTTCACTTCCTTGACCGGGCGATCGGGATGTGGCGAGAGCAACAGCGTCAACGTATCCGCGGTTGCGCGTCCCGCGCCGGGCTCCGTCACCCACGCCGCAAAGGCGAGAGCGTCCCTCACCGCGGCCTTCAATTCCCATGCTTCGTTCTGGTAGTGGTCAATGCCGATGACCAGCGCGCGATCGGTCATGAGGCGAACACGATGTCATTGTCGGTAAAGAACGGGTCGTCCTTCACCAGCCAAAGCGGCACAGCGAAGTTCGCCTGTCCGTACTTACCAGCGTAGTGGAGCGCTATCACGCGGTGGTTGTCGAAGTTGACGACGGGCGAACCCGAGCTGCCGCCAAGCGTCGAGCCGTCATGGCTGGCCCGAGGTTTGCCCTCCCCGATCGGCAGATCCTCGACCAGCGCAACGAGTTGCCCGGGCGACACCCGTTTGAGCCCGCTCGCCGTGGCGCCGGGGAAGAGCAAATCCGCGACCTGCTTTGACACCGAATACGGCGGAGACACGCCGGGATAGCCCGCAAGGTAGACCTCGTGCCCCGTCAGCGACGCGGGCGGCACGGCCTGAATGCGCAGCACCAGGCTGTTGCTGTTCTCGACGCCAGTGACGTCGAGCAGCGCCATGTCAAGGAGCGCGTGGTAGGCGCGGATTTTCGTGATTGAGCCGACCGCTGTGCTTGCGGCGCTGGGTGCCTCTGCCGGATCCCACACCGCACGCTGCGAGTGGTCGGCGTCCCAGGCGGCGTTCGTCGCGACCACCGCCGCCGGCAGCTTGTCGAGCCACGTGGGGTCGTTATGCACGTCGAGGCCGCAGAGGCCGCCTGCGACATGCCGGTTCGTCAGCAGCAGGTTCTCAATGACGAACCACCCCGTGCCCACATGCTTGCGCGTACTGGTGTCGACGCGGCCCACACCACGGACCCGACTGATCACCGAGTCATGCGCCGTGTCGAGCCGGTCCCACGATTGCGGGATGGCTGGGACGCCACCGCCGACGACACGCAGCGCCGGCCGGGCGAGCAGGTGCACGAACGCATGAAGCGCCTGGGTTTGCTCAAGCGAGAGCTGGGCATTTCCATTCTTCTTGAGAGCTGCCGCCGCCACCTGGGCCAGCGCGAACTCCCGCTTGAGGGCGGGATCGTCGCCAGGGTCGCCGACCGGGCCGAACTCTATCGGTGCACGGCTCCGGGCCAGACCGAGCAACGCTGTTACAGGATCGTCACCCAAGAACTCGTCGAGCTGCTGCTGCGACGGCAACACCGAGGCAAGCCATTGCTGGTCCAACTGGTCCTCCTCGCTCAACTATGGTGACCCGCCCCCAGTTCTCGCACTTTATTGTACTTACTCAACACACCGCAAGTGAGTTGAAAGCAGGTGACGTCCGGGAATGAGCTACCGCAAGTACTTCGATTGACACCCCCGCCAACGCGCGGCATGACGCGCTCCCTGCCATTTCGCAAGAGGGCCACGTCGTGAAGTCTGTGTGTCCGCGGGCAGTTTCGCGCGCGGCGGAGCGACTTCATCTCAGCGCAGCCGCAATCAACTTGCGCATCCGCACGCTCGAAAGCGAGCTGGGCGGAGAACGCTCTGTCCGTCACGGACCACGTGTCTCGGTCGAAGTTCGCGGGAAGTCAGCTTCAAGCCGGCTCGGGGACGCGGCAGCCTGCCCAGTCATGCAATCGCTGCCGTTGGACCCTCTACTCCCACTCGATCGTCCCGGGCGGCTTCGACGTTACGTCGTAGACCACCCGGTTGATGCCGCGCACTTCGTTGATGATGCGGGTGGCGGCGCGGCCGAGGAAGTTCATGTCGTAGGGGAAGAAATCCGCAGTCATGCCGTCGACCGAAGTGACGGCGCGCAGCGCGCAGACGAACTCGTAGGTGCGGCCGTCGCCCATCACGCCGACGGTCTGCACCGGCAAGAGGACCGCAAAGGCCTGCCAGATCTTGTCGTAAAGCCCGGCCTTCCTGATCTCATCGAGATAGATGGCGTCGGCGCGGCGGAGAATATCGAGTTTATCGCGGGTCACGCCGCCCGGCAGGCGGATGGCGAGGCCGGGGCCGGGGAACGGGTGGCGGCCGACAAAGCGGTCCGGCAGGCCGAGTTCGCGGCCCAGCGCCCGGACCTCGTCCTTGAACAGTTCCCGCAGCGGCTCGACCAGCTGCATGTTCATACGCGCCGGCAGGCCGCCGACATTGTGGTGCGACTTGATGGTGACCGAGGGGCCGCCCGAGAAGCTGACGCTCTCGATGACATCGGGGTAGAGCGTGCCCTGCGCCAGGAACTGCGCGCCGCCGAGCTTTTTGGCCTCTTCCTCGAACACTTCGATGAACAGCCGGCCGATGGTCTTGCGCTTGGTCTCGGGGTCCGCCTCGCCCTCGAGCGCGCCGATGAACTTGTCGGCGGCGTCCACATGGACCAGTGGGATATTGTAGTGGTCACGGAACATCGAGACGACTTCATCGGCCTCGTTCATCCGCATCAGGCCGTGATCGACGAAGACGCAGGTCAGCTGGTCGCCAATGGCTTCGTGGATCAGGATCGCCGCAACCGAGCTGTCGACGCCGCCCGAGAGCGCGCAGATCACCCTGCCCTTGCCGACCTGGGCGCGGATCTTGTCGACGGCGCGCTGGCGATAGGCCGACATGGTCCAATCGGACTTCAACCCGACGATGTTGTGGACGAAGGATTGCAGGAGCTTCCCGCCATCCGGAGTGTGCACCACCTCGGGGTGGAACATGGTGGTGTAGTAGCGCTTGCGCTCGTTGACCGCGATGGCGAACGGAGCGTTCTCGGAGGTGCCGATGACGGTAAAGCCCTCGGGCAGCTCGGTGACCCGATCGCCGTGGCTCATCCACACCGGATAGCGCCCGCCGACTTTCCAGAAACCGTCGAACAGCGGGCTCGTTTCCCTGATCTCGACATCGGCGCGGCCGAACTCGCGGGCATGGCCGCCCTCGACCTTGCCACCCTGCTGCAGCGCCAGGGTCTGCTGGCCATAGCAGATGGCGAGGATCGGTACGCCCGAGTCGAACACTTCCTGCGGGGCGCGGGGACTGCCCTCGTCGGTCACCGAGGCGGGACCACCTGAGAAAATCACGCCCTGTGGCTGCAGCCGGGCGAAGGCTTCGGCGGCGCTCTGGAACGGATGGATTTCGCAATAGACGCCGGTCTCGCGCAGGCGGCGCGCGATCAGCTGGGTCACCTGGGACCCGAAATCGATGATGAGAATGGACTCGGCGGGGGCGGCGGCGATGTCTGTCATGGCGGGGAAATAAAGCCCGAACGGGGATTCCGCAAGTCTCCTCCGGGTCAAGGCACCTATGCCGAGGCCGGCGCCACCCTGGCCGTATTGGCCCGCACCAGCTTGCCAACGAGGTTGCGGTTCAACCCCGCCTCCATGGCGCGATGGATGGCGGCATCGGAGGCGACCGCGACGTGCAGCCGTTGCTGGTCGAAGGCCAGCACCCGCATCGGCCTGGACGCCACCACGGTGGCGGTCGCCGGCTCGCCGCTGAGGAAGCTCATCTCGCCCAGATAGTCGCCCGGCCCGCACACTGCGATGATCCGGCCAGCGGTCTCGATCCGCGCGACGCCGTCGGCGACATAGAGCAGGTCCTTGACCACCTCCCCTTCGCGCACCAGCACTTCGTCGGCCGGGACCTCACGGACGGTAGCGAAAGCCAGCAGGCGCTTCAGAGCGCGGCGCTCGACGCTTGGCGGCATGCTGTCGACGAAGTGCCGGTGATCCTCAGTGAAGCGGTGGTGGCGCTCGTAATACCAGATCAGCAGGAGCTGGCCGATGTTCACCAGCACGAACACCGTTTCCCACAAGACACTCACCGGATCGAACACGAAGAACGCTCGGTAGATGATCTTGGCGACACCCGAGGCCACAGCAAAGCTTCTGAGCCATACCATGCGCCGCATCAGCATCGAGACGATCAAGAGGAAGTAAGTGAAGTGACCAAACAGGATGACCGGGTTGGTGAGACCGGTGAGCAACTGGTCGAACAGGCCGGACATCGTGCACCGCAAAGCAAAGCAAAGGTCGAGTGCCTAGCCCGCTCCGACTGTCACAAACAAGGGGTTCGATGCGCTAGGCTGCAGCGACCTGCTCAGGACGGGCGGCGTTGGCCTTGGCCAGTTTGCCGACGAGGTTGTGGTTGAGACTGGCGTCGAGCGCCTGGCGAAGATCATTGTCGGCCTCGACAGCGGCGCGCAACCTCGCCTGTTCGAAAGCGAGGTAGCGCACCGGCTTGGCAACGATAGCAGTGGCCGAAGCCGGGGCGCCGGTGACAAAGCTCATCTCACCGACGAAATCCCCCGGTCCACACACGGCGACGATTCGTCCGGCCTGCTCGATCTGCATTACGCCATCGGCGATGAACACCAGTTCGCTAACCGCCCTGCCCTCTTCCGTCAGCTTCTGGCCCTCGTGGGCATGGCGGAGCCTGGAGAGGCGCAGCAAGCGGCGGACGGTTCGTCGATCGATGCCGGCGGGCATGATCGAGGCGAAACGCTGCTCGTCCTCGGAAAACCGATGCCGCCTGGCGTAGTACCAGAGGATCAACAGTTGAACGACATTCACCGCGACGAAGATCACTTCCCAGAACACGATGATCGGGTCGATCTCAAAGAAGGCGCGATTGATAATACGTATTATGCCTGCAGCAATAGCAATAGCTCGAAGCCAGCCCATGTCGTTCATCAGCATAGAGATGACGAGTAGAGCATATGGCACATGAGTCAGCAGATGACTTGGATCCATCATCCGTGTGACAAAATCCTGAAAAATCATTTTGCCTCTACACGATAAGTATTGCGTCAGTAGGACGCAGCGACAGCCTCGCGTCAACCGCGACCTCCGCTTGTGCCGCACCTGTCGCTGACGCGGCTACGACGAGCGCAAGGGGGTTGCGCAGCAGCCCCTGGCGGTGCCAAATGAAATCGATTGCACGATTGACCGCGCGGCAGACGCGGGCGTGCCATGCGAGGGGAACCGATGACTGACAACCGCCTGAATGGCGCGGATTTCGTGCGCGCGGCTGCGTGCCTGACGGTGCTGTTTCACCATCTGGCGCAGCGGATGAGCTGGCAGGATCAGCTCGGCGGCGTCGAGTGGTTCCGGGTGTTCGCGCAGATCGGCACCTTCGGGGTGGCGATGTTCTTCGTTCTCTCAGGCTTTCTGCTGTCGCGGCCGTTCTGGCAGGCGCTGGATCGAGGCGAGCCGGCCCCGTCGCTGCGGGTCTACGCCATGCGGCGCGCGGCGCGCATCCTGCCGGGGTTCTGGCTGGCGCTGCTCGTCACCTTCGTCCTCAGCATCACGGTGTTCGGCGCGGTGCTCGACGCCGAGCTGGTGCTGCGGCTGGTCTCCGGCATCTTCACGGTTGCCGATTGGCACTGGATTACGCTGTTTCCGGTCGAGGTGAACGGGCCGCTGTGGTCGATCAGCTTCGAAGTCACGTCATACCTGCTGCTGCCGCTCGGTTTTGCCACGCTGATCTTTCTGGGACGGTGGAGCGGCCAGGGCTGGCAATCGCGCCTGATGTGGTTGGGGGTCATCGGGCTGGCGCTTGCGGCGCACTGGCTGTTCACCCGCTACTACCGCGTTGATATGCACCGGCGCGGCTGGGATTACGGGCTGATCGGTGGCGCCAAGTACTGGATGCCGCGTTTCAACCCGTTCGCCTTCTTCGCCATGTTCGCCATCGGCGCGCTGGCCGGCGGACTGCAGGTGCGCTGGGCGAAGTACCGGCACGCGCTGTTCGACCTTGTCGCGCTCGCGGCGTTCGCCTGGGGCATTTATCTCATGCAGGAGCAGCTTTCGGCCAAGACTGCCGACGGTTGGGGCTGGCTGGGTGTGCCCTATGGCTTCCCCTGGTTCGTGCTGGCGGTCGGGCTGTTTCTGTCGTCCTCACCATCGAGCGCAGTCGTGGGCCAACTCCTCGACAACCCGCTGACGCGCTACATCGCGAAGATCTCCTTCGGTATCTATATCTGGCACTACCCGGTGCTGGAGCTGGTGCGGGTCTATTGGGACCCGCAGATCGACCACGGCCAGGCGTCCGATCCCATCCGCTTCGTCGTCACCTCGTCCATCATCACAGTCCTCACTTTCACCGTGGCGCACCTGTCGTATCATCTGGTGGAGAACCCGGTGATTCAGTGGGCGCGCGGCAAAGAGCGGCGCGGGGCGGGTTCAGCCACAATCCCCGCGGCGGCGGAATGATCTGATGAAGACCGGTAAGACGTTCTGGCGCAACCAGCCGCCGTTCTACGAGGAGCGTGGCGGCACGCTGACGGTGCGGACGGGCCCGGAGACCGACTACTGGAACAACACCTTCTACGGCTTCAAGCACGCCGACGGGCATTTTCGCGCCACCGAGGTGAACGGGGATTTCAGCTTCGAGCTCAGTTTCAGCGCCAACTACCAGCGCCTCTATGACCAGGCCGGAGCGATGCTGTTCGTCGACGGCGACAACTGGCTGAAATGCGGGGTCGAGTTCACCGATGGGGCGATGCACTTTTCGGTCGTGGTGACGCGCGACGACCAGTCGGACTGGTCGGTGCTGAAGCTCGATCGACCGGTCGACGCTGCCGTGACGCTGCGGCTCACCCGGCATGCCGAAGCGCTGCGGGTGCAGTTGCTTGAGCCGGATGGCAGCTGGCAACTGGTCCGGCTCTGCTTCCTCCGCATGGGTGAGACAGTGGAGGTCGGCCCGATGACCTGCTCACCGACGGGCGAGGGGCTCGAGGTCAGCTTCACCCGGTTGGCGCTGGGTGAGCCGATCTCGCGGGAATTGCACTAGGCCGGCTAGTTCAGCGTGGCGATGGCGAGGTTCAGGAGACTGGCGAAGCCGACCCAGGCGGCATAGGGCACGAACAGCCAGGCGGAAACCCGGTCGCGCTCCCAGCGATTGGCAATGAACAGCAGGATCAGCGCGAAGATGGCGATGATCACGATGAAGGCCGGCCACAGCAGGTGCAGCGAAAACCACACCGGCGACCACAGCCAGTTGAGCCCCATCTGCCCGTACCAAAGCTTCATGCCGGTACCATCAGGCTCACTGAGGAGGGTGCGCCAACCGGCGATGGCGATCAGCACATAGAGGGCGAACCACACCGGCCCGAACAGCCAGTTGGGCGGATTGAACGGCGGCTTGGCGAGGCCGGCGTACCACTCGCCCGGCGCGGTGGTAACGCCGATGACGGCGCCGACGCCGATCACCACGGCCAGAAAAACCGCCAGCAGGATCAAGGCTCGCGGGGTCTTGAGGTCGGATATGCTGAGAGTGCTCATGCCCCCCAACGCGCGAGGCGGCAGCTGGTTCACTCGGTCTCGGTGCAATCGGCAGCAATGTTCAGCGGGAACTTGCCGCCCTGCCCCTGGGCGTCGGCATAGACGATCTCGACGGTCTGCTCATCCGAAGCCCAGAGCGGGAAGGCGTTGAGCAGTACGAGATGCGTATCGGTCAGTGGGACCCGGCAGCCACGGCGCCACTTGCTGCCGTCAGTGGCGACGGTCTCGGCGATGATCCGGCGCTCGCAGCTCGCCTCGCCACAGGTTTCGCCGATATCGAGTGCGACACGCCCGGACGGCGAGACGAAGTGGTGCTTGGCACTGGCGCCGGGGATGGCGAACCAGACCACCGCGCCGACGATCAGCAGGAAGGCGATCGAGCCGACGGTGAAGGTGATGAGGGGCGAGAGGCCGCCGGCAGCATCGCGGATCATCGTCAGCCTCGCTGCATGGCGATGACGTAGAAACCGTCGGTGCCGGTGAGATGCGGAGTGAGCGACACCCCGCCTTCGGGCGAGAAACGGGCGCGCAGCTTGGCCCCGGAGAAGTGACTCATCCAAAGCTTGTTGCCGGCAACAGCCTTGAACTCAGGGTTGGCTTCGAGGAAGGACGCGGCCTGCCGGGCGTTCTCCTCGGGCAGCACCGAGCAGGTGATGTAGACCAGTGTGCCGCCGGGCTTCAGATACTTCGCCGCCTCGATCAGGATGGCGCGCTGCTCTTCGACGCGGACGGCCAGTTGCTCTGGCGTCAGCTTCCACTTGGCGGTCGGCTGGCGGCGCCAGGTGCCCGAGCCGGTGCATGGCGCATCGACCACGACGCGGTCGAGCTTGCCGATGAGATCATCGAGCACCCCCTCGCCCGGAGCACGGACCTGCACATTGCGGGCGCCGGCACGCTTCAAGCGGTCATAGATGGGCGCGAGCCGAGTGCGGTCGCTGTCATAGGCAAAGATCTGGCCGCGGTTCTGCATCGCGGCGGCCATCGCAAGGGTCTTGCCCCCAGCCCCGGCACAGAGATCGAGCACCTGCTCGCCACCACGTGCGCCGCCCAGCGCGGCGACGATCTGGCTGCCGAAATCCTGCACTTCGAACCAGCCCTTGATGTAGCCTTCCTCGCTCTGAACGTTCGGCGTGCGGCTGTCGCGGTCGCCGGCGGGAAAGCGGATGCCCTCGGGGATGATCACCGTCGCGTCCGGCGCGAAGCGGCTAAGCGCCCGCAGCGCCTTATCGCGGTTGGCCTTCAGCGTGTTGACGCGCAGGTCGAGCGGCGGGCGGCCGGAGAGGTCATGGGCTTCGGCGACCCAATCCTCACCAAAACTCTCGGCGAGATGCGGCGCGATCCATTCGGGCACGTCGCCGCGCACGTGATCGGGCGCCCCGGCGAGCGGATCGGCGGCGGTGAGTTTTGCTGCCTCATCGGCATCGATCGGCGCAGCGGCGAAGCGGTCGCCCTCAAAGCTCTGGTTCAGTTCCTCGATGTTCTCGCCCCACTCGCGCACCACGACGCTCAGGACAAGGGCGCGCGGCGTGTCCGAGCCCATAGCCCAGGCGTGGGAGCTCTTCCGGCGCAGCGCGTCATAGACGAGGTTGCCGATGGCGGCGCGGTCGCCGGCGCCGGCGAAGCGGTTGTTGAGGCCCCAAGCCTTCAGCGCCTCGGCCACCGGGCGCTTATGCGCATCGATATCGGCGAGCACGTCGATGGCGGCAGCGATCCGGCCAGGCAGTCTCATGCGAAGATCCTTAGTAGGTCGGTGCCGTCCGTGCCACGATGCGGCACGCGGATCAAGCTCGCTACAGCGTGAGGAGCAGCCGCAGCACGAGGTCGAGCCAGAACACGCAGAGCAGCAGCAGCCCGACGAAGTAGGCGGCAAAGCGCCGGATCACGTGGTTGTCGGTGATGTGCACGAAGGCATGCGCATAGCGGGACACAACGAACAGCCAGGCCAGCACGATCTCGAACAGGGTCGGACCGAAGTAGAGCGCCAAGCCCGCTCCGACATAGAACAGCACCGGCAGCTGGAACTGGTTATCGAAGGCGTTGGACGCCTGCCACTCGCGCTTCGGCCACCCCTGGCGCTCGAGCGCGATATCGTCGATCCGCACCTCGCCTTTCATCACCGTCGGGATGCGGATGGTGCCGAGGTACCAGAGCAGCCCCAGGGCGAGCGCGCCCTGGGCGAGGATGGCGGCGATCAGCCAGAACGCGGTCGGAGTCATGTTCAGCCGGTCCCCTCGCTGCTTCCGGTCACCATGGCGTCATTCCCGGTGCAGTTGGCAGCAACGAGGCAGGCCGGACTTAGTTGCCGCCGCGGTAGTTGGGGCTTTCGCGGGTGATCGAGACGTCGTGGACGTGGCTCTCATTGAGGCCGGCGCCGGAGATTTTGACGAACACCGAGTTGTCGCGGAAGGCCTGCAGGTTCGGGGCGCCGGTATAGCCCATGGCGGCGCGCAGCCCGCCGGCCAACTGGTGCAGCACGTTACCGGCGGCGCCCTTGTACGGCACCTGGCCCTCGATGCCCTCCGGCACCAGCTTCAGGCTGTCGTTCACTTCCTGCTGGAAGTAGCGATCGGCCGAACCGCGGGCCATGGCGCCCACCGAGCCCATGCCGCGATACGACTTATAGGAGCGGCCCTGGTAGAGGTAGACCTCGCCCGGGCTCTCGTCGGTGCCGGCCAGCAATGAGCCGACCATGGCGCAAGACGCGCCGCCGGCCAAGGCCTTAGCCAGATCGCCTGAGAATTTGATTCCGCCGTCGGCGATGACCGGGATGCCGTGTTTGTCGCCCTCTTCGGCGCAGGCCATGACGGCCGCAAGCTGCGGCACGCCGACGCCGGCGACGATACGAGTGGTGCAGATCGAGCCGGGGCCGATGCCGACCTTCACCGAATCCGCACCCGCCTCGATCAGCGCGCGAGTGGCTTCGGCCGTCGCCACGTTACCGGCGACGATGCGGGTCGAATTGCTCTCGCGCTTCACCCGCTCCACCGACTTCAGCACGCCGGTCGAGTGGCCGTGCGCGGTGTCGATCACCAGCAAGTCGACGCCGGCATCGATCAGCGCCAGCGAGCGCTCGAAGCCGGCATCGCCGACCCCGGTCGCCGCCGCGACGCGGAGCCGCCCCTGGGCGTCCTTGACCGCATGCGGATTGAGCTGCGCCTTCTCGATGTCCTTCACCGTGATCAGCCCGACGCAGCGGCGATCGTCATCGACCACCAGCAGCTTTTCGATGCGGTGGGCATGCAGCAGGCGCTTGGCTTCGTCCTTGCTGACACCGTCACGCACTGTCACCAGGTTCTCGTGCGTCATCAGTTCGGCGATGCGCTGGCGCGGGTTATTGGCGAAGCGCACGTCGCGGTTGGTGAGGATGCCGACCAGCCTGCCGACCTTGCGGCCGCCCTGCCCGCCATTCTCCACCACCGGAATGCCGGAGATGTGGTTGGCTTCCATCAGCGCCAGCGCATCGGCCAGCGTCGCGTCGGGGCCGATGGTGATGGGGTTCACCACCATGCCGCTTTCAAAGCTCTTCACGGCGCGGACATGCTCGGCCTGCACCAGGATATCGAGGTTCTTGTGGATCACGCCCATGCCGCCGGCCTGCGCCATGGCAATGGCCATGCGGCTCTCGGTCACCGTGTCCATAGCGGACGACAGGATCGGGATGTTGAGGGAAATGTCCTTGGTCACCCGGGTGCGGATGTCGACATCGGTCGGCAGCACATCGGAGCGCGCGGGCTGCAGCAGCACGTCGTCGAACGTCAGTGCGCTATCGCCAGTGATGGAAGTAATGATCTTCGCCAAGGGTCGGGCCCTTCCCTTCTGAGCATCAGAAAAACGGAAGCCCGTGAGCGGAACGACTCGTCGCCGGCTCACGGGTTGGCGAGGGTGATTACCACCGGAGACGGGGATTGGGAAGGCGGTTTGCGCATAGCTGCTAGGCCGGCGCGAGTGGACCCCCACCCC
>NZ_LAJE02000175.1 GCF_000970465.2 Devosia insulae DS-56
GGTCCAAGGCTAGATCACTCGGCGTCGTCCTCCGGCTCACCCTCGGCGGGCGGCGGCGGGGTCTCGGTCTCGGGGGCCGTTGCGGCCTGCGGCGCGTCGCGCAGCGTCAGGGTGATCTTCTGGTCGAGCGCCAACAGGAACTCCTCGATCCGCTTGCCGTTCTCGCCGAAATCGTGGAAGCCGCCGAGCGGCACCGAGCGCATGTCGATGACCGAGCCCTGTGCCGTACCGGTCACCCGGATCGCCACCTCGTCGCGCCAGCCGAACAACGTCACCGCGATGGCGTTGATCTCGCCGATATCGAGCGCTGTCGGCGGGGCGCGGCGGATGCGCACGTCCCAGCCACGGGCCTCGACCAGATCGTCGACGATGGTGAACATCTCGGTGGCATCCACCGGATAGCTGCGGGCCTGGACGTTGGGGAAGGTGGCGGCGATCTCGGCACGCAGCGGCGCGCTGGTCGGAGCCACGCGCACCGGGGTGACCAGCGGCAGCGGATCGGCGATGTCGGTCGTCACCTCGTTGACCATCGGGTAGCGCATCGCCTCGTAGCCGAGATAGGCGAAAGGCAGGAGGCAGACGATGCCGAAGAACAGGCCCCAGCCGGCCTTGCTCCAGCCCTGGTCGCCGGTCATCCACAGCCGGCCGAAAGCGCCGAGCGCCAGGAACACGGCCAGTGCCGCCACGCCCGCTGCCACCGCCTCGATGACGGCGAAATCGGAACTGGTGATCAGCTGCTCGCGGTGCAGCAGTATCGGGATGATGGTCAGCGGCAGCGCCAGGCTGCCGAAGCGCCGGGCCCAGATTGCCCATTTCGAGGTGCGGATCAGAATGCGCATCGTGCCGGCCGGTACTGCAACAGAGCTAAGGGATAACCACGGCGCGGCGCTTCGTGCAAAGCCTGGTGGAAGAAAGTTGTTGAGGGCCGCGGCCTAGCACATCGTCTTGATCGCCTGCCATTCGGCCTCTGAGAAGGCCGGAAGGGTGGCGGCGGGCGCAACCTCGAGCGCTTCGAGCGCAGCGCGCCGCTCGTCGGTCAAGGGGTGGGTGTTGAGCAAAGCCAGCGTACGGCTCATCGTGTCGTCTGCGGCGATGCGCTCGAGCAGGGTCGCCAGCGCCAGCGGCGAAAAGCCGAGGCGGTTGCCGGCGGCGCCGGCAAAGGCGTCGGCCTCATGCTCCGCCTCGCGCGAGAAGCGGCTGTCGATCAGCGTCGCGCCGGCTGCGGCGGCTACCGACAGGTTGGTCATGTCGCCAAGCACGAAGCCGACCAGGAGGCCGGTGGCCGAGCTCTCAATGAGCATTTCCATGCCGTGCCGGTGCACGACATGGCCAAGCTCGTGGGCGAGGACCCCGGCGAACTCATCGGCCGTCTCGGTCCGCTCAAGCAGGCCGGAGAAATAGTACACCTGGCCGCCGGGCAAGGCGAAAGCGTTGGTCAGCGGCAAGCGGACCACCGTCACCTTGGGGGTGAAAGGCGAGCCAGTTCCTGCCATCACCTCGGCGGCGAAGCGGTCGATGGCCGCGCTTCCGGGATCGAACCTGCCGCCACAGGTCTGGAAGCCGAGGCCGCGCCTTGATCTCGACGCGCAGGCGCGCTGCACCCAGATGCACCTCGGAGAACATCAGGTTGCTCTCGCGGGCGCGATAGTAGAAGAAACCGCCGAAGCCGAGGACGAGCATCAGCAGCGGGACCAGCGCCATCGCCCCCTGGCTGACGAGTCCGACGCCAACGGCGGCGCCGACCAGGATCGCGAACAACGCATAGGCGCGGTAGAACGGGCCGGCAATGGTGCGCCAGCTGCCGGTGAAGCTGAACTGGCGATCACCGTACCAGGTATTGGAGTAGCGGTAGCGCCAGAGGTCAGCCGACATAAACGGGTAGGCGAGCCCGAGGGTGGCGACGACCAACAGCGACCACAGAAACTGCCGCGTCGCGTAGGCCCAGGCATTGCCCTCCTGGCCGAAGCGGATGCCGCGCCACAGGGTGCGGGACAACCGGAAATCCCGCCCCCGATAGCTGGCATAGCCGAAGAGAAACCAGAACAAGGCGGCGACGATGCCATAGCCGACTACCACCACGGTCCCCACCTGGGTCGAGAGGTAGAAGAAGACGATATAGAGCGGCAGGAAGACCGCCAGCGCGATCAGAAAGCCGATCAGCAGTTGCAACGGCGTGCCGCTGTATTCGAGTGCGTCGCCATCGATGCTGGTGTGGTGCCAATAGAACTGGCGCTTCATGGTGGTGACCCAGAAGCGATAGAGGCCGAGGGTCGGGAACATCAGCAGGTAGCCGCGCACCAGCCGCCAGAACAGCTCGGCGCGCGTGCCGCTGAACTTGACCGGGACGCGACTGATCCGCGCGTCACCAAACATTGTTGTAATACTGGCCACGCCACCGCTCCCCCAAAGCAATGGCATGTTGCGATGACAATGACGTTATTGGCAAGCGTCAAGCAGTTGCCGGCGTTCAATATTTACGGGTAGAGGCGCTGCCGGCTCCACGGGCCGTCGGGCAGGGTGCGGGTGAAGCGGACCCGGTCGTGCAGGCGGTTGGCGCCGTCCTTCCAGAATTCCATCACTTGCGGGATGACCCGGAAGCCCGACCAGTAGGCGGGACGATTCACCGGCTCGTCTTCGCGGAAGCTCTTCTGCAGGGTCTCGACCCGCTCCAGGAGGGTATAGCGGTTGGCCAGCGGCCGCGACTGCTTGGACGCATGGGCGCCGATCTGGCTGACCCGGGCGCGCGTCGCGAAGTAGGCGTCGGCTTCCTTGTCGGCCACCACTTCCACCGGGCCACGCACCCGGATCTGCCGGCGCAGCGTCTTCCAGTGCATGACGAAAGCGGCCTTCGGGTGCGCCAGCAGCTCGCGGCCCTTGTCGCTGTCGAAATTGGTGAAAAAGCAGAAGCCGCGCGCGTCGCGCTGGTTGAGCAGCACCATGCGGACATCCGGCAGGCCGTCGGCATCGACGCTGGCCAAAGCCATGGCGTGCGGGTCGTTCGGCTCACTTTCCTGCGCCGCGGCGAACCACTCCTCGAACAGCGAGCAGGGGTCGATCGGGGCAGTATCGGAATCGTCGAACAGCCGCTCGGTAAGTGTCGTTGCCGGCATGGTTTTACCCTCGTGACGCGCCAGTCTGGACAAGCCCGGAACGCATGGCCATATAGGATGGCGCGGGCCGCGAAAGCAAATCCCAACCCGCCCCGAATTGAAGGAACCCATGCGCGACCCGTATACCGTGCTCGGGGTGCCGAGGTCCGTCACCGAGAAAGACCTCAAGTCCGCCTATCGCAAGCTCGCCAAGGCGCATCACCCCGACCAGAACCAGGACGACCCGAAGGCCCACGCGAAGTTCGCCGAGGTCTCGTCGGCGTATGACTTTTTGTCCGACAAGGACAAACGCGCCAGCTACGACCGCGGCGAGATCGACGCCGACGGCAATCCGCGTTTTGCCGGCTTCAGCCGCGGTGCGGGCGGCGGTGCACGTCCTGGCGCCGGCGCCGGTGCGGGGGGCTTTTCGGCCGAGGACATCCTCAAGGAATTCATGTCGGGCTTCGGCGGGCAACAGCGTGGGCCGACCCGCGGCGCCGGCGGCAGCCAGAGCTGGGATCCGTTCACCGGCGCCTCGAGCGGCGGCTTCCAGGGCGGCCGCACCACCGGCATGGGTGGCGAAGACATCAACGCTACCGTCACGGTGACGCTGGAAGAGGCGCATGTCGCCGGCAGCGTGCCGCTGCGCATGCCGACCGGCAAGGTGCTGAACGTCAAGCTTCCGGACAAGGTCGAGGAAGGCCAGCAGATCCGGCTCAAGGGCCAGGGCCACCCATCGCCGATGGGTGGCGCGCCGGGCGATGCCATCGTCACGGTGAAGTTCGAACGGCACAAGCAGTTCCGCCGCGACGGCGCGGACCTGCGCGTCGATGTGCCGATCACGCTCTATGAGGCGGTGCTGGGCGGCAAGGTGCGGGTCCCCACTCTCGACGGTTCGGCCGAACTGAACCTGCCGCCCTCGGTGAACACCGCAAAGGCGCTGCGGCTCAAGGGCAAGGGCCTGCACGGCGCCGGCGACCTCTATGCGACGCTACGCGTGGTGCTGCCCGAACAGGGCGACCCCGATCTCGAAAGCCTGATGCGCTTCTGGCGCGACCAGAAGCCCTACAAGGTGCGGGACAACTAAGGTTAGGGCGCTAGGCCGCCGCGGCTTCGACTTCCAGCATGGCACGCTTGAGCGCCGCGAGGCAGCTGGGGTCGATCGCCGTGCCGGCGTCGGCATCCATGATAGCGAAGGCCTGGGACACCGACATGGCGGCACGATACGGGCGTTCGGCGGTCAACGCGTCGAACACGTCCGCGGTGGTGACGACGCGGGTTTCGAGGTCGATCGCGACCGCATCGAGGCCGCGTGGATAACCCTTGCCATCGAGCCGCTCGTGATGGGCACCGGCGACGCGGGCCAGCTCAGCCAAGGCGCTGATGCGCCCGAGGATGGTTTCGCCGAGCGCCGGGTGCTGGCGGATCGCCGCCCATTCATCGGGGTCGGGCTTACCAGGTTTGTCGAGGATCTGGTTCGAGACCCCCAGCTTGCCAATATCGTGCAGCAGAGCCGCACGCTTCAGCCAGCGCCGGCGTTCGTCGGAAAAGCCGAACTGCTCGGCAATCAGATCGGCGAACAGCGCCACCCGGTCACTGTGACCGCTGGTATAGGGGCTTTTGGCGTCGACCACTTTGGCGAACGCGGCGGCGATATCGTCGAGATAGTCGTCATCGACCAGGATCGAGCGCTGCTGCGGCTCGAGGGCGATCACCCGTTGCTCGAGATCGGGCGCCGCGAGAGTGGTCCAGAACTGTGCGTCACGAGCGATGTCGAGAAATGCCGCAGCACAGGCAGGGTCAAACCAGGCGCCGGTCCGGCGCTCTACCTCGCCGATCGCTGCCTCGGGCCCCGAGCTCATGAAGAACACGTCGACCACCTGCGCCAGCAGCGCGATGCGGGCGAGCGGCGAGATGTCGTTGCCGATCCGCCCCAGTGGCTTGCCGTTGCCGTTCCAGTGTTCATCGAGATCAAGGATGGCCCCGGCCACCGCCTCGGAGAAGCGCATCTGGCGCGCGATCTCGGCGCCGCGCGTGCAGCGGGTTTCGATCAGTTCACGGGCGATCTCGCCGCCATGCATGGCGATATGGACAATGGAACGGAAACGAGCGGCTAGCCCAGCCTTCAGGCCGGTATGGGCGAAAACAAAGCGCAGGATCTGCGGCAAGGCCGAATCCACCTGCTTGAAGCCGTGCTTGAAACTCAGATCGTCGGCCAGATAGAGCTGACAGATGCGCGCCGCATTCGAACTGCAGCCGACATCCTTGAGCAGCAGCGCATAGTAGAGATCGCCCAGCGCCGGCTCGTCGAAACCAAGCGCCTGGCCCATTTGCATACCAATCCAGCAGCAGCGCACGCCGTGCCCGACCGGCTGGCCCTCGGTAATGTCGAGCGCATGGCTCAGTGCACTCACCAACTCGGCAAGGCCGATCTGTGCACGGGCGGACGGTGAGGCGGCAGCGCGGAACATGGCCGCATTCCGCCCAGATAGGCATTAACACTTAGTTGGTATGATAACAGCACTTAGCTGACGCCCGATCACGATTGCGGGCGCGGCGCCGCGGCGCGTCTCAACCGATCATTGATCGCTTCGCCGAGGCCCCTGCGCGGGATTGGCGCTACGGCGATGCGGGTGGCGCCCTCGTCGAGCTGGTGCAGCATGGCGAACAGGTTGCGGGCGGCCTCGCGCAGGTCGCCGCTCGGCGACAGGTTGGCGCCGTCAGGGCCGGGTCCGAAGCCGAGCCAGGTCTCCCCTGCCTCCGCCCGCTCGGCATCAAGGCGCAGGGTGGCGTTCGGCGCATAGTGGCTCGCCAGCATGCCGGGCGCGGCGATTGCTGCATCGTGTTTGGCCGCCGCTACCGGCTGGCCAATCGCCGCCTCGATCTCGTCGCGCGGCAGGGCGCCCGCGCGCAGCTGCGTCACCAGTTCGCCCTCCACCGCCAGAATGGTCGACTCCACCCCGGCCTGCGAGGCGCCGCCTTCAAGCACCGGCACCAACCCGCCGAACGAGCGCTCGACCTGCGCGGCGGTGGTCGGCGACAATTTGCCGGAACGGTTGGCCGAGGGTGCGGCCAGCGGCCGGCCGGCAGCGCGGATCAGCTCGAGCGCCAGCGGATGGTTCGGGATGCGGATGCCGACAGTGTCGAGCCCCGCGGTGACCAGGTCGGAAAGCCCGGCCTCCGGGCGCTTCGGCAGTACCAGGGTGAGCGGGCCGGGCCAGAACGCCGCGAGCTTTCGGGCCATCGGGCTGAAGCTGACGAAGCGCTCCGCCATGGCCAGATCGGCGACATGGACGATCAGCGGGTTGAAACGCGGCCGCCCCTTGGTCTCATAGATTTTCAGCACCGCATCGGAGTTGGTCGCGTCGGCGCCGAGCCCATAGACCGTCTCGGTGGGGAAGGCGACGAGCTCGCCGGCGCGCAATCGCGCCGCGAGCTCGGGCAGATCAGAATGAGAATGAACGGCGCTGGCCATGGCGCGAGGTTTGACAAGCTGGTGAGCACAACGTCAAGCTATTGGCGCAGCGACAGTTCCCGAGCCCATGGCCACTCTTCTCGTCTCCCAGCCCAATTTCGAAAGCCACGCCACCCCCACCGGTCATCCGGAACGGCCCGATCGCATCCGGGCGGTCGAGGAGGCGCTGAGCGCCGACCGGTTCGCGCGGCTGGTCCGCCGCGAGGCGCCGTCGGGCGACCTGACGCTGGCCGAGCTGGTGCACGACGCCAATTACCTCAGCATCCTGACCCGGGCCCGGCCGGCGGAAGGGATCGGCCAGATCGACGAGGACACCTTCATCTCGTCGCGCTCGCTCGAAGCCGCGTCGACGGCGCTCGGCGGCGGGCTCGCAGCGCTCGAAGCGGTGGCGCTGGGCGAGGTACGCAACGCCTTCTGCGCCGTCCGTCCGCCCGGCCACCACGCCGAGATCGATCGGCCGATGGGGTTTTGCCTGATCAACTCGATTGCCGTGGTGGCGCGCGAGGCACAGCGCAAGTTTGGGGCCGAGCGGGTGGCGATCGTCGATTTCGACGTGCATCACGGCAACGGCACCGAGGACATTTTCAAGGCCGACCCGACGGTGTTCTACGCCTCGAGCCACCAGATGCCGCTCTATCCTGGCACCGGGGCGCCGAGCTTTGTCGGCGTCGGCAATATCTGCAACGCCGCGCTCGCGGCCGGCAGCGGCGGGGCCGAGATGCGTGCCGCCTATACCGACCGGATCCTGCCGGCGCTCGAAGCGTTCCGGCCGGACTTTCTTCTGGTCTCGGCCGGGTTCGACGCGGACTATCGCGACCCGCTCGCCGGGCTCAACTGGCAACCCGAGGATTTTGCCTGGGTCACCGAACGGCTGGTGGACGTGGCCGAGCGGCTGTGCGAGGGACGGCTGGTTTCGATGCTGGAGGGCGGCTACGACCGGCACGGGCTCGCCACCGGGGCGGCCGCGCATGTTGAAATGTTGATGGCCACAAGCTAGCAACAGACCTCATCGAAGGAACTGCCATGTCCGATTCCCCCGCCACCGCCGACGACATCAAGCTGATGAGCTTCGAGGCGGCGCTGCGCGAACTCGAGGGCATTGTCGGCAAGCTCGAGAGCGGCCAGGCGCCGCTGGCCGAGTCGATCGCCATCTACGAGCGCGGCGAAGCGTTGAAGGCGCATTGCGAGGCACTGCTGAAGCAGGCCGAGATGCGAATCGAAAAGATCACCCTGCGCAACGGCCAGCCCACCGGCACCGAGCCGCTCGACCCGCAATAGGCTTTCACGCCTCGGTGAGTGCGCGACAATGACACGCGCCAAGTGCCGTCGGCTGGCGCTATAAGGCGCCAACTCATCTGGGCAGGACCCCATGGCCGACATTTCTTCACCGGCGCTGGCGCGCTTCCGCATCATCCTCTGGACGCTGGTCGTCGTGGCGGCGCTCGGCGCCACCGCGCTGTTCATCTTCCGGCCGCCTTCGGCGCCGCTCGGAGTGACCGGCAAGCCGTTCACCATGGAATCGACGCTTGGCGGCGCCTTCACCGAGGCGAGCCTCAAGGGCACGCCTAGCCTGGTGTTCTTCGGCTACACGCACTGCCCCGACGTCTGCCCGACCACGCTGGCGGAATCGACGGCGTGGAAAGAGGAGCTTGGCCTCGGCGGCGAGCAGCTCCGCACCATCTTCGTCACGGTCGACCCCAAGCGCGACACCAAAGAGGTGCTGGCCGACTATCTGAGTTCGTTCCCCGGCACCATCGGGCTCGTCGGCTCCGACGACCAGACCACCGCCGTCAAGGCCGCCTTCGGCGCAGCGTCCGAAACCACCGAACCCGATGCGGATGGCTTCTACCTGGTCAACCACACCGCCTCGGTGTTCCTGCTCAACAAGGACGGCAATTTCGAAGGCACCATCGCCTATGGCGAGGGCAAGGAAGCCGCCGTCGCCAAGATCAAGAAGCTCATCGCCTCGTGAGCGATCGCATCCGGCTCGACCAGGCGCTCGAGGCTCGGGGGCTGTTGCCCAGCCGGGCTCGGGCGCGCGACGCGATCCTGCGTGGCACAGTGACGGTCAATGGCGTCGTCGCCACGAAGCCCAACCAGCAGGTCGCGGCGGAGGACAACATCGCTCTCGACGACCCCGCGGCGCGCTATGTGTCACGCGCTGCGCTGAAGCTGGTGGCCGGCCTCGAGGCCGGCGGGATCGAGCCGACCGGACGCATCTGCCTCGATCTCGGCGCCTCGACCGGCGGCTTCACCCAGGTGCTGCTGGAGCGCGGGGCGGCGAAGGTCTACGCCGTCGATGTCGGGCATGACCAGCTGCACGAGCGGATCAAGGCCAACCCGCGGGTCGTGTCGCTCGAAGGAGTCAACGGCCGCGACCTGGTGCCCGCGCTGATCCCGGAGCCGATCGGGCTGATCGTTTCCGATGTCAGCTTCGTTTCGATCCTCAAGGTGATCGACCCGGCACTGGCACTCGCCGCACCGCTTGCCGAGGCGGTGATCCTGATCAAGCCGCAATTCGAGGTCGGTCGCCCGAACATCGGCAAGGGTGGCATTGTCAGCGACGAAACCGCGATCGCCATGGCGGTCGAGCGGGTCATCGCGCACTTTATCGATGCTGGCTGGGAGCGCCGCTTCACCGTCGCTTCGCCGATCGCCGGCGGCGATGGCAATCGAGAAACGGTCGCCGGCTTCCGCCGCCGGGAAGGCGTTGTGCACCGGCCGGGACCTCGCGCCCCTCTCCCCTGAGGGGAGAGGGTAGTGCAGCTAGGACCGCAGGTCCGTAGCGGAACTAGGATGAGGGGTTCAGCGTCTCAAAGAGCACTCGCTGCACCGCTTCACCCCTCATCCGGCGCTTCGCGCCACCTTCTCCCCTCAGGGGAGAAGGGACGGGGCCTTCAGCGCCGGTCGAGAGATGGATCCGTTCGCCGGGATGACATTTACCTAAACAGCGTGCTGTCCAAACAGCTTGGCCATGAAATGCGTATGCGGCGCCGCCCGCGCCTTGAAGCGGTGGCCGCGGACCTCGCGATCCAGCACCCTGACGCCGCGCCGTGGATCGCGTTCGAGCACCAACCTGGTGTGCGGCGAGATGCCGAGCCGCAGTTCCGCGCCGCGGTCGAGTCGGCGCCGGTCAGGGCCGAGGTAATCCTTGGTCTCGATATAGACCTGCTCGTGCAATTGATCGGCCAGCCGCTCGGCCAGCTCGTCGCGCCGCGCCGGCAGGCTGATGACGTCGTCGAAACCGAAGCGGACATAGCGCACCACGGTCCCGGCCGCCCGGTCGGCGGTGAACAGAATGATCGGCGAGTAGCAAAGCCGCGAGGTTCGCTCCGCACGGATGGCCGCGATGGTGTCGACCAGATCCTCGTCCCGCATCCGGTAATCGAGGAAGAAACCCCCGAGCGGCCGGCATGTGCGGGGCTGCCGAGGCCGCAGACCACCTCGCCGAAGCCGAGCTGATGGGCCACGGTTTCCAGGGCCAGACTATCGCGCAGATTGGCGGCCATGACGTAAGCGCGGCAGGACTCGAACATCGGATGCCCCTCAGCTGTGTCAGTGCGACCGCTTAGTCATCTCGCGCTTACCCGTAGAAATACTTCAGTAAGAGCAATGGTTTACGGCCTATGCTCACAGCAAGCGCCTTGCCGCCGAGGCGGTCAATGCGCACTAGCGCGTGTTCCGGGCCGACAATTTTCTCGATTCTAAGGGTCGGCCCGCGGCACCCTGCCAGCTAGTCCCGACGGGCTCAGTAGCCGATGCCGCCTTCACGACCGGTCTGACCCCGATGGCGCAGGAAATGGTCGGCCAGCACCACGGCCATCATGGCTTCGCCGATCGGCACGGCGCGGATGCCGACACAGGGATCGTGCCGGCCCTTGGTGATGACCTCGGTGTTCTCGTTATGGGTGGTCACCGTCTCGCGCGGCGTGATGATCGACGAGGTCGGCTTGACCGCGAAACGGCAGACGATGGGGTCGCCATTGGAGATGCCGCCGAGAATACCGCCGGCGTGGTTCGACTTGAAATACGGCCCGGCATTGCCGGCGCGCATCTCGTCGGCATTCTCGGTGCCGGTAAGTTCGGCCGAATCCATGCCCTCACCGATCTCGACGCCTTTCACCGCGTTGATCGACATCATCGCCGAAGCGAGGTCGGCGCTGAGCTTGCCGTAAATCGGGGCGCCCCAGCCGGCCGGCACGCCTTCGGCCACCACCTCGATCACCGCACCGACCGAGTTGCCGGCCTTGCGGATGCCATCGAGATAGACTTCCCACTCCTTGGCGGCGACCGGGTCGGCGCAGAAGAACGGGTTGTTGTCGACCTCGGCCCAGACGAAGCGCGCATAGTCGATCTTGTGCGGGCCGATCTGCACGAGGCTGGCCCGCACCGTGACGTTGGGGATCACCAGCCGGGCCACGGCGCCAGCCGCGACACGCGCCGCGGTCTCGCGCGCCGAGGCGCGGCCCGAGCCCTTATAGTCGCGGATGCCGTATTTCTGGTGGTAGGTGAAATCGGCGTGGCCGGGACGGTATTTGTCCTTGATCTCGGAATAGTCTTTCGAGCGCTGGTCGGTGTTCTCGATCATCAGCGAGATCGGCGTGCCGGTGGTCTTCAGCTGCCCGTCGCGCTCGTCCTCGAAGGCGCCGGAGAGGATGCGCACCTGGTCATCCTCGCGCCGCTGCGTGGTGAAGCGCGACTGGCCGGGCTTCCGCCGATCGAGATCGCGCTGGATCACCTCAGCCGAAATCGGCAGCCCCGGCGGGCAGCCATCGACCACCACGCCCAGCGCCGGCCCATGGCTTTCGCCCCAGGTGGTGAAACGGAACAGGTGACCGAAGGTATTGAAGCTCATGAGAATGCCCCGAGGACTGCGGCGGTTCTAGGGGCACGCAGCGAGACGGTCAATCGAGCCAGTTCTCGACCTTTAGTCCCGGCACCCGCGAGAACTCACCAACATTGGCAGTCACCAGGACGAGGTCGAGCGTGAGGGCGTGGGCTGCAATGAAGAGGTCATGCGGACCGATCGGCGTGCCGCGAGCCTCAAGATGAGTGCGGATTTCAGCGTAAGTTACGTCGGCGGGCGGTTCGAAAGGAACGGCAGGGGCCAATGCGACGAATCCGTCGATCTGGCGCCGCAGTCGCTCGGAATTTACCTTGGCGGCCCCGAACCTCAACTCGGCGAGGGTAATGATGCTAAGGCAACATTCGCCGGCCGAGACCGACAGCAGTCGCTTACCGACTGCGCCACTCGGAGCACGGATTATGTGGGACACGATATTTGTGTCCAACATCCAAATCCGGGTCATTCGAGCGGAATGCGGGGAATGTCAGGCGGCAGCGAACTGTCATCGACATCCGGGAACTCGGGGAAGGCCTCCCACGAGCCGAGCAGCTCTGCGAAAGTCTTGGCTGGCGCCGTTCGCGGGCGAATGATCAATGCATCTCCGTCCTGCTCGATGGTCACCTCGTCGCCCGGCAACTCAAACTCGACCGGGATACGCACGGCCTGATTGCGACCGTTGCGGAAAATGCTGGCGGTACGAAGCTGGCGCTGCTGTGTCACCGGCGCCTCCTTTGGCATATGCCAAGACATATGCCATCCGCTCCGGACTTTCAATCGCCTCAGATCTTCCGGCGCGCAGGTCCTTCAATCCGCCGACCGCAGATATGGGCGCATCGCCGTCGCCTGCACGGCGGCCATCTCGATGCGCCGGATCCATTGCAGCGGTTCGGCGTCATAACTGTCGGCGGTAGCGCCATACTGTTCGATGGTGCGGTAGGTGAGCCCATCCGCCTCGACATAGCCGACATGGTGGCCGAGCCGTTCGGCCAGCAATGGCCATTCGACGTCGTTGCCGAAACTGTCGACGCTGGAGTTGGCGACGATATCGCGTGCCGCGGCGCGATCCATGCGCCGCACCGCGGACAGCAGGTCGGCCTGCCGGCCGGTGATCAGTTCATAGGCCTGGTTGATCGGCGCCTCGGTTTCCTGGAGGCGCCGCGGCACATCGGCGAAAGCTCGCGCCGACCGCCCGACGATGAGAAATCCGACCTCGGGCTGCGTCGCCAGTACCGACTGCAGTTCGTCGGGGTACGCCGTCAACCAACGCAGCATGTGATCGGGATCGGCGTAGATGACCCGATCGGTGCCCGAATCGAGCGCCAGCGCCACGCCGTGCCGGCGGCCCTGACCGATGAACGCCTCACCGGTCGGATGCCGGCCGACGCGCGCGCCGAGCCGGTCGCGCATCAGCTCTTCGATCCTTGGATGAGTGGCCTCGGTGAGGCTGACGGCCAGCCCGGAGAAGGTCTCGGCCAGCCCCGGCGCCGCAGCCATGAGCGGCTCCGCCAGCAGGGCGTCGGGGTCATGCAGCACGGTGGCAAACGCGGTGCTCTTCAACATGGCCTCCAGGCTCCTCCCCCTCAGTCGTCCCAGCTGTGACCGGCCGGATAGACGACGCTTTTGCCCTCGATGAAATGCACCACCGAATCCTGCGGCGGGAACCAGTTCACCGTGCGCTCGGCCGGAAAATCCTCGATCAGGCGACGGAGAATCCTCAGGATGCCGCCATGCGCCACGATGATCGCCGGCCCTTTGAGGGTGTCGGCGGCAAAGCTCCGGATGCGCTGCGCTACATCCTCATAGCTCTCGCCCGATGGCGGGCGGAAATCCCAGAAACTGGCATCGCGCTCGCCGGCAATCGCCATTTCGCCCGAGCTCAGTTCGGTGTGCAGCCGGCCCTCGTAGATGCCGAACGATACCTCGACCAGCCGCCGATCGAAGACCACCTCGGGCAGCGGCACGGAAAAGGCCGAGCGGACGCGCTGCATGGTTTCACGGGTGCGGCCGAGCGGCGAGGCGTGCCAGGTGAAATCGGCCGGGCTGCGGCCAGCCCGCTCGAGGATCTGCACCAGCAGCCTGCCGTTGAGATCGGCCTGGCCGCGGCCGATATCGTTGAGCGGGATGTCCTTGGACCCCTGGTAGCGCCCTTCGGCGTTCCAGTCGGTTTCGCCGTGACGGATGAAATAGAGTTCAGGCCAGGTGATGGACATATCGACGCTCGGAAACAACAGGGGCCGCCTTGCGGCAGCCCCGGGATAGATCAGGCGGTGGGCGCAGCGGCTTCGTCGTCGACATGCATGCCGATGATGTTGAAACCGCAATCGACATACTGCACCTGGCCGGTGACGCCGGAGGCGAGATCGCTGAGCAGGTACAGCGCGGCCGAGCCGACCTCTTCCTGGGTGACGTTGCGCTTCAGCGGCGCTGCCTTCTCCTGGAAGTGCAGCATGGTGCGGAGGCCGGAAATGCCGGAAGCCGCCAGGGTCTTGATGGCGCCGGCTGAGATGGCGTTGACGCGGATGTTCTGCGGTCCGAGGTCATGCGCCAGGTAGCGCACCGAAGCCTCGAGCGCCGCCTTGGCGACGCCCATGACATTGTAGTTCGGCACGTATTTCTCGGCGCCGTAATAGGTCAGCGTCAGCAGCGAACTGCCGGGGTTCAGCATCGCCTCGGCGCGCTTGGCGACGGCGGTGAACGAATAGACCGAGATGTTCATGGTCAGCGCGAAGTTCTCGGCGCTGGTGTTGATGTAGCGGCCCTCGAGCTCTTCCTTGTTGGAGAAACCGATGGCGTGAACGAGGAAATCCATCGTCCCCCACTTCTCCTTGAGGACGCGGAAGGTCTCGTCCATCGCCGCATCGTTCGACACGTCGCACTCGACCAGCGTGGTGACGCCGATCTCGGCGGCGAGCGGCTCGACGCGCTTCTTCAGCGCCTCGCCCTGGTAGGAGAAGGCGATCTCGGCGCCCTGGTCGGCGAGGGCCTTGGCGATGCCCCAGGCAATCGAGCGATTATTCGCCACGCCCATGATCAGGCCCTTTTTGCCGGCCATCAGCCCCTGCGCCATCGTCGTGCTCCGTCTTCATTGTCTCGTTGGCGCCGCTTGTCGCATAGCGACCGATAGCGGGCAAGTTCGCCCTTGCGCCAAGCCGGCCCGGGGCTATCTTCCCCCGCCATGACCACGCTCACATCGAAAGACATCGTCCGCGCCCTGAAGCCGCTGGTCGGCGATGGCGGCGCGCTGCTCGCCGATCCCCTGGAGATGAAGAGCTACCTGACTGAGCCGCGGAAGCGCTTCCATGTGCCGGCCGTGGCGGTGGCGCTGCCGGGGAGCGTCGCGGCGCTGCAGGCGATCTGCCGCTGGGCCAACCAGCACCGGGTGCCGCTGGTGCCGCAAAGCGGCAATACCGGGCTGGTCGGCGGCCAGGTGCCGCTCAGCGGCACCGAGGTGATCGTCAACCTTTCCCGCATCAACCGGGTGCGCGAGGTCAATGCCGCGGCCGGGCACATGACGGTGGAGGCCGGGCTGATCCTTGAAGAGGCGCACAAGGTGGCGGAAGCCGCGGGGACGATTTTCCCGCTCTGGCTGGCGTCGCAGGGCTCGGCCCGCATCGGCGGCGTCTTGAGCTCCAATGCCGGCGGCGTGCAGGTGCTGGCCTATGGCAATGCGCGCGAGCTGACGCTGGGGGTCGAGGCGGTGCTGGCCGATGGCCGGCTCTACCACGGGCTCAATGCGCTGAAGAAGGACAATACCGGCTACGACCTCAAGGACCTCCTGGTCGGGGCCGAAGGCACGCTCGGCTTCATCACCGCGGCGACGGTAAAACTGTTCCCGATCCCCGAGGCGCAGGAAACGGCGCTGATCAATGTCGCCGACCCTGCTGTGGCGCTGCAGCTCTTCTACCTGTTGCGCGAACGGGCCGGCTCGCGGCTCACCGCGTTCGAGCTGATGAACCGGTTCGGCATCGACCTGCAGCTGAACTACGGCCTGTTGCCGCGTGACCCCACCGCCAGCCCGTCGCCCTGGTACGTGCTGGCCGAAGTGAACCGCATGAAGGGCGGCGCGTCCGGCGCGCTGCAGGCGGCGCTGGAGGAGGCGCTCGCCAGCGGCCTCGTTGCCGATGCGGTGGTCGCCGAGTCCGAAGCCGATCGCACGCTGATGTGGGCGGCACGCGAGCAGATGAGCGAGGTGCAATCGAAGGAAGGCGCTTCGATCAAGCACGATGTTTCGGTACCGATCGGCGCGGTGCCGCAGCTGATCGCCGAAGGCAGCGCTGCGGTGGAGCGCGCCATTCCCGGCGTGCGGCCCTGCCCGTTCGGTCACATGGGTGACGGCAATATCCACTTCAACTTCAGCCAGCCCGCCGGCGCCGACCCCAAGGCCTTCATGGCGCGTGAGGCCGGCGCCAATGCGGCGGTCTATGAGGTGGTGCGGAAGCTCGGCGGCTCGGTCTCGGCCGAGCATGGCATCGGGCAGCTGAAGTCCGCGCTGCTGCGCCAGGTGAAGGACCCGGTGGCGCTCGAGATGATGCAGGCGATCAAGGCAGCGCTCGACCCCAACGGGATCCTCAACCCGGGTAAGGTGCTTTAGAGCGTTTCTCTGCAGGCCCCCCCAACTCGGTGTCATCCCCGCGAAAGCGCATAGGCGCTAAGTTAGGGTCACGCCCCACCCACCGGGTCATTCCCGCGAAAACGGGAACCTCTGTTTTCGTGCCCGCTGCACGATCGCAAACGGAGTTCCCCGCTTTCGTGTGGGATGGCACCGAGTTAGGGGGACGTCCAGAGCCTCGGCTCGCGGACCCAGCACCCCACCCCGCGCGTGGGGCACGACCCTAGCTTAGCGCGCGGGCCGTCGCGGGGATGACACCGCGGGTGGTGCGGCTCGTCCGTGAAACGCTCTAGTCACTCCGAGGTGCCTTGTTGACGGGACCCACTGGGCGTCCCATCTCACGGCCATGCTGCTCGATATCGGATTTCTCGACGACGCCACCCGGCCTGCACCCATCAGGCTCGAAGGCCTGACCGAGGCGCAGCGCGCGCCTGGACTGCACCTCAGGGAAGTGCACGATCACCTCCGCGACAACATGAAGACGCTGGCGGTACTGATCGATCGTGCCGCCGCGGGTGAGGTCGGCGCCAAGGCCGCGACGGACGAGGCGGCCGGCCTCGCCATGGTCGCCAACTACCGGCGCTTCGGCAACCTCTGCGGCCAGCACTGCAACATCGTCAATGTCCACCATTCGATCGAGGACGAGGCGATCTTCCCCGCCATTGCCGCGCAGGGCGCCGGCTTCAAGGCGATCGCCGACCGGCTGCGGGCCGAGCATGTGGTGGTGCACGAGCTGCTGGTGCGGCTGATCGACAGGCTCGGCGAACTCGCCGCCGACCCAGGCCCGAGCCGCTTCACCGACACGCTCGAGCTCTACCGTGCGCTCGAGCGGGTGCTGCTCAGCCACCTCGGCTACGAGGAAGAGGCGATCGGCGACGCATTGGGCTATTTCGAGCTGTTCTAGCCTGATCATTCGGAGGAGTATGACCGCGCAGGCTCACTTGACATCCGAACATTAAACGTTTCACTAGTCGGCAATGGAGGGTTGCGGACGTTGAAGCCGTTGTCGCAGAGAGCTTATCACGTGCTGTTCGTCACGCCGGCGCTGCTGCTGAGCGTGGCCATCGTGCTGCTGCCGGCCCTGCTGACCTTCGGGGCGTCGTTCTCGCGCTGGGATGGCGTCTCGGCGCCGGCTTTCGTCGGGCTCGCCAACTTCGAGGCCCTGGCCGCCGATAACGTGTTCTGGCAGGCGATCACCAATAACATCCAGTGGGCGCTGATCTTCCTGACCATCCCGATGGCTATCGCCCTCGTCGCCGCGTCGCTGCTGCTGAGCCGGCGGAAATCGGGGGCGGTGTACCAGGTGATCTTCCTCTTGCCCTATGTGCTGGCGCCGGTCGCCAACGCGGTGATCTGGCAGAACATCATTCTGTCGCCGGTTTCGGGTCTGCTGGGTTTTGTCTCGAAGAACTTCGTCCCGCTGTCGAGCCCGCTGACCGAGCCGTCGACCGCGCTCTACGCGGTGGCCGGTGTCGATATCTGGCATTTCTGGGGCTATCTCACCGTGGTGTTCTTCGCCGCCATGCGGCAAACGCCGGAAGAGCAGCTCGAGGCGGCGTTCCTCGAAGGCGCCAATGGCTGGCAGGTGTTCTGGAATGTAACGCTGCCCAACATCCTGCCGACCCTGGGGCTGATGCTGGTGCTGGTGACGATCTTCTCGTTCCTCACCTTCGATTACATCTACCTGATCACCCAGGGCGGGCCGGCACGCGCCACCGAGATGCTCTCCACCTATGCCTACAAGTTCGCCTTCACCAGCTTCCAGGTCGGCAAGGCCGCCGCGGTGGCTTTGGTGATGAGTTTCTTCGGGCTCATCGCATCGATCGTCTATGTGCGGATGAGCCGCGCCAGCCTCGAGGCCTGAGATGCAGACCGGCGCTTCTCCCCTCTCCCGCACCCTCGCCAACCTCTTCCTGTGGGGCGCGGTGCTGGTCGCGCTGCTGCCACTCGGCCTCGTGGCGCTCAATGCCTTCAAGCCGCACACGGCAATCGTCGCCAACCCGCTGAGCCTGCCCGAGAGCCTCAGCCTCGACAACTTCGCCCGGGCCTGGAACGGCGGAAAGTTCTCGATCGGCATCGTCAACTCGCTGCTGTTGAGCGGCACCACGACGCTGATCACCCTCGCCTTCGCCTCGCTCGCCGCCTTCGCCCTGGCGCGCCGCAAGATCCCCGGCTGGCAGTTGATCACCATCTACTTTCTGTGCGCGACGACGGTGCCGATCCAGCTGTTCCTGTTCCCGCTGTATTTCGTCTACGCCAAGCTCGGGATCGTCGGGAACTTCGCCGCCACCGCGCTGATCCTCGCCGCCATCAACCTGCCGATCACGATCTTCCTGTTGCGCGCCTACGTCATCTCGATCCCGCAGGATGTCGACGACGCGGCCTTCATGGATGGGGCCAACCCGCTGCAGACGTTCCTCCATGTCATCCTGCCGCTGATGCGCCCGGGCCTGATCACCGTCGCGATCATCGTGTTCCTCAACTCCTGGAACGAGTTCCTGATCACCTCGACGTTCCAGAAGGGGCGCTCGAACATCACGATGACGCTGGGCTACCTGTCGATGAACGGCACCTACGCCACCGACCAGGGGGCGCTGATGGCCGGCGCCTTTATCCTCGTGGCGCCGATCGTCGTCTTCTTCCTGCTGCTGCAGCGCTTCTTCATCTCCGGCATGACCTCCGGCGCCGTCAAAGGATAGTCCATGAACGTCCGTGTCTCCCCCACCCAGCTGACCTCGGTTGCCGAGAAGACCTATGCCGGCGTGCTCGGCAAGCTGATCGGCGTCTATCTGGGGCGCGCCGTCGAAGGCTGGACCTATGAGGCCATTCGCGACACCTTCGGCGAAGTCGAAGACTACGTGAACCACCGGGTCAACTGGCCGCTGATCGTGCCCGACGACGATATTTCCGGCACGTTCCTGTTCTACCGGGCGCTCGAGGATAACGGCTTTCCCGCCGATATCTCCGCCAAGGCGATCGGCGATACCTGGCTCAACTACATCGTCGAGGACAAGACGGTGCTGTGGTGGGGTGGCCTCGGCCGGTCGACCGAACACACCGCTTACCTGCGCCTCAAGCACGGTATCGCCGCTCCCGCCAGCGGCTCGATCGCCATGAATGGCAAGGGCATGGCCGAGCAGATCGGCGCCGAGATCTTCATCGATACCTGGTCGATGGTGAACCCGTCCGATCCCGATCGGGCCGCCGCGATGGCGCGGGCGGCGGGCTCGGTGAGCCATGACGGCGTGGCGCTCGAGGCGGCGTGCCTCTTCGCCGCCATGCAGGCGGCGGCCTATGACGAGACCGATATCGACAAGCTGCTCGATCTCGGCCTCAGATACTCGAACAGCAACGAGCTGAACGGCGTGATCGCCGATGTGCGCGAGCAATGCGCCCGGGCCGGCGACGACTGGCGGGCGGTGCGCCACTGGCTGGGCGCCAACCACGGCTATGAGCGCTATCCGGGGAACTGCCCGATGGTGCCCAACCATGCGCTGCTCATCGCCTCGTTCATCCTGGGCGGCGACGACTTCCAGAAGGGGTTGAAGATCGCGGTCTCCTCGGGCTGGGACACCGACTGCAATGCCGGCAATCTCGGCGCCCTCAACGGCATCCGTCTCGGGCTCGCAGGCCTCGAGACCGGCCCCGACTTCCGCGGGCCGGTGGCGGACCTGATGTATGTGGTCGGCGCCGACGGCGGCGAGTGCGTCACCGATGCGGTGATCGAGACCCGCCGGGTGCTGCGCAGCGCCGCGCAGCTCAAGGGCGACAGCTACACCGCGCCGGTGATCCGCTTCGCCTTCGAGTTTCCGGGCTCGGTGCAGGGCTTTGCCCGCTGCCCGCTGCACCAGGGCCGGCAGGCGATCACCCGCGTCGGCAACCTCAACAGCTCGAGCGACGCCAATGGGCTGGAGCTCAGCTTCGAAGGGCTGGCCGCCGGGGTGACCGGCGCGGTGTCGGTCCCGACCTTCATCGACCCCAAGCCGCGCGGCGTATCGGACACCTCGTACTTCGAGGTGATCGCCAGCCCGACGCTCTACGCCACCCAGACCGTCACCGGCAGCATTCGCGGGCTCGATGCGGTCAACCCGGCGGCGCGCTTCTTCATCCATTTCTTCGACGAGACCGACCAATTGGCCCGGCTCGACGGCGCGTGGTTCGACATCAACCAGGGCGACAACGCGGTCAGCTTCAAGGTCCCCGACACGGGAGGGCGACCGATCCACCGGCTGGGCCTCGAGCTCGCGGCGACGCACCGGCTCTCCGGCCGGATCGCCATCCTCTCGCTCGACTGGAGCGGCGCTCCGGAGCACCTGACGTTCGGGACCTCCAAAGAGCTGACGCCGCGGCTCACCCCCTGGGACACCACGACGTTCTGGACCAAGCAGTTCGTCTCATCGGCCAAGCACTGGGCGACCGACATCTACAACACCTTCACCCTGTCGCATCCCGACAGCAATGGCGTCATCACCTTCGGCACGCGCGACTGGACCGACTATGCCATCGCCTCCGAGCTGGTCATCGAACTGCATGAGATGGCAGGGCTGGTGGTCCGCGCCCGAGGGCACCGGCGCTACTATGCCGGGGTGGTGCATGACGGCAAGGCATCGATCGTGCGCCGCCGCGACAGCGCGCTCGACATCCTCGCCTCGGTACCGTTCGACTTCATCCCGAACAGCCGGCAGCTGTTCGAGGTCAGCGCCGTGGGGGACAGGATCAGCCTCAGCATCGGCGGCAAGGCTATCGTCGCGGCCAGCGACACCTCGTATGGCTCGGGTGGCGCCGGCTTCCTCATCGAAGGCGGAACGGTGCCGGCGCTCGGCCTCAGCGTCCGCCGGATCGGAGGCTGACGCATGGCTGGCCTGACGCTCCGTTCCGTTCGCAAGAGTTTCGGTGAAGCCGAAATCATCAAGTCGGTCGATCTCGACGTCGATCACGGTGAGTTCGTGGTGTTTGTCGGCCCCTCCGGCTGCGGCAAGTCGACCCTGTTGCGCATGCTCGCCGGCCTCGAGAACGTCACTACCGGCAGCATCGCCATCGATGGACGCGATGTCACCGGCATGCTGCCGCTCGAACGTGGCGTCGCCATGGTGTTCCAGTCCTACGCGCTCTACCCGCACATGAGCGTCGAGGACAATATCGGCTTCGGCCTCAAGATCGCGCATGTACCCAAGGCCGAACGCCAGCAGCGGGTGCTGGCGGCTGCGAAGGTGCTGCAGCTCGAGCCCTATCTGAAGCGCAAGCCCAAGGCGCTCAGCGGCGGCCAGCGCCAGCGCGTCGCCATCGGTCGGGCCATCGTCAAGAGCCCAAAAATCTTCCTGTTCGACGAGCCGCTCTCCAACCTCGATGCCGAACTGCGCGTACAGATGCGGCTCGAGATTGCCGCGCTGCATCAGCGGCTGGGCGCCACGATGATCTATGTGACGCATGACCAGGTCGAAGCGATGACGCTCGCCGACAAGATCGTCGTGCTGCGCGCCGGCCGGATCGAGCAGGTCGGGCGGCCGATCGACCTCTACGAGAACCCCGACAACCTGTTCGTCGCCGGCTTCATCGGCTCGCCCAAGATGAACTTCATTCCGGCAAGCATCTCGTCGGTCACCGACGGCAAGGCGACGGTGAGCGCACCGACGCTGGGCAGCGTCAGCCTGAACGTGCCGCTCCGCCGCGACGGTGCGAAGCCCGGCGACGAGGTGGCGCTCGGCTTTCGTCCGGAACATACCGAGCTATCGCCGGATGGCAGCTTCGCGGGCACGGTGCAGGTGGTCGAACAGCTGGGCAGCGTCTCCTATGTCTATGCCAGTGCCGAAGGCGGCGCGCCGGTGACCATCGAACAGCGGCGGCTGAGCGGGTTGCGGCCGGGCGAGGCGTTGCGGTTTTCGCTCGAGGCCGACCGGCTTTTCCTGTTCGACAAGGCCGGCGAACGACTCTAGGACTGCGGGGGCAGGAAATGGGGCGCCCGCCAACAATGAAGAAACCTGCGACGATCCGCGACGTGGCGCGGGAGGCCAATGTCTCCATCGCAGCCGTGTCCTATGCGCTCAATGGCGGCGGTACGATCGGCGAGGAAGTCCGCGCGCGTGTTCGCGAAACAGCGCAGCGCCTCGGCTACCGGCCCAACCGTTCGGCCCAGGCAGTGCGCACCGGCAAGAGCATGACGCTCGGCCTCGTGGTTCCCGACCTCAACAACCCCTACTACCCGGCGCTGGCGCAGAGTTTTGAGCGCGCCGCGCGGCAGGCCGGCTATACGGTGGTGCTGATCGACACGTCGGGGCATGTCGACGAGGAAGTGCAGGGCATCAGGCACCTCGAGCAGCATGGCGTCGAGGGCATCGTCTGGTGCCAGACGGCCGGGCCGGACGAGGTGATGAGCTCGGACTACTCGGTCCCCATCGTGATCATCGGCACGCCCAGCCTCAACGTCGATAACGTCACCACCAAGGACTATGAGGGCGGCCAGCTGCTGGGGCGGCACCTGGTGGAAATGGGGCATCGCCGGATCGGCATGCTGACGGCGGCGAGCGTGCTGCCGAGCAAGGACGATCGGCGCCTCGGCTTCATCGATGCGCTCGAAGGAGAGGCCAATGCAGTGTGGGAGGAGAAGGCGCCGTTCGCCATCGATCTGCCCGAACCGATCCTCGCCGCCTTGCAGCGGCGCGATGTCAGTGCGGTGATGTGCGGCAACGACCTGATCGCTATCGGTGTGCTGCGCGCGGCACGCCAGCTCGGCATCGCAGTGCCGGCCGAGCTCTCGGTGGTCGGTTTCGACGATATCCCCTGGGCCTCGATCGTCGAGCCGGAACTGACGACGGTGCGTCAGCCGGTGTCGGAGATGGCGGCCGTGGCGCTGACGCTGCTGCTCGACCGGATCGCCGAACCGAACCGCGCAGTGCGCCACTTCCGGGTCGGAGTCGAGCTGATGAAGCGGCAGAGCGTCGCCGAGGCCCCGGTTTCCTGGGGCTGGCGGAAGATCGGGCGGAGTTAGCTGGTCTAGCGTGCCGCCGGTGCGGGCTGACCC
>NZ_LAJE02000176.1 GCF_000970465.2 Devosia insulae DS-56
GGAAACCATTAGGCTCAAATGGCATGGCAGGCTCCAAATCAAGTCTCGCAACTCGATTTTATGCCAGATCACCTGGCGGTGCCTGCCTTGCACCACCCCAAACAAACAAAAATCCCGGACACTAGTGCGCGAAGGCGGGGATGACACCGTGGGTGGAGCAGTTCGTCCGTGAGACGCTCTAACTGGAGCGATCCGTCAGGCAGACTTGGCGAGCGAGGTGCCGGCCAGCGGGTGGGCCGGCATCGCGTCAGCGTGCGGATCGCCGGCCACCGCGACACGATCGCGGCCATCACGCTTGGCGGTATAGAGCGCCGCATCGGCGCGGCGGCGGAGACCGGACAGGCTCTCGCCGTCCATGCGCTCGGCGACGCCGAAGCTGGCGGTGCAGCGCACGAAGGGCGGCAGCCCGGCCACCGACTGCGCGGCGAAGCCGGTGCGCAGTGTCTCTGCCAGCAGGCGGGCGACGGCCAGGTTGGCGCCAGGCAGGAACACCCCGAATTCTTCGCCACCCAGCCGGCCGACCACCGCTTTTGGCGGCGCGGTATCGCGCAGCAGCGCCGCGAAGGCGACGATCACCTGGTCGCCGGTGTCGTGGCCGTAATTGTCGTTGATGGCCTTGAAGGCATCGAGGTCGGCCAGCACCAGCGCCGCGGGCACGCTAGCTTGCTGCAAGCCGGGGGCCGCACGCTCCTCGAAACCGCGGCGGTTGTAGACCGAGGACAGCGGGTCGGTCTCCGAGCGGGCCGTGATTTCGACCAGCATGTCGCGCACCAAGAGCATCAGCATCAGCAGCCCCGTCGCCACCTGGAGGATGGCGCCGAGCGATTGCGAATAGAGCGCATAGGTGGTGGCGAGGTAGGTGTAGGTGCTGTCGCCTGAACCACCGAGCAGCACGGCAGCGAAGGGTTTTGACAGGAACTGCAGGGCGCTTAGGGCGAACAGCGCCACGAGCCCGATATCGATCGGCTGGCGGCGGCGCGAGGCGAGGATGATCCAGGCGGCGCAGGCCTGCATCACGGCATAGGGCGTCTGGTAGATCAGGTTCCGCTCCACCGTATCGTGCGGCAGGGTGTAGCCGAACCAGTTGGCGGCCACCGACACGATGACGATGACGCCGACGCCGACCCAGGGCAGCGGGCGAGCATAGCGCCGCGCCACACCCAGGGTCACCGCGGTGACGGCGCCGAGGAAGGCGGCAAAGCCGGCGGTGTAGGCGAACTGCGGATAATCCTGCCGCGGCAGGATGAATTCCGAGGCGATGTAGAGGATGCCGAAGACGTAGGCCAGGGAGAAGAACGGCGCGACCTTATCCGCCCGGTTGGAGACGCCGACCAGGAAGAAGGCCAGCGCAAACAGCGCGGCAATGAATAGGTTGATGGCGAGTATGAAGCCCGCTCCGGCCATGCCCTGCAATCGCGTCCCTAATGATGGAATGACAGTAAGAGTGGCCCCGAAAGAACTGGTTAACAGCAATCCTGCAGCGCCGTGGCGCCCCGTCGCAGTTTGAGCCAGCAGCGCCGTAAAGCCAAGTCCGAACCGGGCGTTTGCTGGCGATCGGCACTTGGAACCGGACGGCGCCGCGACCACTTAAGCTAAAGCAGTTTTCCCGCTAAGCTGCAGTACTCAAGAAGACCAGAAAGGCATCGAAATGACTCAGGTCCTCACCAAGCACGAGGATATCCGGCTCTGGGCAGCGGCGCGCTCCGGCAATCCGGCCATGGAGGACCGGTCAACCGGGATCGGCGGCCCGCCGGTGCTGCGAATCCTGTTCGACCAGCAGGCGCTGAACGCCGGCGAGAACCAGTATGGCGACCGGCTCGGCGGGCTCGACCTGGTGGCCTGGGACGAATGGTTCGAGCATTTCGATGGCCAGAAATATGGGCTGCTGGTCGAAGACGAGCGTCCGGGCGTGCTCGATGACTACTATGAGTTCGTGCCGCGGGATGGGAATCAGCGGGACTGAATCATTCGGCACCCACGGAGTCATTCCCGCGAAAGCGGGAACCTCTGTTTTCTCTCCTGCGGCACCATCGCAAACGGAGGTCCCCGCTTTCGCGGGGATGACCCGGTGGTTGATCGGCACCAACCGATGTCAACCCTCGCGTTCTGCCGCGGCTTCGATGGCTTCCATATCATCGTCGGAAAAGCCGAAATGGTGGCCGATCTCGTGCACCAGCACGTGAGTGATGATCTCGCCCAGCGTTTCGCCGGTTTCGCTTTCGGCCCAGTAGTCGAGGATGGGCCGGCGGTAGAGCCAGACCTGGTTGGGCAGTTGCCCGGTCTGCGGCGTGGCGCCGCCCTGCGGCAGGCCGATGCCGCGAAACAGCCCGAGAATGTCGAACTCGGTTTCGAGCTCCATCTCGGTCATCGTCTCTTCATCGGGGAATTCGGCGACCATGCAGGGGACGTTCCCGGCCAGCGCCTTGAACTCGGCCGGCAGCGCCACGAAAGCCGCCGCCGCGATCTCTTCGAAGTCGTCGAGGGACGGAGCCGCGCGGTCGGTCCAGGAGTTCATGAGCGAATAGCGAATGGCGAATAGCGAGTAGCGATGACGTTCAGACTATTCGCCATTCGCTACTCCCTACTCGCTCTATTCTACTGCCACTCGCGAATGTCGACGAAGTGGCCAGTGACCGCCGCGGCCGCCGCCATGGCGGGCGAGACCAGGTGAGTGCGGCCCTTGAAACCCTGACGGCCTTCGAAGTTGCGGTTCGAGGTCGAAGCGCAGCGTTCGTGCGGCTTCAGCTTGTCGGGGTTCATGGCGAGGCACATCGAGCAGCCCGGCTCGCGCCACTCGAAACCGGCATCCTTGAAGATCACGTCGAGACCTTCGGCTTCTGCCTGTTCCTTCACAAGACCGGAACCCGGTACCACCATGGCGTTGACGCCGGCGGCGACCTTACGGCCGGCCACCACCTTGGCGGCGGCACGGAGATCCTCGATGCGGCCATTGGTGCACGAGCCGAGGAAGACGCGCTCGACGGTGATGTCGGTGATTTTGGTGCCCGGCTCGAGGCCCATATACTCGAGTGCCCGCCACTTACTGGCGCGCTTGTTGGCGTCCTGGATGTCGTCCGGGTTGGGGACGACGCCATTGACCGAGATCACATCCTCGGGGCTCGAGCCCCAGGAAACGATCGGCGGCAGCTTTGCCGCGTCGAGGATCACCACCTTGTCGTAATGCGCATCGGCGTCGGAATAGAGGGTCTTCCAGTACTCGACGGCGTGGTCGTAGGCGGCGCCTTTGGGGGCGCGCGGGCGACCCTTCACGTATTCGAAGGTCTTCTCGTCAGGGGCAATCAGGCCGGCGCGGGCGCCGCCCTCGATGGTCATGTTGCAGACCGTCATGCGGCCTTCCATCGACAGCGCGCGGATCGCTTCGCCGGCGAACTCGATGACGTGGCCGGTGCCGCCGGCCGTGCCGATCTCGCCGATGATGGCAAGGATGATGTCCTTGGCGGTGACGCCATCGGGCAACTGGCCATCGACACGCACCAGCATGTTCTTGGCCTTCTGCTGGATCAGCGTCTGGGTGGCGAGCACGTGCTCGACCTCAGAAGTGCCGATGCCGTGCGCCAGCGCACCGAACGCGCCATGCGTCGAGGTGTGGCTGTCGCCGCAGACGATGGTCATGCCGGGCAGGGTAAAGCCCTGCTCCGGGCCAACGATGTGCACGATGCCCTGACGCTTGTCGAAGGGATCGTAATATTCGATGCCGAAATCCTTGGTGTTCTCGGCCAGCGCGGCGATCTGGATGGCGCTTTCCGGATCCGGATTGGGCAGCGAACGGTCGGTGGTGGGGACGTTGTGGTCGACCACGGCGAGGGTGCGCTCAGGCGCCCGGACCTTGCGGCCGTTCATCCGCAGGCCCTCGAAGGCCTGTGGGCTCGTCACCTCGTGGACCAGGTGGCGATCAATGTAAATAAGGCTGGTCCCATCCTCGTTGTTGGAAACAAGGTGATCGTCCCAGATCTTATCGTACAGAGTTCTGCCGGCCATTTTTGCTGGAGGTTCCACTCGGGGTTAAGGGAGTAACGGGGCGTTCTAAGCCCCGCTCGCCTGTCAGGTCAAGATTGGCGGAGGGCACAGAGTTTACAAGGGTGCCATGCGGGCGGGTGCATCGGGCAGCCCACGCACACGGAAGGCGCCGAGGAGCGTGGTGTCGATGCCGATATGGCGGCGGTTCCAGCGGGCGATGGCCAGCTGCGCCACGGCACGCGACAGGGCGTTGACGGCGGCTGCGCCGATCAGCCCGAAAACCGGGATCACCATGAGTTCGAGCAACAGGCCGGCCAGCATGATGGCGCCCCAGATCCGTACGTAATCGCGCTCGTGGCCGGTCATCATCATGACGATGCGCGACGGGCCGGTGGCGGCATCGAACAGCAGCCCGACGCTGAGCAGGATCAGCACCCAGTAGCCGGCGGTGGAGTGATCGCCGAACAGCGCAAGGATCTGGTTGCCGAAGATCAGGTAGCCGAGGAATACCACGAGCGAGAAGGCGAAGCCGGCCCAGGCACACAATGCAGTGATCGCCTGCGCCTGTTTGATCTCGCCGGCATGGTAGTGGCGCGACACCATCGGCGCGACCACGAGGGTAATGGCGAACATGAACAGCGTCAGCAGTCCGGCGGTGCGGAAGGCATTGAAGTAGATGCCGGCTGCCTCGGCGGTGACCAGGAGGCCAATGAAGATGGTGTCCATGTTGAGCGCGGCGGAATCGATCACCGTGCCGATGAGGAACCAGCGGCTCGCCGTGCCATGCTCGCGCCAGTAAGGGCGCAGCGTCGAAAAGCCCAGGGCGATCTCGTAGCGCCGGAGGCGGGCGAGGGCATATTGCAGCGCCAGCGCCACCGCCAGCAGCACCGCGGTCAGCAGCAGCGCCTGCCAGCCGCTCAGCGGGGCGTTCAAGGCAAACAGCAAGACGATGGCCAGCGGCGTCAGTACCCGCCAGAGCACGTCGCGCGGCGCCAGCGCCGTCCATACCGAGCCCTGGGCGCGGAGCGCCGAGGACCAGTACTCGGCGAAGGCCATCGGCAGGATCAGCGCCGCGGCGGCATAGAGGTGCCAGGTCGCGCCGCCGAACAGGCCGGCCGCCGCGGCCCCGGCAATGGTGAGTGCGGTAAGGACGAGGCCGGCGATTAGGGTCAGCGCGCCGCCCGAGCGCAGTGCCGACAGCGCCTTGTCGTGGCGGTTCGCCACCTCCTCTTCCGGCCAGTAGCGGAGGATCGCGGTCTGCTGGCCCATCGAGGCGCCAATGGCGAGCATGGTGGCGAGGCTCAGGCCAAAGGCGAAATAGCCGTATTCGGCGGCGCCCATGGTGCGCGAAAGCACCACATACATCAGGTAGGTCAGCCCGGCGGTTGCGACCTTGATCAGCAGCGATGCCAGCGACCGGCTGAGGCCAGTGCGCAGCAGGGCGCGAAGATCGGAGGGGGCATCGGACATGGCGGGCCGTCGACGAGAGGATTTTCGGACTATGGCAGCGGGATGCTCACAAGGTCTTACCGTCATCGTCTTGTGTTGTGGCCACTCGACAACAGCGGCGGCCGGACGCAGAGTCCTGTCACTGGGGGACGGGGAGTTGCGCGATGAATGAGGCGGCGGCTGTCGATACGCGTGCGGCACTGATTGCGCGGTCAGAGGGCTACCAGTCGTCCGAGCCGAGCTTCGCGCGCTTCCTCAGGGCGGTGGCCGAGGCGACTGACCCCGAAGACCTCGCCCTCTATCCCGCCGAGGCGCTGGAAGCGACGTTCCGCAAGTCCTATGGCCGGTTAGGCAAGCGCGAACTCGCCAGCCACAATGTCTACGTCGTGCCGCCGGAACAGCCGGGTGGGCTCGAGATCGTCGAGGTGTTTTCGGCCGACATGCCGTTCATCGTCGACAGCGTGCTCGCGGCGATCCGGGCGCGGGGCGGAGTGATCCGCTTCATCACCCATCCGGTGCTGCAGTTCGATCCGGCGACCTACCGGGTGCTCGAGGTGCCGACGCCGGGCAGCCGGCTCGAGAGCTTCCTCCATATCGAGATCGAGCCGCTTGCCGATATCGTGCAACGTGAGGCGCTGAAGGGCGAGATCGACGATACGCTCACCGATGTCGGCCGGGCGGTCGCCGGCTGGCGGCCGATGCTGGCGCGGGTGAAAAAAGCGATGGCCGACTGGCACGCCCACGCCCCCAAAGCGCCGCCGGCGCAGGTGGCCGAGGCGATGCACTTCCTCGGCTGGCTGGCCGAGCACAACTTCACCTTCCTCGGCATGCGCGAATACAGGCTCGAGCCGGCCACGGAGGTCGATGGCGTCGCGACACCGGCCAAGCTCGTGCCGGTGCATGACAGCGAGCTCGGCATCCTCGAGGACCCCAGCGTGCTGTTCCTGCGCTCGGGGCCCAACTACGTCGAAATGACAGAGCAGCATTTCGCCTTCCTCGCCGAGCCGGCGCCGATCATGGTCAGCAAGGCCAATATCCGCTCGCGGGTGCACCGTCGCGCCTACATGGATTATGTCGGAGTGAAGCTCTACGACCGCGAGGGCGCCACTTCGGGCGAGCTGCGCATCCTCGGGCTGTTCACCTCGATGTCGCTGGCGGCGCCCAATACCGACGTGCCGCTGATCCGCAAGAAGATCACCGAGGTGCTGCGCGAGGCCGGCCAGGATCCGCAGAGCCATGCCGGCAAGGCGCTGATGAATGCGCTCGACACGTTTCCGCGCGATGAGCTGTTCCAGATCTCCGAGCCGCAGCTCTACGAGTTCGCGACGACGATCGCGAGCCTCGTCGACCGCCCCCGGGTACGGGTGCTGAGCCGCATCGACCGTTTTGACAACTTCGTCTCCATCCTCGTGTTCGTGCCGCGCGACCGCTACGATTCCGACGTGCGGGCGGTGATCGGCAGCTATCTGGCCGAAGTCTACGAGGGGCGAGTCTCGGCGTTCTATCCGAGCTTCCCTGAGGGCGAGCTGGTCCGGGTGCACTTCATCATCGGGCGCAATGGCGGAGTGACGCCGACGCCGCCCCGCGACGAGCTGGAGCAGGGGGTGGCGGAGCGGATCCGTACCTTCGGCGACCGGCTGGTGGCGGCGGTGCAGGATACGGCGGCGATTGCCGACTATCTTGAGGCCTTCCCGCCCGACTACCAGGCAGTGCACTCGGCTGAGGCGGCGCTTGGCGATATCGCGGTGATCCGGTTGTTGCCGGACGAGCGGGCGATTGCCTTACGGCTCGGGGCGCGCGAAGGCCGCAGCGCCCTGGGCCTGAAAGTTTACCACCGGGGCAGCCCGATCGCGCTCAGCGATCGCGTGCCGATGCTGGAGAATTTCGGCTTCCGGGTGATCGACGAGGACACCTTTTTGGTGAAGCCGCTGCATGACGCCGAGACCTATGTGCACGACATGCTGCTCGAGGCCGATGATGGGCTCGATCTCGACGACCGGGCGCAGGGCGAAAGGATCGAGACGGCCATCCTCGCGGTGTGGCGGCGGGAAGCCGAGAGCGACGGGCTCAACCAGCTGACGCTGAAGGCTGGGCTCGGCTGGGACGATGTCGAGGTGCTGCGGGCGCTGACCCGTTACCTCAAGCAGGTCGGCATCCCCTATTCGCGTGACTACCTCAACTCGGTGATGGCGCGGCATGTCGATGTCGCGGCAGCGCTGGTGAGCCTGTTCCATGCCGAGAACGACCCACATTTCGCTGGGGACCGCAAGCGCGCCACCACCGAGGCGCGCGGGATCATCGCCGCGGCAGTGGAAGCCACCACGTCGCTCGACGAGGATCGCATCCTCCGCCGCTACCTCAATCTCACCGAAGCCGTGGTGCGCACCAATGCCTACCAGCGCGACCAGTCGGGCGCGCGGCGGCCGGCGCTGGCGCTGAAGTTCGATTGTTCGAAGGTGGAGGCGCTGCCGGAGCCAAAACCCTATCGCGAGATCTTCGTCTATTCGCCGCGGGTCGAGGGCCTGCACCTGCGCTTCGGGCCGATCGCCCGCGGCGGCTTGCGCTGGTCGGATCGGCCGGAGGATTTCCGCACCGAAGTGCTCGGTTTGGTGAAGGCGCAGCAGGTGAAGAACGCCATTATCGTGCCGGTCGGGGCAAAGGGCGCGTTCGTTCCCAAGCAGACGCCGCTCGGCGCTGACCGCGAGACGGTGCTGCGCGAAGGGACGGTCTGCTACAAGATCTTCGTCTCGACGCTGCTCGACGTCACCGACAATCTCGAGGTCGATACCGTGGTGCCGCCGCCCGATGTGATCAGGCGCGATGGCGACGATCCGTACCTGGTGGTTGCCGCCGACAAGGGCACGGCGAGCTTTTCCGACACTGCCAATGCCATTGCGGTCGATCGGGATTTCTGGCTCGGCGACGCCTTCGCCTCGGGCGGCTCGGCCGGCTACGACCACAAGAAGATGGGGATCACGGCGCGTGGCGGCTGGGAGGCGGTGAAGCGGCATTTCCGCGAGCTCGACCGCGACATCCAGACCACGCCATTCACCGTGGCCGGGGTCGGCGACATGAGCGGCGACGTGTTCGGCAATGCCATGCTGCTGTCGCCTGAGACGCGGCTGATTGCGGCGTTCGACCATCGCGACATCTTCATCGACCCGGACCCGGATCCGGCGGTGAGCCTCGCTGAACGGCAGCGGCTGTTCGAGCTGCCGCGCTCGAGCTGGCAGGACTACAACCCGGAGCTGTTGTCGAAGGGCGGCGGGGTCTATTCGCGCAGCGTCAAGACGGTGCCGCTGTTCGCCGAGGCGCGCAAAGCGCTGGGGCTCAACTCCGACGCGGTGACGCCGAACGACGTGATCCGCGCCATCCTCAAGGCGCAGGTCGACCTGTTATGGTTCGGCGGCATCGGTACCTATGTGCGGGCCAGCAGCGAGACCGAGGCGCAGGCCGGCGACAAGGCCAATGATGCGGTGCGTATCAGCGGCGCCGACATCCGGGCGCTGGTGGTGGGCGAGGGCGCCAACCTCGGGGTGACGCAGCTCGGCCGGGTCGAATATGCGCTGAAGGGCGGACGGATCAACACCGATGCCATCGACAACTCGGCCGGGGTGAACTCGTCCGATCTCGAGGTGAACATCAAGATCGCGCTCGGCGCGCTTACCCGCACCGGCCAGCTGACCACGCAGGTGCGCAACGAGTTCCTCGCCTCGATGACCGACGAGGTAGCGGCGCTATGCTTGAAGAACAACTATTTGCAGACGCTGGCGCTGAGCGTCGAGGAAGCACGCGGGCTCGCGGCCTTTCCCGAACATGTAGCGCTGATCGAGGGACTGGAGGCCTCGGGCGAGCTGCACCGGGCGGTGGAGTTTCTGCCCGATAACGCCGCGCTCCGGCATCGGGCGCAGGGCGGCAAGGGGCTGACCCGGCCGGAACTGGCGGTGCTGCTCGCCTATGCCAAGAACGTCGCCAATGCGGACCTCCTGAAGACTGGGGTGCCGGACGATCCGTATCTGGGGCGCGAGCTCTATCGCTATTTCCCCGACCGGCTGATCGAGACGTTTGAGGACACCGTCACTAACCATCGGCTGCGCCGCGAGGTGATCGCCACGGTGCTCAGTAACGCCATGATCAATCGCGGCGGGCCGGGATTCGTCAACGAGATGATGGCGGCCTCGAGCGCCGATTCCGGACAGGTGGCGGCGGCCTATGCGGCAGCGCGCGACGTTTATGGCACGCCCGATCTCAACCGCGACATCGATGGGCTTGACGGTACCGTGCCGGGCAAAACCCAGCTGACGCTCTATGCCGAAGTGCAGGCGCTGCTGAAGCGCGAGACGCTGTGGTTTTTGAGGAACGGGCGGTTCGAGCATGGGCTGCGGCCTTTGGTCGATCGCTATCAGGACGGCATCGCACAGGTGCGGGCGATGATCGGCAGTTTGCTCGGCAGCTACCTCGAGAACACCATCAGCGAGCGGACGAACCGGCTGGAAGCTGCCGGGGTGAAGCGCGAGATGGCGCGGCGTTTCGCCGAACTGCCGGTGCTGTCGCTGGGGACCGATATCGTCCTGGTGGCGGAGCGGACGCGGACACCGGTGGCCGATACCGCCATCGCCTTTTTCGGCGTGCTCGATACGTTCCAGCTCGGCCGGGTGATCGAACAGGGGAACGCCATCGTGCTGGGCGACAAGTTCGACCGCATGGCACTCGACCGGGCGCTTGCCAACCTGTTGCGAGCCCAGCGCGACCTCACGGCAGACGCGCTGGCGACCAATAATGGTGCGGTGGACAAGCGGCTCCAAGCTTGGCGCGAGTCGCAGCCCGAGGCGATCGCTCGGGTAGCCGACGCGGTGCAGGGGCTAACCGAGGGTGAGATGACGGTGTCGCGCCTGAGCGTGGCGGCGGGCTTGCTCGGGGATCTGGCACGAGCAAGTTGAAATTACAGCGCGATGTGTATACTTCGGTTCGATCATACACATCGAGGCCGTGGTGCGTAACACATCGATATTGATGACGAGTTGCTCGCCGAGGTGATGAAAGTCACTGGAGCAACCACGAAGAAGGCCGCGGTCGAAGAGGCGCTGTTGCGAGTCGCAAAGACCCACCGGTTGCGTAAGATGATCAACGAGATGACCGGCAAGGGCTGGAACGGCGACCTCGACGAGATGCGTGGCGGCCTCTCGGTCATCCATGCGAAATGATTGTTGACCGCATGACGCTCGACCGGGCGCTGGCCGACCTGCTCAGGGTGCAACTTGAGGAGATCGACGGGGTGGCTGCGGCAGTCCAGGGGCTGACCAGGGTGGGATGACGGTGTCGCGGCTATCGGTCGCCACCGGCCTTCTCGGGATCTGGCGCGGGAAGTTGAGCGGGCGGGAAGCGATGTGTATAGTTGTGTCCATCTTTACACATTGAGGTTCTGATGCGGACGAACATCGACATAGACGATGAACTGATGGCGGCCACGATGCGGGCCAGCGGCAAGGCCACCAAGAAGGCAGCCGTCGAAGAGGCCATGCGCCATTACACTCGAGCCATGCTCATGCAAGACATCGTTCAAAGCACACGTGGTATTGGCTGGGAAGCGCCGGCTTTCGAAGAAGATGGCCCAGCCTACGAGCCCGGAAAGTGATCGTCGTAGACAGCTCAGTGTGGATCGATCATTTCAGGGATCTCCACACCGAGGAAGTCGTTCGGTTCAGGGCGCTTGCTCCCCACGCAATCCTGGTGGGGGACATCATTGTCCTCGAACTGCTTCGCGGCATCGACAGCGAGAAAGACGCCGTCCAACTCCAGCGCAAGTTTGACGCCTATGGGATAGCGTCGATGCTCAATCCCCGCCTGGCATACATCGCCGCCGCGTATTACCGCTCATTGCGACGGCGCGGCATTACCATCAGAACCCTCGCCGACCTTGCCATCGCGACCTACTGCATCGAGAACGGTCACCACCTGCTGCATGGAGATCGCGACTTCGAGCCGTTCGAACGCTATCTCGGCCTACGAGTGCTGCGTTGATCAATGCCGGAAGTGCCTCATCCCGGTCATGATCATGGCGATGCCGGCGGCGTCCGCCGCGTCGATCACCGCCTGGTCGTTCATCGAACCGCCGGGCTGGATCACCGCGGTGGCGCCGGCCTCGACCGCCGCCAGCATACCATCTGGGAACGGGAAAAACGCGTCGGAGGCGACGACCGAGTTGGCGGTCAGGGCGCCCTCGATACCGGCAGCTTCGGCGGCGTCGATGGCCTTGCGGTGGGCGACGCGGCTTGAATCAAGCCGGCTCATCTGGCCGGCGCCGATGCCGACGGTGGCGCCGTCCCTGACGTAGATGATGGCGTTCGACTTGACGTGCTTGGCGACCTTCATGGCGATCTTCAGGTCGCGCAGCTCGGCTTCCGTCGGCTGCTTTTTGGTCACCACCTTGAACTCGGTGTCGTCGACATTGCGATCGTCGCGACCCTGCACCAAGAGGCCGCCGGCCAGCGATTTCACCGTCAGGCCGCCGGCCTTGGGGTCGGCGAGGGCGCCGGTGAGCAGCAGGCGGAGGTTTTTCTTCGCGGCAATGATGCGGATCGCCTCCTCGGTGGCGTCGGGCGCGACGATCACCTCGGTGAACACTTTGACGATCTCGGTGGCAGTCGGCCCGTCAATAGTCCGGTTCAGCGCCACGATGCCGCCAAAAGCGCTGACAGGGTCGGTGCGCAGCGCCAGGTGGTAAGCCTCGATCAGCGATGCGCCGATCGCAAAGCCGCAAGGGTTGGCGTGCTTGATGATGGCGACGGCCGGCACCGCCGGGTCGAATTCCGACACCAGCTCGAAGGCGGCGTCGGTGTCGTTGAGGTTGTTGTAGCTCAGCGCCTTGCCCTGCACCTGGCGGGCCGTGGCGACGCCGGGGCGCTGCTCGCCAGTGGTGTAGAAGGCGGCCCACTGGTGCGGGTTCTCGCCATAGCGCATCACTTCCTTCAGCCGGCCGGCGAAGGAGCGGTACGGCATTTCGGCATAGTCGAGGGTTCTGGCGAACCAGCTCGAGATCACCGAGTCATAGGCGGCGGTGCGGGCATAGGCCTTGGCGGCGAGGCGCTGGCGCAGCTCGTATGGCACGCCGCCCGAGGCGCGGATGTGCTCGAGCACCGCGTCATAATCGGCGGGGTCGACGATGACGGTGACATAGGCGTGGTTCTTGGCCGCCGAGCGGATCATCGCCGGGCCGCCGATATCGATGTTCTCGATGGTCTCGTCGTAGGAGGCGCCTTTGGCGATGGTTTCCTCGAACGGGTAGAGGTTCACCACCACGAGGTCGATGGCGCCGATCTGGTGCTCATCCATCGAGGCCTGGTGGATCGGGTTATCGCGCACCGAGAGCAGCCCGCCATGCACTTTGGGGTGCAGCGTCTTCACCCGGCCGTCCATCATCTCGGGGAAGCCGGTCAGGTCGGAGATGTCGCGTACCGCAGCGCCGGTCGAAGCGATGAGCTTGGAGGTACCGCCGGTCGAGACCAGATCGACGCCGAGCCCGGCCAGCGCCTTGGCAAAATCGGCCATCCCGGTCTTGTCGAAGACACTGAGGAGGGCGCGCTTGATGGGAATAATGGCGTTGGACATGGGGGCTCCGTCACGGTTGAAGGGGGGCCCAGGCGAGCGGCAGCTGTGGTTCGCGTTCCCCGATGGTGGCCCATCTCTTCTCGCCAGTCGCGCGAACGCGGGCCTTATTGCAGAAACGGCTGACGTTGGGAAGGTATTCGGGAAAGGTACCCGGTCAGTTCTCTTCGAGGGTAAAAATCCAGCTCACTTCGCTGGCGTCGGAGACGAGCGTATCGAGCACCAGTTGCTTGGTGCGGTGGAAGCCAAAATAGGCGGACTGCCGCACGCTGTCCTCGATCCGCATCTCGGCGCCTTCCCAGAGGAAAGTCCAAACCGCGCCGGAGTTGAGACGCAACCGGATCAGGTCGTCGGTCAGCTGTACTTCGGTCTGATGGGCGAGGTGGAAGCGGATGGCGGCGGCGCCGGAGACCCGGCTGCGATGGCGCACGAAACGATCCTGGCCGACCAGAGTCTTGCCCTCGGCGAGCAGTGTCAGGTGGCGCTCGAGGGTGACGCCGAAGCGTTCGGCATAGCCATGCGAGGTGATGATCAGCGTGTCGTCGGCGCTGCGGGCTTCGATCTCGCTGGGGCGGCCGAGCGGCAGCAGCCGGCCGGCCAGCGGGCCGGAGGGCGCGACCGCCGCGGCCGACTGGGCGTTGATGGTGGGCGCCGAGTGGGCGATGCCCTGGCGGAACAGCAGCGCATCGTCATAGTCGGATGGTGCCGGCCCGCAATTGCAGACCACGAGGTCGCGGCCGTGGCTGAACTCGAAGGCCATGGCGCTGGCATGGGCGTGGGCGGTGAACTCGGGATCGGCGACGAGGCCCGAATCCGCGACGACGATGGAACGGCCGGCGATCAGCCGCCCATAGCCGCCGGCAGTGCCGGTCTGGCGGGCGCGGGCGGCGCTCTGCGCCTGGATAGCGACGATCAGGTCATGCGGCATCTGGCCGGTGCCGTTGAAATAAGCGGGCTCGCCAGTGCCGAGCGAGATGGCGTCGAGCGCCCGGTGCATGCTCTCGGTGAGCTCTTCGAGATCGCGCGAGGCTTGTTCGTGGTCGCGGCGCAGCGCCAGCTTGATGGTGATGAGCTCGATCAACAGCTGGATCTGGATCTTGGCCGAGCGGGTGCGATGCAGCCCGTCTTCGTCGATCTGGGTGTCGACCAGGTTCAGCACGTGGCGGACCCGAGCCTCGACCTCAGCATTGGGCCGGTCGGAGCAGAGCGCCACGCCAACCAGTGCGATGGCGACAAGCAGGGCATCCACCGGATCGGTGGCGAGCAGCGCCCGGATTTTCAACGACGAGATCTGTGTGGAGAGCGAGCGAGCGATCTGCTGGGTCTGCTCGGGTGAGGCGCCCTCAATGAGCAGGTTGTAGTGCCGCAGCCAATTGAGCACGCGGCGGGCAGTGAGGGCCGGCCCCCAGCTGTCGCGGCTGAACTGGCCCTCGCGCCCGATCCAGTCGAGCGTCATGGTGCGGGCGAAGCGGCGCTCCTCGTCGGTGCGGGCATCGCGAAAATGCCGCAGCCAGGCGAAGGCTTGCAGGTCGTCCTGCCAGTCGTCGTGGTCGACCTCGAGCGAAAACGGCGAGACGCCGTGCGTGTCGACGAGTTTTGACGCCAGCAGGTAGCGACCCTGCATCATCTCGAGGATGGTTTCACGGTCGGTGGGCCGGAACTCGGCGAGCGCGCCGATCAGGTCGTCATTGCTCGGGCCGGTCCAGGTCCAGCGGATCAGCGGATTGGTGACGATATGATCGGCCGCGGACAGCAAGGTGCGGCGTGCGAGGAAACGCAGCGAATGTGCCAAGTCTACGTCCTCACATACGTTTGGCCGGCGGGCTCTGATAGGCCCGCGCGGACAGCTTGCCAAGAGCCGGTGACACTATCCTAGCGGCGCCGGAAGCGCGCAACGAAGAACCCGTCGAGAGTGCCGCCCTTATCCCCAGGAACCAGCATGCCGGGGTGGGTGCGGACGAACCCCTCTGGGGTGACGGCCCCGGGGAGGCCGGGCAGTTCGTCGGCGCCGATAGCGTCGGGCACGACGTCGTCATGGGCAGCGAGCCAGCTGGCCTGCTCTTCGCCTTCGCCGGGTTCGAGCGAGCAGACGCAGTAGACCAGCACGCCACCGGGATTGAGCCACCCTAGGGCGCGCTCGATGAACCGGCGCTGAAGGGCGACGCGCCCGGCGATATCCGCGGCGTTGCGGTGCCAGATCACCTCGGGATGGCGGCGGAAGGTGCCGGTGGCCGAGCAGGGCGCGTCGAGCAGGATGCCGTCGAATTTTTGCGCCGGCTCCCAGGCCAACGCATCGGCGGTGACGACTTCCGGCGTCATGGCGAGGCGCGCAAAGTTCTGCGCCATGCGGGCGACGCGATCGGGCTCGTTGTCGATGGCGGTGACGGCGTAGCCGGCATTGATCAGCTGGGCGGTCTTGCCGCCGGGGGCGGCGCAAAGATCGAGCACGCGGGCGCCGGGGGCAAGGGTAAGCAGCCGTGCCGGGATGGCGGCGGCGGCGTCCTGCACCCACCAGCGGCCAGCCTCGAAGCCGGGCAGGGCCTCGACCGGGCGGTCGCGTTCGTCGATACGGACGGTATCGGCGAGCACCGGGGCGGCGCCTAGCGCCTCGATCAGCTCGGGCTCGACCGATCTGAGCGTCAGGTCGAGCGGGGCGCCATCGAGCAGGGCGTCGGCAAAGTCCTCTAGCGCGTCCTCGCCATAGCTGTCGCGCCAGAGCGGGCCGAGCGTCTCGGGGAACAGCGCCTGGTAGGGCAGATGGCGCAGCGCATGCGCCTCGCCCTGGGCGCGACGCAGCACGGCATTCATCAGCTTAGCGAGATGCTGGCTGCGGGTGTCGCGCTTGCTGGCCTCGACCGCGAGGAAGATGGCACTGTGGTCGCCCAGCTCGGGCAGGAACACCAGGTGCGCCAGGCTGAGCCTGAGGATCGCCTCGAATGGCCCGGATTTCTTCGGGATGCCGCGGTCGAGGAAGCGCGCGATCATCAGGTTGAGCTGGCCGTGGCGGCGCAGCGCCACTGTCACCAGCTTGTTGGCCAGCGCGCGGTCGCGGCCATCCTCGATCTCGGCGTGCGAAAAGGGGGCGAAGTTCGCCCCCTTCAGTACCTGATCGAGCCGGTCGGCTGCGAGCAGCCTCAGCTTCAGTCCAGGCGGGTGTTTCTGTTTCTTCAAGTGGCTCAGCCCCAGGGTCCGCGCGAGCTATTGCCATTCTCGCTCGAGCCTGTCGAGGGGACGCGCCAACCGCCGCCGGTATTGCGGGGGACAGTATCGTCGGCCGCGGGCTGCGGCGCGGGCCGCCGGCCGGTGCGATCAACCTGCATTTCGCCGGCGAGGCGCTGCAGCTGGGCAATGCGGTTCTCGACGTTGGGGTGGGTCGAGAACAGGTTGTCCATACGCTGTCCGTTGAGCGGGTTGAAGATGTACATGTGTGCCTGCGCCGGGTTGCGCTCGGCCGGCACATTGACGGTTTGCCGCGCCAGCTGGCTGATCTTGTTGAGTGCCGAAGCGAGCCCCAGCGGGTCGCCGGAGATCTCGGCGCCGTCCTTGTCGGCCTCGTATTCGCGGGTGCGGCTCACTGCCATCTGCACCAAAGCTGCGGCGATCGGAGCGACGATCACCGCGATCAGCACGCCGATCGGGCCGAGCGGATTGTCGCGCGAGTTGCCACCGCCGAAGAACAGGCCGAACTGCGCCAGCATCGAGATGGCGCCAGCAATGGTGGCGGTCATCGTCATGGTCAGCGTGTCGCGGCTGCGGATATGGGCCAGTTCATGCGCCACCACCGCCGCGACTTCACGCGGCTCGAGGTAACGCAGCAGCCCGGCCGACACCGCCACCGCGGCGTTTTGCGGGTTGCGGCCGGTGGCGAAGGCGTTGGGCTGCTCGGTGTTGATGACATAGAGTTTTGGCATCGGGATGCCGGCGCGCTGCGAAAGCGCCTCGACCGTGTTGTAGAGGTCAGGTTGGGAGCGCGGATCGACTTCGACGGCGTTCTGCATGCGCAGCACCATCTTGTCGGAGTTCCAGTAGGCGAAGAGGTTGGTCAGCGCGGCAATGATGAAGGCGATCCACATGCCGCCGGTGCCGCCGACAAAGTAGCCGACCGCCATGAAGATGGCGGTGAGGACAGCGAGCAGGACCGAAGTGCGGAGGAAGTTGAGCATTACCGTTAAGTCTTGTACCTCGTGAGCGTCTGAACTGAAAAGTACATGGGAAGGCGTGGGGTTCCCCACAAGGACCATGTCGAAACGGTAACCTGATGGACGAAACCCCACAAGCGAAGTCCCCGCTCACCCCTGCGGCGCAGCGGGCCCTCGACGAAGCCGCGGCCCGCCGCGCCGAAATCGACGCCAAGGCCGCCGCCGGCAAACGCGAAAAAGGCGGCCGCGGCGGCCTCGATCCGGCCCGCTACGGCGATTGGGAAATCAAAGGCCTTACGGCTGACTTTTGAGGAGGTTGCAATAAGCGACGACAAGGCTCCTGTGCCTGAAGGGGAACTCCCTCTCGGCCCCGAAGAGAGGCAGAAGGCTATCAAGAGGTTGCGTGAGATTCTCCGCGGCTCGCTGCCGGCGGATTTCAAGTTCGACCGCGAGGAAGCAAACTCTCGCAGCAAGGACGGCAGGACGGCCAGCTGATCGCCGGCCGCCTGCGCATCGTGAACCCCTTCGCCTAGGCTGCCGCCGGCAACGCGGCGCCGCCAAACAGGCCGATGACGATGCCCTGGATCACCAGCACCGCGAGGCCATAGCCGCCATCGATGGCGGTCAGCTTCCAGGGCAGACCTTGGTAGCGGTGGTTGAGGATCAGGAAGGTGAGCACGAAGCCGGTCCACATGTGCACGCCGGCGAGAATGCCGTTCCCCACATCGGTCGAGCCGAACAGCGCGGGCGTGATCAGCGCGACGAAGTAGGCTGTCACCAGCTGCACGGCGAAGCCCCAGGCGAAGGGCGTCCAATCGGCGCCATTCATCTGTTCGCGGGTCTTGCCGATGGCGCTCAGCCACTGCTTGCCCAGAACGTTGTACCAGATGGCGCCAAAGCCCATGCTGGCGACGGCGGCGACGACGATGGCCAGCCAATTGACGGCGAAATGCATGATCGATCCCCCTCCCGCTTAGTGCGGAACCCGAACTTACGGCGATTTGGGGGATTTGGGGAGATGGCCAGCGCACTGGCCACCCCTATACCCGGCGCTTACAGCCCGCCCATCTTGCAGATCAGCTTCCACTCGGCCTCGGTGACGGGGCCGACCGAGAGGCGGGAGAGCTTTACCAGCGCCATGTTGGCGAGCTCTGGGGTCTTCTTGATGGTTTCGAGCGTCACGGGCTTGGGCAGTTTCTTTACCGGCAGCACGTCGACGCACTCCCAGACGATGTTGCCCTTCTCGTTCGGCTCGGCAGTGGAATCGGGGTGGGCCAGCGCCACCACCTTGATGATGCCGACGATCTCCTTGCCGACGTTGGAGTGGTAGAAGAACGCCTCGTCGCCGAGCTGCATCGCCTTCATGTTGTTGCGCGCGGTGTAGTTGCGCACGCTGTGCCACTCCTCGGGAACGCCGCGCGCCACCACGTCATCGTAGGAATTGACGTCGGGTTCCGATTTCATCAGCCAGTAGGCCATCGCCGCCTCACTTGTTGGTGTTGTTGATCCCGAGATGCCAGCGCTTGATGGTGATCTGATCGAACACGCCCTTCACCACGAACGGATCGCTGTTGAAAGTCGCCTGCGCGGCTTCGAGGTTCTCAGCTTCGATCACCACGATCGAGCCGGTCATGTCGCCATTGTCGTCGAGAAACGGGCCGGCGAGCACCAGGCGGCTGCCGAGGCTGTCGAGATGCTTCAAATGTTCGGGGCGCACTTCCTGGCGGCGGGCGAGGCCGTTGGGCCGGTCATGCGCGATCAAGGCATAAAGCAAAGTCATTCCTCCCGTTTGAGCGGCCGCGACATGAGGCCGGCTACGATATCAGTAATGGTGGTGGTGCCGCCGAGCAGCAGGTTTACCGCATCGATGAGCGGGGCGTCGATCAGCAGTTGGTCGGCCAGCTGTTTCGCCACGGGGGCGGTGAGCGCGCCCTCGGCAAGCTCGGCGCCGGGGCTCTCGCCGCGGCCGAGGCTCGCGCCATAGCGGTAGTTGCGCGACTGGGTCGAGGTGCAGCTCAGCGTCAGGTCGCCGAGGCCAGCGAGCCCGGTGAGGGTCGAGGCGCTGCCGCCCATGCGGACGACGAGCCGGGTCAGTTCGGCGAAGGCGCGGGCGAGCAGCGCCGAGCGCGCCGAGGCGCCGAGCCCGGCGCCATCGACGGCGCCGCAGCCGAGCGCGTAAACATTCTTCAGGGCGCCGGCCAACTCGACGCCGAGCCGGTCGTCGGCGGCATAGAGCCGGAAGGTCGGGCCGGCGAGGGCGGCGGCGACGGCCGACGTCGCTTCCGCGTTGTCGCCGGCGAGGGTGACGGCGGTGGGCCGTCCGGCGGCGACGTCGACAGCAAAGCTCGGGCCGCTCAGCACATAGGGAATGGCGGTCGGTGACACGTCGACGAGCACTTCGCTCTGCCGCTTGAGCGTCAAGTGCTCAAGCCCCTTGGCAGTCAGCACCACTGGCAGATGCGCCAGCGCCGCGGCGATCGGCTTGAGCGCGGCGCGGCTCGCCTGCGCCGGGACGGCGAGGATGACGAGGTCGGAATCCGGCAGCACCAACGCGCCGGTAATGCGGTCGGACAGCGGCTGATGACCCAGATGGGCGCTGTTGCGCCGATTGCGGTTGATGTCGTCGATCGCCGCGGGGTCGCGGCCGACCAGCGTCACGTCGCGCCCGGCAATGGCGGCGGCTTGCGCCAGCGCCGTGCCCCAGGCGCCAGCCCCGACGACGGCGACGCGCTCAAGCGCCATGGGTTAGCCCCATATCGGCGCTGTCGAGCGGCCAGCGCGCCTTGGCGGCGACATCGAGCGGGTCGGCGGCGCCGAGCGCCAGCCGCTCGGCCCCAGCCCAGGCGACCATCGCGCCATTGTCGGTGCAGAGCGGAATCGGCGGGATGATCAGCGTGGCGCCGGCATTGTCGGCCGCCTCGCGCAGCGCCGCGCCGATGGCCTGGTTGGCGGCGACCCCGCCGGCGACCACCAGCCGCAGCGGCTGGCCGGGGAGCTCTACGGCGTATTTCTCCAGCGCCGAGCGGGCGCGGGTGGCGACGATTTCGGCCACGGTGCGCTGGAAGCTGGCGCAGATATCGGCGACATCCTGGTCAGTCAGCGGCGCCTGCTGCTCGGCGGCAAGGCGCACGGCGGTCTTCAACCCCGAGAAGGAGAAATCCAGCCGATCTTCCTTGAGCAGCGGTTTTGGGAAGTTGAAGCGGCGCGGGTCGCCCTTGCTCGCCAGCTTCTCGACTTCCGGGCCGCCGGGATTGCCGAGGCCGAGGAGCTTGGCCACCTTGTCGAAGGCCTCGCCCAGCGCGTCGTCGATGGTGGTGCCCCAGCGCTGGTAATCGCCGACGCCGCGCACCAGGACGAACTGGCTATGCCCGCCCGAGACCAGCAGCATCAGGTATGGGAAGGCGATGCCATCGGTCAGCCGGGCGGTGAGGGCATGCGCCTCGAGGTGGTTCACCGCGATCAGCGGCTTGCCGAGCGCCGCCGCGATCGCCTTGGCAGTGGTGAGACCAACCAGCACACCGCCGATCAGCCCAGGGCCGGCAGTCGCGGCGACCGCATCGAGCTCGTTGAGTTTGATTCCGGCGCTCGCCGCGGCGCGCGCGATGATGTGATCGAGGTGGCTGACATGGGCGCGCGCCGCGAGCTCGGGGACGACGCCGCCATAGGGCGCGTGTTCCTCGAGCTGGCTGCGCACGATGTTGGAAAGGATCGTCGCGTGCCCGCTCGCATCGCGCTCGACGATCGAGGCGGCGGTTTCGTCGCAGCTGGTTTCGATGCCGAGCACTCTCATCAAACTTGTCCGCTACCTGTCTAAGGGGTAAGCCCAGCCCGGCTTTGGCCTACAATAGGTATGAACTGAAATGCAATCGGCGCCGTTCCTCCGCATCGGGACCCGGGGCTCCATGCTGGCGCTGGCCCAGGCGCAGCTGACGCAGCGGCTGTTGGCCGAAGCGCATGGCGTGGCCGCAGAGCGGATCGAGATCCGCGTCATCACCACCAGCGGCGACAAGCTCACCGACCGGCCGCTCAGCGAAGCCGGCGGCAAGGGGCTGTTCTCGCGCGAGATCGAGGCGGCGCTGGCCGCCGGCGAGGTCGATCTCGGCGTCCATTCGAGCAAGGACCTGGCGTCGTGGTTGCCCGATGGCATGGTGCTGGCGGCGTTTCTCGAGCGCGAGGATGTGCGCGATGCGTTCGTCTCGCTGAAGTACCCAGGTGTCGATGCCCTGCCAGAGGGGGCGAAGCTTGGCTCGTCCTCGATTCGCCGCGCGGCGCAGATGCTGCGGGTGCGGCCCGACCTCGAGGTGGTGCAGTTCCGCGGCAATGTTGATACGCGGCTCAACAAGCTCGAAGCCGGGGTGGCGGATGCGACGCTGCTGGCGGTCGCCGGTCTCAACCGGCTGGGCAAACAGGACAAGATCACCGCCTATCTCGACCCCAAAGATTTCCTGCCGGCGCCGGCACAGGGCGCCATCGGCATCGAGATCCGCGAGGCCGATGCGCGAACCGCCGAACTGGTGGCGGTACTGAACCATGCGCCGACCGCCACTACCCTCGCGGCCGAGCGGGCGCTGCTCGCCACGCTCGACGGTTCGTGTCGAACTCCGATCGGGGCGTTTACCGAATTGAATGGGGTTTCGTGCAGGTTGACCGCCGAAATCCTCAGCCCCGATGGCCGCGAATTCTATCGTGGGTCGGTTGAAGGTGCGGCAGCGGACGCCGCCAAACTCGGAACGCAACTGGGTGCGACGCTGTTGGAGCAGGCAGGGCCGGAGTTCCAGCGGCAGTTCAAAGGATAGGCTCGACTTGAAGATGCTCGTGACCCGGCCAGACCCCGACGCGAGCGATACCGCCGCAAGGCTTGGTGCGCTCGGGATCGAGGGCGTGCCGTGTCCGCTGCTGGTGCACCAGACACTCGACGTCAGCCTTCCCGACCCAAAAGGCTTTGCCGGCCTGGTGCTGACCAGCGCCAATGCGCTGCGCGCGCTGGACGAGCGCGGCGTGCTCGCCCGCTACCGCGCGCTTCCCGTCTACGCCGTCGGTAACCGCACGGCCGCGCTGGCGCGCGACATGGGGTTCGCGACAGTGACCAGCGCCGACGGCGCCTTCGCCGACCTGGTGGAGCTGTTGGCGCACGCGCCGCTGGCGGGGCCGATCTTCTACCCGGCGGCACGCGACATGTCGGCCTATCTCGGCAAATCGCTAGCGCCGTTCGGGCGCATGGTGATCACCGCCGAAATCTACGCGATGAACCCGGTGACGGAGCTCCCCGATGGCCTCGCCGAGCGGCTCGGCGCCGGCGAGATCGAGGCGGCCTTATTCTATTCCAAGCGCACCGCGCAGACCTTCGTGCGGCTGGTGGAGCGCGGCCTCGAAAGGCCGGCGCGGGCGCGCTTCGGCGTGCTTTGCTTGTCCGAGGCGGTTGCCGCGCCGCTGCTCGATGCCCATTTCGTGCGGGTCGGGCTTTGCGACCATCCCAGCGAGGAGGCGATGATGGGACTTGCCTTGTCGTTCGCCCGCGACCAAAACCCATGAAGCTAAGCAAGGAAGTGCCGCATGGCTGAACGCAAGTCCGGGCCCGTCAAGCCGCCGGTCATCGAGCTTACGGCGCGGGAGGCCGAGAAGCCGGCTGCCGCGACGACGGCGAGCGGCAAGGCGGCCGAGGCAGCGGAAGAGGCCGTGGCCGAGACACCCCCTGTTGCAGAAGAGCCGGTGCGCCCAGCGCCGACGCCGCCAGGCCCGCAGGCCCGTCTCGCCATGCCCTTGCGCCCCCTCTCCCTCGCCCACCCTGACCGCGTGCTTCCTAGTCGTGGCAGCGTCCATTCGCTCCGCTACTCGATCCCTCCTCCGCACCTGCGCCCCGG
>NZ_LAJE02000177.1 GCF_000970465.2 Devosia insulae DS-56
GCATGGGGGGGTCTCGATGAAAGCTCGGAGGGTGGTATTACCCTACGACGTCATTCCCGCGAAGGCGGGAACCTAGTGGGATGCTGCAGCTCCAGTGGAGGTTGAGAAACCGCACTGGGTTTCCGCCTTCGCGGGAATGACGCCGGTGGGTGGGCGGTTTGGGGACGCGAATGGACAGCGAGAAAGACTTCTACGTCTACATGCTCGCCAGCAAAATGGGTGGGACGATCTACATCGGGGTCACCAGCGATCTCATTGGCCGGACCTACATCCATCGCGAAAACCTGGTGCCGGGTTTCACCAGCAAGTACGGGGTGCACCGGTTGGTATGGTTCGAGCAGCAGGGGGACGTCGAATACGCGATCCTGCGCGAGAAGCAGCTGAAGAAGTGGAACCGGGCCTGGAAGATCCGGTTGATCGAGGAGAAGAACCCGGCCTGGGTGGATTTGTATCCGACGCTGTTCCCCTGATTTCCCGCCACCACCGGCGTCATTCCCGCGAAGGCGGGAACCTAGTGCGATCTCGCAATGCCGGTGGAGGCTGAAGCATCCCACTGGGTCCCCGCCTTCGCGGGGATGACGCCGGTGGGTGGGACGATGACAACGCCAAACCGTAGCCCTACGCCTTCGGCTCGAACTGCAAACTCGTGCCGTTCATGCAGAAGCGGTCGCCCGTCGGGTTGGGACCGTCGGGGAAGATGTGGCCGAGATGGGCGCCGCAATTGGCGCAATGCGCTTCGACCCGCACCATGCCGTGCGAACGGTCGACGGTCTGGGCGACCGAGCCTTCGATCGCCTTGAAGAAGCTCGGCCAGCCGGAGCCGGATTCGTACTTGGTGTCGGCGGTGAACAGCTCGGCGCCGCAGGCGGCGCAGTGATAGATGCCGTCACGTTTTTCGGTGTTGTAGATGTGGGACCACGGCCGCTCGGTGCCGTGCTCGCGGGCGACGCGATAGAGCTCGGGGCTGAGCGTGGCGCGCCACTCTTCGTCAGACTTCTGAACCTTGAAGGTCTCGCTCATCGGGGAATCTCCGTTACGGCGCAAGATATGGCGATTGCGGCCTCCGATCGCAAATCCCAGGGCCCTCACAAATCTGTGGTGCAGCCCTGCGGCTCAACCGGTTTGCCTTGCCGGGGCGAGGGGAGGGGCTAAGGTGACCTCGATGCGAATCCCACAGGGGGGCGGACCCGGGTGGAGGCCACACCGGCAATAGCGATTGCACTGGTCGTGCTGCTGCCCTTCGTGGCGGCGGCGCTGGCGCCGCTCGTCTATCGGCTGGTTGGCGACTTTACCGGTTGGGTCGTGGCGCTGGTGCCGGTGGCCGGCTTCGTCGCGCTGTGGGGGCTGCTCGGGCGGATATCGGGCGGCGAGATCATCACCGTCGCCTGGCCGTGGGCGCCGTCCTGGGGGCTGGAACTCAGCTTCCTCATCGACGGGCTGAGCCTCACCTTTGCGCTGACCATTGCCGGCATCGGGGCGTTCATCCTGCTCTATTCTGGCGCCTACCTGAAAGGCCACAAACAGGGGCGGTTCCTCGGCTTCCTGCTGGCTTTCATGGGGGCGATGCAGGGTCTGGTGCTGGCCGACAACCTCGTCGCGCTCTACCTGTTCTGGGAGCTGACCTCGGTCGCCTCCTTCCTCTTGATCGGCTTCGACCACACCCGGCAGGCAGCGCGGCGTGCTGCGATCCAGGCGCTGCTGGTGACCGGCTTTGGCGGGCTGGCGCTGCTGGCGGCGGGGGTGACGATCTACGCCATCTCCGGCGGCTGGGAACTGAGCGCGGCGGGCGACCTCACGAGCCACCTCGCCTATCCGCTACTGGTCGGGCTGGTGCTGCTCGCGGCCTTCACCAAATCGGCGCAACTGCCGTTCCATTTCTGGCTGCCCAACGCCATGGAGGCGCCGACGCCGGTTTCGGCCTACCTCCACTCGGCGACCATGGTACAGGGCGGCGTCTACCTCGTGGCGCGGATGACCCCGCATCTGGGCGGCGAAGCGATCTGGAACCTGACGCTGATGGCGTTCGGCGGCGCGACCCTGCTCTGGGGCGCGATCGCCGCGTTGCGCCAGACTGACCTCAAGCAGATGCTGGCGCAGACGACGCTGGCCTCGCTCGGCTTGCTGATACTGCTCCTGGGCGCAGGCACCGAACTCGCGGTGACCGCGGCGGTGCTTTATTTCATCGCCCACGCACTCTACAAGGCGGGGCTGTTCCTCGTCGTCGGGGCGCTCGACCACGGCACCGGCACGCGCGACATCACCATGCTTGGCGGCTTGCGCGATCCGATGACGCTGAGCTTCATCGGCACCATCATGGCCTCGGCCGCGATGTTCGGGCTGCCACCGCTGCTGGGCTTCTTCGCCAAGGAAGAAATGTATGCCGCGCTGGCGATCGGACAGTTTGAGTCGCTCTTGGCGCTCGTGGCTTTGGTGCTCGGCAATGCGCTGCTCGGCGCCGTCGGGCTGGCGCTGTTGATCAAGCCGTTCATGGGGCAATTGCTGCCGACGCCGATCGAGCCGCACGAGGCGCCGGTGGCGATGCTGGCGGGACCGATCGCCATGGGCGTCCTGGGGATCTTCCTCGGTTTCGTGCCGACACTGGCTGGGCAGCTGGCAGTGGCGCCGGCGACGTCGGCGATCCTCGGCGTGCCCGTGGAGACGCACCTGAAGTTCAGCGTCGACCTGTTGGGGCCGGCGTTCTGGCTGTCGCTCGCCACCTGGGTACTGGCGATCGGGCTGTTCCTCAGGCTCGATCTGGGGCGGTCGCTGTTGCGGCGCGCCGCAACGACGATCGGCTGGAGTTTCGATATCGGCTTCGACTGGCTGTATTTCGGCATCGTGCGCTTAGCCGGCGCAGTGACGCGGCTGCTGCACCACGGGCGGCTGGAGCTCTATCTATTCGTGGTGTTCGCCTTGCTGGTGGTCGCGGCGATCGGCCCCCTCTGGCTGCTGGATGGGCTGCCGCGTGGACCGCAAACGCTCGACCTCAGGTTCTACGAATGGGGCCTGGTCGGGCTCGCGGTGCTCGGCGTGGTGACCGTTGTATGTGCCCGCAGCCGCCTGTTCGCCATCCTGGCGCTTGGGGTGCAGGGACTGGCTGTGGCGCTGCTCTACCTGGTGTTCGGCGCGCCCGACCTGAGCTTCACCCAGTTCATGGTTGAAATCCTCTCTGTGGTAATCCTCGCCCTGGTGATGACCCGGCTCGATCTCGATACTGCCGACCGGCGCCCACTCGAGGATTGGGCCCGCGATGGCGGCGTGGCGCTGCTCGGCGGTCTTGCGGTGACCATACTGCTTTGGGCGGTGATCGAGGGGCCGTTCGATGTGAGGCTCTCGACCTTCTTCAATGCGCACAGCGTGCCGATCGCCCATGGCCACAACGTCGTCAACGTCATCCTCGTCGACTTCCGCGGGCTGGATACGCTGGGCGAGATCTCCGTGGTGATGACGGCAGGCATTGCCATGCTGGCGCTGATCCGCGGCGCCAGGCGGAGCAAGCGTGCTGAAATCGCACCAGTCGAACCTGCACCGCAACGGAAGCGCCGCGCGGCGCGGAAGGCGGCGGCATGAACTCGCTGATCTTCCGCACCATCGCGCCGCTGCTGGTTGCTGTGATGCTGGTGTTCTCGGTGTTCGTGCTGCTGCGCGGCCACAATGAGCCGGGCGGCGGCTTCATCGGCGGGCTGATCGCGGCGTCGGCGCTGGCGATTTACGGTATGGCGATGGGCGTCGATGCGGCACGCACCGCACTCAAGGTTCATCCGCTCGCCTATGCCGGGTTCGGCGTGGCGCTCGCGGCACTCGCCGGAGTGCTGTCGATCCTGTTCGACGTGCCTTTCCTAACCGGGCTGTGGACTATCTTCGAGTTAGACGAGGTGGAGGTGGCGATCTCTACCCCGATGGTGTTCGATATCGGCGTCTACTTCGTCGTTTTCGGTACCATCGCCGCGGTGGCGCTGGCGCTCGAGGACGAGGAGGGTGGCGCCTGATGGACCATGTCATCGCCGCGCTGTCCGGTGTCTTTCTCGCTGCCGCGATCTACCTGCTGCTGTCGCGTGCGCTGATCCGCATGCTGCTCGGCCTGGTGCTGCTGGGCAACGCGGTGAACCTCTTGATCCTCGTCGCCGGACGGCTGGGAAGGATCGTCCCGCCGATCGCGCTTGATGGGGCCAACGCGCCGTCGGCGGGTGCCGCGAACCCGCTGCCGCAGGCTTTGATCCTTACGGCGATCGTCATCGGTTTTGCGATGTTCGCGTTCCTCCTGGTGCTGGCCTACCGCACCTACCAGTCGCTCGAGGCCGATGATACCGACCGCATGCGCGTCGCCGAGCCGCGCGGCGGGCCGAAACCGCCGATGAGCTACTGATGAGCGGTGCGATGCAGGATTTCGCCACGCATCCGACCAACTGGCTGGTGATCCTGCCGGTGGTGCTGGCACTGCTCGGCGGCGCCGTGCTGCTGATGTTGCGCGAGGCGCGGGAGGCGCAGTTCTGGCTGGCGCTCGGCATCGTCGCTGTGATCTTCGTCTCGGATATCGCGCTGGCGCTCAGGGTAAGCGAGACGGGGCCGGTGGCGATGACCATGGGGCGTTGGCTGCCGCCCTTCGGCATCAGCTTTGTCGCCGATCTGACCAGCGCGGTGTTCGCTCTGGCGGCAGCCGGAGTGACGCTGCTGCTGCTGGTCTACCTGCGGATGGACATGCCGGATCGGGCCCGGCGGGACGGGGTCTATCCGCTGATCCTCCTGCTGCTTGCCGGGGTCAGCGGCTCGTTCCTGACCGGCGACCTGTTCAACCTCTATGTCTGGTTCGAGGTGATGCTGATCTCGAGCTTCGGGCTGATGGTGCTGGGCGGACGCAACATCCAGCTCGACGGCACGGTGAAATACGGCTTCCTCAACTTCCTCGCGACCACATTCTTCCTTGCCGCGCTCGGGCTGCTCTACGGCACGCTGGGGACGCTCAACATGGCCGACATCGTCGGTCGGGCAGGGTTGGCCAATCCCGCGGTGATGACCTCGATCGCGGCGCTGCTGCTGCTGGCTTTCGGCATGAAGGCGGCGGCATTTCCGGTCAATGCCTGGCTGCCGGCCAGCTACCACGCGCCGCCGGCAGCGATCTCGGCGCTGCTGGCCGGCCTGCTCACCAAGGTGGGCGTCTACGCCCTGCTGCGCGCTCTGGTGATGCTGCTGCCGGCCAGCCGCGAGGTGCTTGAGCCGGTGCTGGTGCTGGTGGCGATCGGCACGCTGATCCTCGGTCCGCTCGGGGCCATCGCCGAGACCAACCTCAGGCGAGCGCTGGGTTTCCTGGTGATTGGCGGCATCGGCGCGACCATTGCCGGTGCGGCGCTCGGCAATGCTACAGGGCTCGCCGGGTCAGTGACCTATGTGCTGCACGCCATGCTGACGATATCAGGGCTTTACCTCGTCGCCGGGCTGCTCGAGGCGATATCAGGTGAAACCGACACGCGCCGCATGGGCGGCGTCTATGCGGCGGCCTCACTACCCTCGCTGCTGTTCTTCGTCCTGATGCTGGCCGTGGCGGGCGTCCCGCCATTTCTCGGCTTCTGGCCAAAGCTGCTGCTGGTTCAGGGCGGCATCGAAGGCTGGGGCTTTGGTCGCGATGGCTGGGCCTTGACGCTGTGGCTGGCGGTGCTCGCCAATGCGCTGTTGACCCTGATCGCGGTCAGCCGGCTGTGGGCCCACATCTTCTGGCGCCCCGGGCATGAGGGGGCAGCCACCGAGGCGCCGAACCCGGATTTGAAGCCGCTCAGCCCTCAGGTGCGTTGGCTCGGGCTTGGCTCGGCCGGCGTGCTGACGCTGGTCGTGCTGCTGCTCGGGCTGTGGCCGGAGCCACTGCTCGGCTTCGGCAAGGATGCGGCGGCGGGGCTGCTGCGGCCGGCCAACTATATCGTCGCCACCGGTCTCGAAGGAGCCGCGCCATGAGTCTGGTCCTGCTCACCATCGTCCTGGCGCTCGGCTGGGCGGCGGCCACCGGCAGTTTCACGCTGCCCAACCTGCTGCTTGGCGCGCTGGTCAGCGCCGCCTGCCTGTTCGTCGTGCGAGGATACGTATCGCGTCCCAACGTGCTGCCCCGCGCGCTCCGCATCGGGGCGCTCGCGTGGCTGCTCGTCACCGAACTGGTGATGAGCGCGCTGCGCGTGGCGCGGCTGGTGCTCCGCCCCGACCTCAATGCCCATATCCGGCCGGCGATCATTGCGTTTCCGCTGAGCGTGACCAGTGATGCCGAGATCACGCTGCTCGCCAACCTGATCACGCTGACGCCGGGAACGCTCAGCGTCGATGTGTCGGAGGATCGGCGCTTGCTCTACATTCACGCCATCCACGTCACCGATCGCGCAGCATTCATCAGGGGGATCGCCACCGGGTTCGAGGCGAAGGTCGCGGGGGCGTTCCGATGAGTGGCGCAGCAGCACTGCAGCTGGCGAGCCAGATCGCGCTCGGGCTGCTGCTCGTTGGCATGCTGCTGGCGGTGATTCGCCTGATCCGCGGCCCCAATCTCGGCGACCGCATCCTGGCGCTCGATATGATCACCGTGCTCGCCACCGGCTTCATCGCCGCAGTGGCGGTGCTGACGGGGTTCTCGCTCTATGTCGATATTGCCATCGCGCTGGCGCTGGTGGGGTTTCTCGCTACGGTGGCGATGGCGCGCTACCTGATGAGCCGGGCGCGAAACCGGGAGGTTGAACGGTGATTGTCGAACTCACGCAGTATCTCGCCGCCGCCCTGGTGCTGGCCGGTGCGCTGTTCAGCCTGACCGCGGCGATCGGCGTGCTGCGCTTGCCCGACCTCTATACCCGGCTGCATGCAGCATCGAAAGCGGGAGCGATCGGCGCCGGGCTGATTTTCCTAGCACTGGCAGTGGCTTCGCTCGATGGCGCGGTGATCCTGCGTTCTTTGCTGGGCATCGTGTTTCTACTGTTGTCCACCCCGCTCTCCGCACACTTGCTCGCACGTGCGGCATATCGCTGCGGGGAGGCGCCGGCCGCTACGACGACTGTCGACGATTTGAAGTGAAACACTTTGGCAACTGCACACTATTGCCGCAAATCAAAGGTTATACACATAGACGACAGTTGCTATTGCATTTGCAGTGCAGCGGTTCTATTGAACCAGTCCAGGGCAAGGCTGCCACCTCTTCGCCCTGACATACCGCAGAAAAGGACCCGAAATGACCGATATCATCAGCGGCAATGCCGCGGCTGACAACGATCTCATCGATCTGAGCGCCGACATTGTCTCCGCTTATGTTAGCCACAATGCTCTTAGCGTTACCGACCTGCCCAAGCTGATTGCAGACGTGCACACTGCCCTCCGGAATCTCCAGTCTCCTGTCGCGGCCGAACCGGCCGAGGAACTGAAGCCGGCCGTTCCGGTTCGCAAGTCCGTCGCCCCGGACTTCATCATCTGTCTCGAGGACGGCAAGAAGTTCAAGTCGCTGAAGCGGCACCTGCGCACCCACTACAATCTCTCGCCCGAAGAGTACCGCGAGAAGTGGGGCCTGCCGGCCGACTACCCGATGGTTGCGCCGAACTATTCGGCGACCCGTTCGCGGCTCGCCAAGGACAATGGCCTGGGCCGCAAGGCCGCCTGATCGGCTCCAAGCGATCGACTGGCTGTGGCCGCTCCGCAAGGGGCGGCCACGCTGTTTTCTGGACCTGCTTGCGCCTGATGCCGACGGGCCGGTGCTGCTCAGCCGCAGCGCTCGAGTACGCGCTTGATGGCAGCCGACGAGCCCTTGGCGTCAAAGCTCTTGCTGTCGAACACCTCGAGCCCGCCCTGCGACTTGCTGCGGACATAGGCGACGCGGATGCTCGCCTTGGCCCCCTGGGCGATGCGCGCCCACTGCCGCGCCACGGGACCGCGGACGATCATCGAGGTGCCGTCGCTGTGGATCAGCGGGATCTCCTGCGCAAAGCTGCTGCCGCCGGCTGCAGAAACGCCGGCACCCTCGGCCGGATCCGGGGTGATGGCGAGGTTCATCGAGCTGGCGCCGGCGACCTGCCGATGCGGCGAGCGCACCCAGAAACCCATCGCCAGGTCTCCGCCGCGGCAGGCGAATTGGAACTGCGCGCTGCCATTGTCGAGATAGGCGATCGGCACGCTGCCATCCTCGTAGGTCCATTCCGCCGCGCCGGCAGTGGTTGCCAGCGCGAGCACGAGAAAGGCCGAAATCACCCTGAGCATAGAGATCCCCGTCAAACACGGCGGACCGTAGTCGCAGAGCGGCGCTGCTCGCAAGCGATGCCGCGATCAAGGTGTGGAGAGCAGCATCGACCCGGCCCTAGGCCGCCGCCATCTGGCTGTCGGTGAACACCGCGTACTGTGCCGAATAGGCCCGCTGAAACGCCGGGCGCGCCTTGCCGCGAGCGACATAGGCGGTAAGGTTCGGGTGCTCCGCCAACAACTCGGAGCCCTCGAGGCGGCGCAGCACGCCGACCAGCACCAAGTCGCCGGCGCTGAACTCGCCATCGAGCCAATCGGCGTCGCCGAGCCGCCGCGACAGGTCGTCGAGCCGGTTGCGAATCCGGGCGTCGACGGTCGCCAGATGCTCATCGTACCAGGGCTTGTCGCCCTCGGTGTATTCCGCCGCTTCGCGATCGACGATCGGCGGCTCGACGGTGGCGAGCGCGGCGAACATCCAGGTGATGGCGCGGGCCCGCGCCGCGGGGTCATTCGGCAGCAGGCCCTGATGCTGCTCGGCGATGTGGAAGACGATGGCGCCGGATTCGAACAGGGTGAACACGCCATCCTCGTAGGTCGGGATCTGCCCGAACGGCTGCAGCGCCCGATGCGCCGGCTGCTTCATCTCGTCGAACGACACCAGGCGCACGTCATAGGGTTGGCCGACCTCTTCGAGCGCCCAGCGCACCCGCATGTCGCGCGCCTGTCCCTGGCCGCCATCGGGAGAGCTCGCAAAGGCCGTAATCGTCGGGATCATCAGTCAGCTCCGGTGTTGTTCATGCGGCTGGCCAATCCAGCCTTCACTTTTAGTCGAAGCTCCGGAGCGGGATTCGACATCGGCTGATGAGTTTTTTGTTCCTATGCGGCGTAGGCGATCCACCCTCGGAAGCTGAGGCCGGCGAAGAACAGGCTGATGCCATCGAAGCCGGCCTCATGCAGCATCTGTTCATCCTGTTCGGGGGCGAGGATGGTCAGCCGGGTGCCGATCGCCTCCCGGGCGGCTTCGAGATGCGTCGGATCGGTGCCGCGCGCCGCGCCATAGGCGACGTGCCGGGCGATCCACTGTGTGCGTTCCGGCTCGGTCTGCGGGAAGCTGATATGCATCAGCGCCAGCGGCGCCCCGGGTTTCAGCCGTCGATGCAACTGCCGGAGCGTTTCGCGCCGTTGGTCGACCGGGATGAAATGGAAGGTGAGGAGGCTCGTCGCCGCATCGAAGGGGCCAGACGGCGCCGCGTCGATCAAGCCCTGGTGCAGCAGCACCCGCGCGCCATACGGGCCGATAGTATCCTCGGCGAGCGCCAGCATATCGGGCGATGGGTCGACGCCATCGAACAGCCAGCCGGGCTGGGCTTCCGCGAGTGCCCTGAGCTCGAGGCCGCCACCGGCGCCATGCACCAGGACTTTGCCCTTGGCGGGAACGCGCTCCGCCAGCAGCATCTCCACCATGCGGTGCAGGCTCGCAAAGCCGGGGACCTGGCGCGGCGGGCCGTCGAGATAACCGCGGTGGCGAAGGGGCGAGAAGGCGCCGCGCATTTCTGCGCTCCTGACGCGATTGTCGTGAGTGGACATGGTCACTCCATTTCATGTATCTTTTGTTGATACGAAAGATTGGAGCGGTGGTCAACCGGTTGGGTTGACAGCTGCGGGGGCAGGTTTCAGGACAGGTGGATGAACAAGGACACGCGACTTTCCGGTGTTTTGCATGTGCTGCTGCACCTGGGGCAGGTGAGCGTTCCGCTGACCTCCGAGAAGCTGGCCGCCACCATGGGAACCAACCCCGCCATCTTCCGCCGCACCATGGCCGGGCTCAGGAAGGCGGGCCATGTGCATTCCGGCAAGGGGCATGGCGGCGGCTGGCTGCTGGCGCAGCCGCTAACTGAGATCACCCTGCTCGATGTCTACCAGGCGCTCGGCCGTCCGGCGCTGTTCGCCTTCGGCAACCGCAGCGCCAACCCCGCGTGCAAGGTCGAGCAGGCGGTAAACGAAGCGCTCGGCGAAACGTTGGCTCAAGCGGAAGCGCTGTTTGTCCAGCGCTTCGGCGCCATTACCCTCGATCGGTTGATGCCGTCGCACGCTTCGGCGCTGGCCGTGCACGGGCACCCGCACGTTTAGGGCTCACCCTGCGTCGGTAAGCACCAGGTGTTCCTCGACGATGCGGAAGCCGGCGCGGGCGAAGGCCTTGGCCATCGGCAGGTTGGCAAAGTCGGTGTCGGCGCCGATCGACTCGCTGGGGGCGGCCTCGCTGAGACGCCACGCCATCTCGGCAAGCAGGTCATCGACATAGCCGCGGCCGCGCTGCGCCGGGACAACGCCGATATAGCCGATGGTCGGCTGACTGTAGTTGCGCGCCGGAACGATCAGGCCGACCAGCTCGCCGGTTTTCGTATAGGCCAGTTGCCACCAGTCGCGCGGCGAGGGGAACCAGTGGAGGTCCTCGAGCTGCATCTCCGCCGCCCGCTCGATGCCGTGGGTGGCAACGGCGTGTCGGTCATGTGCATCGAGCGTGCCGACCAGCAGTTGCTGCAGCACGGCCAGCACCTCAGTGTCATCAGCAGGACGGAACTCCAGCCGCTCGCTGCGCGCCGGCAGGCCGTCGCGATCTGCTGACCAGCGATAGGTGAAGCGCTCGACGAACGGCACGAGTCCGGCGTTCTGCGCGCTCATGAGCCGAGCCTCGCCGGCGGCTCGCAACGCCGCATCGTCGCGCCAACCGGGCGGCATGAACAGGTGGTAGTCCGGGCGCTTGCCCTCAGCGTTACGGATCGTCTGGTGGGCGGTGCGCAGCAGCGCGGTGCCCAGTTCAACCTGCTGCGGCCCGGGCTCTGCCTCAAGCCAGTCGAGCGACACCGGATGCCTGTCCTCACGTCCCGCCCAGAAGCAGGCCCGCGCGACGACGGTGCCGTCGCGCAGCGCGATCCAGGTGTGCTCAGGCCGGTACTGGTTCGAGGCGAGCAGGGCCTCGTAGTCACGGGCCGTCTCCCACATACCGGGCTGACGCGCGAACGGGTAGGAGAGAAAGAGTTCGGTCTCGCCCGGCTGCAGCGGACGGATGACGAGTTCAGGCATCGACTCTCAGGCCGCCGCCAGCGACCGCGCTTCGCTGCGCATCCGGTTGACCATGGCGACAAGGCCGTTGGAGCGCTGCGTGGTGAGGTGCTCGCGCAGGCCGAGCTCGTCGAAGATGGCGATCGCATCAGTTTCGGCGATCTCGCGGGCGGGGCGGCCGGAATAGAGCGCGATCAGCACGGCGACGAGGCCACGCACGATCATGGCGTCGGATTCGCCGCGATACTCGAGCTGAGCGCCGTTGTGATTGGAGACCAGCCAGACTTGCGAGGTGCAGCCATGCACCTTGTTCTCCGCGTTCTTCTCGCTCTCGGCGAGCGGCGGCAGCGCCTGCCCGAGCTCGATGATGTAGCGGTAGCGATCTTCCCAGTCGTCCAGGAAGCTGAGGTTTTCGGCGATCTCGGTGAAGGCGGCAGGGTGCTTCATAAGCGGATAGATAGGCGAGCGAATGGCGAATAGCGAGTGGCGAATAGGCTGCGCTGCTCGCTATTCGCTACCCAATATTCGCCAAGAAGGAGAGAGCCGCAGTGCGGGGCAGCGCACTGCGGCTCGGCCAGGGATCGCTGCTGGAGTAGCGTCGGGGAAGTGACGCAACCCCTGGCTCAACCCATCCGATCCGGTCGCGGTCGGGGGAGCGGGACCGGGATGTTCGACGTCATTTGCATGGGTATGTCGACGAACGGGAACTTGCTGCCGGCGAGCACCGTGAGCGCGGCTTTGCCGCCGGCGCATTCAAGGGTGCTGCAGTCGCTGGCGAGAACCTGAGAGACGATCACCTGCTGGCCGGCCTTGAGGGCCTGCGCGGAAGCATCGCTGGCGGTCTTGCCCAGGTCGAAGTCCTTCGGCGCGATGATGAGGAACATCACCGTCAGCCAGAATGCAGACCTCAACACGAACATCGTCGCCTCTTCCCGTACCGGCAGTCCACCTGCCTTGTGTTGCGGGGAGGCTAGGCCGGGCGACTTAAGTCCGGTTTCGAGATTTCGATAAAATTGTCGGCAAATGCCACGGATCGAGTCGGATCGAGCGGCGGCGACGCACCCTTGCCCTGCGGGATTCGGCGGGTGGTCAAGCTCTAACCGCCGGCCCGTCGGAAGCCCGCGGTCGGCGCAACGAACTGTTTACGCTAACCCCAGAAAGCCCCTGCGCAACGCCATGGATCGGGTGCGCAACCGCCCTGCGGCCTCTTCCCCTTAAACCCGCATTAGGCGTTCGGGTGGAAGCTCCGGGCAACAAGAAAATGGGCGGCGGGGCGGTTGGTTAGAGTTATGCGTAGCCTCTGGACATGGTTGAGCGATGCGATGCGTCGCGCTTGGCGCACCGAGCCGGTGCGGGGCGCGGGTGGGCGTCCTGAAGCCTTGCGCCGGCAGGCCATTGCCACAAATGCCAAGCTCGTCCTGATCCTGAGTTTGATCGGCATGCCGGCGGCGCTCTATGCGCTGACCCAGTCCATGCTGCTCCCCTTTGTCCTCGCGACCATCGGTATCGCGGCGGGCGTCCTCACCATCGCGCTCTGCCAGCGCGGTCAGTATGAGCGCGCCGCCGCGGGGCAGGTCTACGCCACGCTGCTCGCTGGCGCGCTGTTGACCATCGCCGATCCGGCGATCGCCGATTTCGGCCTTGCCGTGGCGGTGCTCGGCCCGGTGCATGCCTCGCTCCTGACCCGTACGCCGGTGAAGAAGCGCGCCTGGGCGATTCTCGTCGCCGTGGTGGCGCTGGGGGTGCTGGCGAGCTTCAACATCCTTGCCTGGCCTGAGCCGTTCCACATGTCGACGACGCTGATCGGCGGCCTGGTGTTCACCATCACCGCCGCCATCGTCGCCCATTCGGCCAACCGACTGAATACTGTGTTCGAGGTCTACGAGAAGGCGCAGATCAACGCCTACCGGCACCTGATCGAGCACGTGCAGGATGCGGTGATGCGCTTTGCCAGCGACGGCACGGTGCTGTTCACCTCGCGCTCGGCCGAAAAGCTGTTCGGCTGCCGTCGCTTCGAGCTCAGCGGCAACGGGCTGGTCGAGCGCATCCACGTGATGGATCGGCCGACCTACCTCACCGCCTTCGCTGAAGCCAACCAGGACGGTCGCACCCGCCGCGTCGAAATCCGCATGCGCCGCGACGAGCCCGGCCCGTCGGCGGCCGCGCCGCGCTACGTCTGGGTCGAAGCGTCACTGTCCCCGGTGGTCGATGCCGATGCGCCGGGTTCGCGCAACGAAGTCGTCGTGCTGCTGCGCGACGTGACCGAGCGGCACGACTACATGAACGAGCTGCACCGCGCCCGGAAGCTCGCCGAGGAAGCCTCGAGCGCCAAGTCGCGCTTCCTCGCCACCATCGGGCACGAGCTGCGTACGCCGCTCAACGCCATTGTCGGCTTCTCCGAGATGATGACCTCGGGCGTCGTCGGCGAGCTCAGCCCGCAGCACAAGGAATACGCCACGCTGATCCAGCAGAGCGGCCATCACCTGATCGATGTGGTCAAGATGCTGCTCGATATGAGCCGGCTGGAAGCGGGAAAGTTCGAGCTGACCACCGAGGCGATCGCGCCCGAATCGCTGGTCGAGCCGTGCCTCAAGATGGTCGACGCCATGGCGCGCGCCAAATCGGTACGGCTGATGACCGACATTCCGCGCAGCCTGCCGATGCTGATCGCCGACGAGCGCGCCTGCCGCCAGATCCTGATCAACCTCTTGTCGAACGCGGTAAAATTCTCCAACGAGCACTCGGTGGTGACGCTCGCCATGAAGCGGCAGGGCCGGCACCTCGCCATCTCGGTGGCCGACCATGGCATCGGCATGGGCGAAGAATCGGTGAGCCGAATCGGCGAGCCCTTCTTCCAGGCCCAGGATGGCCTCGCCCGCCGCTACGAGGGCACAGGCCTCGGTCTTTCGATCGTCAAGGGACTGGTCGAGCTGCATGAGGGAACCCTGCATGCCAGCTCGTCGCCGGGAGAGGGGACAGTGATGACTGTTCTGCTGCCGATAAACGGTCCGGAAACCAAGGTGGAGGAAACTGCTGCCGTTACCCCGCTTCATCGGGACCCGGTCCAGCAGCAAATGCCCACCACATGGCACGACGACGAAAGAAAAAGAGCCCTATGACGGCAGCAACTCTTGCGCACCTGCCTTTGCAGGTCGGCAGCGTCGCTATGGCCCACGCGGGCCGCGCGGCGCTCTGGGTCATTGCGCGCTACATGCGCTCGCCCCTCACCAATTCCGCCATCGCCGCCCTGGTGGTGACGTCGGCCATGGCCGGCTCGAACGCGCTCTATGGCCAACGCCACGAGCATCCGTCGCCGCTGTTCGACGCGGGGATCGAATCAGCGGCCCAGCTCGCCGACGTCGAACTGGTGATTCCCAAAACCCGTCCCAAGAGCTTCGTGATGAGCGCGCCCGCCAAGGTGCAGCGCCAGGTGGTGGCGGCTGCCGCTCCGGTTGACACGCAGGGCGGGCCGATCGGCAACAAGGAAGTGTTTGAAGTGCAGCGCAAGCTCGAGCGGCTGCAGCTCTTCACCGGGACGGTCGATGGCTATTACGGCCCGCAGACCGCCCGGGCGCTGAAGAAGTTCGAGGAGCAGCGCGGGCTGAAGCCGACCGGCGAGCTGACCCGCGACATCATCGAAATGGTGCTGGCCGCGCCGTTGTCGACGCCTGCGGCACAGCCTGTGGCCCCGGCACCGGCGCCTGCGGTCGAAAAGCCCGCAGCTGCGGTCGTGCAAAAACCCGCTGCGGTGGTGACCTTACCCAAGGTCGAGGTCGCGCCAGTCGCAGCCGAGTTGCCCAAGGCGGAGCAGCTCAAGGCTGAGCAGCCCAAGCCTGAGCAACAGCGGACCGACGCGGTGAAGCCGCAGTCGCTGGCGGTGATGGAGCAGCCCAAGCCGCTGGTCGCCGATATCGAGACCGGCTCGATCGCCCTGGCAAAGCAGGCAACCGGCAACACCGTGCTGGGCCGGCCCGTGCCGAAATCGCCGGAAGCGGCGCTCGAGATGGCGGCGGAAACCGCCGGCGACGCGATCAGCACCATCGTCAACGGCGTGCAGTCGATGACCATGACGACAGCACCCAAGGTGCTGCCCAAAAAGCCGGTGGTGCAGCAGTTCGCCGCCGAATCGAACGCGCTGAGCACTGCCGAGGCCGCGCCGCCGGTAGCGCTGGTGCCCAAGGCGGCGGTTGAGCGGACCGAGCTCGCTGCCTTGCCCGACAAGCCGCAGGTCGGCGTGCCCTTGAAAATCGAGGAGCCGGCGCCGCCGGCGCCGGGCGAGGCGATCGCGGTGCTCGACACCGAAGCGACGCCCGAACAGCTGATGGCGCCGTTCTCGGTCACCGATCCGGTGATCGTCGCCAAAGTGCAGCGCGGGCTGGGGAGCCTGGGGTTCTTGCATGGCCCGGCCGATGGCGTGGCCGGCGAAGCCACCGCCAAGGCGATCCGCAATTTTGAGGTCTACTTCAACTACAAGGTGACCGGCCGGATCTCACCCGAACTGCTCGACCTCCTGGTCGACAACGGCGCCGCGATCTAGCGACCCCCATTGCGCCCGCCGGCCGCTCGCGGTCGGATGGCGCATGGATTCGGCAGCGATTCACCTCGAGATGCGGCGAGCCTGGCGACCGGGCAAGCGGCTCATGTTGCTCGGACCCGGCGGCGTCGGCAAGTCGACGCTGGGCCGAGCTCTCGCGCAGGAGCTCGATTGGCCGCTGATCGATCTCGATCTCGAGTTCTGCGAGCGGATCGGGGTGATCGGCCCGTTCATCGCCGCACACGGCTACGAGCGCTATCGGGCCGACAATCTCGCACTGGCCGAGCAACTGCTCGGCGACGCCCCGGAGCCGGGCATCTTCGTTACTGCGTCGGGCTTCCTCGTAGCGCCCCCCGGCAGCGACGACCGCATTCGGGCGGAGCGGCTGGTTGCGACATGTTATGGCGTCGCCCTGCTGCCGTCGCTGGATCTGGAACGTGCCACATCCATCGTGGTGGCGCGGCAGCTGACGCGGGGCTTTGGTCTCGAGCGGCAGAGCGAAGAGCGGAAGTTCCGCCAGCGCTTTGCGATCTACCGGGAGAGCGGCGACATGCTGGTCTGCTCGGTGGCACGCCCCGAGACCATTGCGGCCGGCGTGCTCGGCCGCCTTGGACTCGTCGCGCCAGCCTAGCCAGACGCCGGGTTTTCCGGCACAGGTGAGCCATGTTTCGCACCGACCTCTGGGTTTCGGCCTTCGTTCGCCGCCATAACGATATCGGCCACCTCTGTGTGGTGTCGCGCCGCGGTGACCCGATCGCCGGGCAGATCTTCGTCGAGGTCGATCACCTCAACGGCGAAGTGTCGCTCTATACGCCGGCGCCGGCGACCAGCCTCGGCGACAACCCCGAGGCCCGGGTGTTCCAGCTGCGCTTCGACCATGTCGAGCCAGCCAAGGTGCGGGAGCGGATCGAGAGGGAGTACGACTTCGACCCGGACCTGTGGGTGGTGTCGCTGGAACTACGGAAAGGCGAGTTGGGGCTGGAAGTGGCGCGAACCTAGTTCGTCGGCCTTGCATCCAATGCACTGGCGTCATTCCCGCGAAGGCGGGAAACTAGTGGGATGTCGCAACGGTGGTGGAGACTGAAGCATCCCACTGGGTCCCCGCCTTCGCGGGGATGACGTCTGTGGTTGTGGGTAGCTGGGTGCAGACCTTAGCTCGCCCGTGCCCCGATCCGGGCCAGCGCCTCGATGGCCTGGTCGACCACCGGGTTGCGTTCGCGGGTCTGCGGGGGCGGGATGCGGCGGCGTTCGATTTCGAACGGCTTGTATTCCGGCTTGGTCATGTCGAGCAGGTTCACCTCGCCGCGCCAGGCGCTCATCAGGAACGCCGTGGCATCGACGCTGACCGTTTCGAACAGTTTTGAGAACTGCGCCAGCGCCTTGGAGCGATCCTCGTCGTGCGAGGTGGCGTGGATCAGCACCTTGAGCCCGTCCTGCGCATCGCAGCCGAAGGCGCGCAGCACCACGAACAGTGCGGCGCCTGAGGTGTCATGGGCGATCTGCCCGCAGCGGACCTCGTCGAGCCCGGTGATCTGATGCAGGAGTTTGGTGACCTCCGGCCGGCGGTTCTCGGAGAACAGCTTCATCAGCGCCCGGGTCAGCTCGCCGGTGGCGACCGACAGCTGCTCCAGCGTGCGCTTGATCGGCGCGGCCGGCGTTTCGCGCTGCGAGAACGCGTTGATCACCTTCACCCGATCGGTCTCGCCCAGGTCGAAGAAGGCCGGCGCCAGCAGCGCCGCGTCGAAATCCTCGCGCGCCGCCAGCGACCAGGCCACCTGGTGATCCATCTGCGCCGAGCGGGCGAGGGCGCTGAGATAGGGGCCGCGCGGCACGATCGCCGTATTGGTGGCGATGGCGCGGTAGACCTTGCGGCTGTTCATCTGAAACAGCCGGCCGAGCACGCCATTGGAAAGGTCGGCGCGGCGGGCCAGCGCAGCGCCCAGTGTCACGTCGTTCGACGAGATCACCTTGAGCATGGTGCCCTCGGAGAGTTTCGGCGCCGAGACCAGGAAATCCGGCAAGTCATCGCCGAGGTGCCGTACCACCAGTTGCTCGAGTTCGGGCGACAGATCCTCGGAGCGGCCGAGCGTCGCTGCCGCCTTGGCGCGGGCGGCCGGCGCTGCAGCCGGGAACAGGCGCTGGGCCAGCGCCGCAAACTGTTCCATTTCGGCACTGGTCGGCCGTCCGCGGCGCGCAAAGGCATCGCATGCCGCGCATAACAGCGTGTTCGTTCGATCGACGCCGCCCGTCTCGATGAGGAGCTGGAACGTCTCGTAAGGCTGGAAACCGATCATATTTTGCCCTGAAAGGCCCCAGGATTCGGGCCTCAACCACAAGTCGGACTATTTCAGGGAAATCGTTAGCGAACTGTTAACCTTGACGAACTCTTAATGG
>NZ_LAJE02000178.1 GCF_000970465.2 Devosia insulae DS-56
GGCTGTGGAAGGTCGCCCGGCCGGTGGCTGTGGACCCCCACCCTTGATCCCTCCCCCTAAGAATGGGGAGGGAGACGATGACCGCGATGCCGGGGTGAGGGTCTCCCTCCCCTCGGGGCGACATCTTGTCGTCCCCTTGCGGGGAGGGGACAGGGGTGGGGGTGTCTTTGGAACGCGATGCCCGCCCGACGCTGGGCCTTCGGCCCTAAACCGCCACCTGCATCTCATCGCGCATCACGCTCACCCCGCGGGTCGGCGAGCGGATGATCTCCAGTCGGCGATATTGCAGGCCGGAGCGACCATGCGTCTGCTGCGCGCCGCGGTCGGGGCCGAGATAGGTGGCCGTCTCGAAGTACACCTGGGTGTGGTCGACCAGCCGCTCCAGCCGGCTCGCCACGCGCTGCTGGGTAAACGGCAGGGTCAGCACGTCGTCGAACCCCATCTCGACGCAGGTTCTGATCGCTTCGACCAGCGGGCTCTCGGAGAAGTAGACCATCGGCGAGAAGCGGATGCGGCGGCTGGGGGAGAAGCGGATGGCATCGGCCACGGTTTTGAGGCCGCTCACCTCGTCGACCGCAGCGAACAGGAAGAACAGCAATGGCGTCTGCTGCGCCTGGGTTTCGGCCGTGGCGAGCCCCGCATAATTCTGCACCACTGGAAAACCCAACCCGCGCGCCAAATCCGTCAGCGCTGCCCCCGGACCATCCGGAGGGCCGACCACATAGGCGCAGGCCCGCATTCAAGGCACTCCAACGATTGCATTCCCCAACGGGGGACTATCAGGTGCGTCGCTTGCCGCGAGGTTAAGAGTGCGGTTATCGCGTATTGAAGGCCGCAGACGGTGCAGTGATCCTCCACCGTTCCACGGGGAGGATCATGGAGAGCCCGTGCGCGTAGCCGAGGTTAAGATGGCGGCCGACGGCGCTCGCCGCGGAACAGCGGGCCGTGCTCACGCATCAGCGCGGCGATACGGTCGGCGACCAGCCGGACCTCCGGGCGGTGGCGGTCTTCGTGGTGCGTCACCAGCCATTGCTCGGTTTCGAGCTCGGTGATCGGCATCGCGACCCGCACCAGCCGGGCGTCGCTGTCGCCGGCAAAGCACGGAAACACCCCGAGCCCGGCGCCGGCCGCCACCAGTTCGCGCACGCTCTGCACGTCGTTGCCGCGCACGCTGATGCGATCGCCATGATGCGCCATCAGCCAGCGGGCCGAGGCGACGTTGGCGGCCTCGCCCGTGACCCCGACGAACAGCCCGGCCGCGATGCCGTTGATCAGGTTGAGACCCGAGTAGAGCGCATGCGCCACCCGGCCGATCTGCCGTCCGGCGAGGTTGGGGTCGAGCGGCCGCTCCGAGCGCACCCCGATATCGGCGGCCCGCCGGCCGATATCGAGCTTCTGATAAGCGGTGGCAAACTCGATCCGGATGTTGTCGTCGACGTGCCAGAGCTCGCCGATGTGCTGGGCCAGGAAGGCCGAGGTCCAGGTGCCGGCCGAAATACGGACGATCTGTTCGCCCACCGAGCCGTCGCGCCAGCGCGTCAGCGCGCGCATCGCCGCCTCGACATCCTCGGCGCGGGCCAGCAGTTCTTCCCCGGCCGGAGTGAGCTGGTAGCCGGTCTGCCGGCGGATGAACAACGGCTCGCCGATCTGCTGCTCGAGCGCCGTGACCCGCCGGCCCAGGGTGGCGGCACTTAGCCCCGTGGTGCTGGTTGCGGCGCTGAGGCCGCCGAGCCGCGCCACGTCGAGGAACAGCCGAAGGTCATCCCAGGAGATGGTGTCGCCGACGCTCATCTTTCATTCCTGCAAAGCACGTTGCGGTCTTGCTTGTATCGCTTCAAGCCCGGAGTGGGCAAGTATGGGGCGTTCGGAGCACGCTTTCTGGTCAACGACTTGGCCGCCGCGCCGCTCCATCAAGCACAGCGCCATCGTAGGGAATGTCCGCTCCTTAGCTGGAGCGGAGGCGGTGTCGCTTTGCGTTGTTGAAAGGAGACCGAAAATGTTCAGAACCCTGACCCGCCGCCTCACCGAATGGTCGCGCCTTCGCCGCGACATCCAGCGGCTGAAGCAGCTCGACGATCACCTGTTGGCCGATCTCGGCATCGAGCGCGAATGCATCACCCACAGCGCCCTCACAGGTGAGAAATGAGCGTGACGGTTCGCCTGTGGGACGGGCAACAGGTTCCCCGCGTCGGCATTGGCTGCTGGGCCATCGGCGGGCCGTTCAAGATGGATGGCCGGCAGGATGGCTGGGGCGAAATCGACGATGCACAGTCGCTCAAGGCGCTGGCGCTTGCCCATGAACTGGGCGCCCGCCTGTTCGACACCGCCGATGCCTATGGCACCGGCCATAGCGAGGAGGTGCTGGGCGAGGCCTTCGGTAACCGCGCCGACGTGGTGATCGCCACCAAGTTCGGCTTCACCCACGATCGAGCAAGGCGCGAACTGACCGGCACAAACGTCACGCCCGCCTATATGGAAGAGGCGCTCAGCGCCTCGCTGAAGCGCCTCAGGCGCGATCGTATCGACCTCTACCAGCTGCATGTCGGCGATGCCTCAGCCGAGGCGATGGACCGGCTGGCGCCGGCCCTCGAGCGCCGCGCCGAGGCCGGCGACATCGCCGCCTGGGGCTGGAGCACCGACGATGCCGCAGCGGTGTCGCGGGTGCTGCACTACCCGCATTTCAAGGCGGTGCAGCAGGGGCTCGATGTGTTCCGCGACGGGCCCGAGATGGTGGCGCTCTGCGACCGCTACCGTCTGCCCAACCTGATCCGCTCGCCCCTCGCCATGGGGTTTCTGACCGGCAAGTTCACGGCGCAGTCGCAGGTTTCGACCGACGACGTGCGCGGCGCCGGCCATAGCTGGGTGCGCGACTTCAAGGATGGACGCCCCTCGGCCGAGTCGCTGAGGAAGCTCGACGCCATCCGCGACCTGCTGACCAGTGGCGGCCGCTCCGTCGCACAAGGCGCGCTCGGCTGGGTGCTGGCCCGCTCGCCGCAGACCGTCCCGATCCCCGGCTTCAAGACCGAGGCGCAGGTCCGCGACAATCTGGGAGCGCTCGACAAGGGGCCGCTCCCCATGGCCGCCATGGCCGAAATCGACGCGCTGCTGGCGCGTGAACTTGCCTGAGAGGGAAGACAAATGGAAAAGCGACAGTTCGGCAGCATCGGCGAGGTCAGTTGCCTGACGCTCGGCGGTGGCGGCATCGGCCAGGTCTGGGGCGAGACCAGCCGTGACGAAGGCATCGCCACCCTGCACATGGCGGTCGACGAAGGCATCGACGTGATCGACGCGGCGCCGGGCTACAAGCTGTGCGAGGCGCTGATCGGCGAAGCCTTCGACGGCCGCCTGCCGAGCGGCGTCAAGGTCACCACCAAATGCGGCATCGGCACCTTGCCAGACGAGCAGGTCTACCGCCGCCTCCGCGCTTCGCTGGAACAGAGCTTAACGGCGATGCGGCTCGAGCAGGTCGACCTGTTCTTCCTCCACAACCAGATCTGCCCCGATGACTTCGTCTACCCGGCAGAGAACGAGCGGCGCGCCGAGATCGCCACCACCTGGTCGAGCTATCGCGATGCCGTGGTACCGGCGTTCCAGCAACTGCAGCGCGACGGGCTGATCGGCGGCTGGGGCATCACCGGGGTCAGCGTGCCGCCGACCATCGTCGATGCAGTGACGCTGGGGCCACGACCGCACGCCGTCCAGGCGGTGGCCAACCTGCTCGACAGCCCGGGTGGCCTGATTGGCTTTTCGACCCCCTCCCGGGCCCGCGACATCATCGAGGCCGCGCATCTGAGCGGCGTCGGGGTGATGGCGATCCGCGCCGTGCAGGCCGGGGCCCTGACCTCGAGCTTCGATCGTAAGTCGCTGCACGACCGCGATACGGCGGACTTCGAGGCGGCCGCGCCGTACCGCGCGCTCTGCGCCAGATGGGGCGAGGACCCGGCGATCATCGCTTACCGCTATGCGCTTGATATGGCCGGTGTCGAGACGCTGGTGCTGGGGGTGAAGAACCGCGACGAGCTGTCCGACGCGCTGGCCGCCGAGCGCGCCGGACCACTGGAGCCGGAGCAGCTCAAGGAGATCGAGGCGCTGGGGTTGCGAGAGGTGTTGGCCTGAACCCAACGTCAGGCGCGACTGGGCCGCCCCGAGCTTGCAGCCGGGGCGGCCATTTTCTTTGTCGTCAGACGATGCCGCCGCCGCCGGCGGCGACGGCCGGGCGGACCGCCGCGACGCGCTGCCGATACCCCGCCTTGCGGTAGGCGGCGATCGGGTCGATGGCGCCGTTGGCGTCGAGCCGGGCCTTGGCGAGGATCGGTTCGACATCGGTGCGGAACGCCACCTTCAGCGTTTCTGACGCCATCAGCGCGTCGTCCGACTGCTGATAACCCTCGAGCGCCTTGCGGTCGACCAGCAGCGCCAAGGCATAGGCGCGGCGCACCTCGTTGGCCGAGCGGATCAGCGACTCGATCGGGTCGGTGACGTTGTGGCTCTGGTCCAGCATATGGGCCGGCTCGAACCCGTCGGCCTGCCTGAGCTCGGCATCGACCAGCTCGTTGAACACCAGGAACAGCCGGTACGGGTCGATCGAGCCGGTATCGAGGTCGTCGTCGCCATATTTGCTGTCGTTGAAGTGGAAGCCGCCCAGTTTCTTGAACTGGATCAGCCGCGCAACGATCATCTCGATATTGACGTTGGGCGCATGGTGGCCGAGGTCGACGAGGCACTGCGCCTTGTCACCCAGCTCGGTGGCGATCAGGTAGTTGGTACCCCAATCCTGCACCACCGTCGAATAGAACGCCGGCTCGTACATCTTGTGCTCGGTGAAGAGCTTCCAGTCGGAGGGCAGGTCGGCATAGATCGCCTTCATCGCGTCGAGATAATACTCGAACACCCTCGTGAAGTTGACCTGGCCGGGGAAGTTCGAGCCGTCGCCGATCCACACCGTCAGCGCCTTCGAGCCGATGGTCTTGCCGATCTCGATGCATTCGAGATTGTGCTCGATCGCCTGCTGGCGCGTCTCCTTGGCGTAATTGGCGAGCGAGCCGAAGCGGTAGGAGTTTTGCTGGCCCGGCGCGTCCGAGAAGGTGTTGGAGTTCATCGCGTCGAACCCCAGCCCGAAGCGGCTCGCCGCCTGCTTCAGCCGGTTCGGGTCGGCCTTGTCCCACGGAATATGCAGCGACACGTTCGGCGTGGCGCGGGTCAGCTGGTTGATCACCGAACAATCCTCGAGCTTGTCGAAGATGTCGCGCGGCTCGCCGGTGCCCGGGAACTTCGCAAAGCGCGTGCCGCCGGTACCGACACCCCAGGAGGGGACGGCGACGGTATAGGCCGAGACTTTCTTCAGCACGGCGTCGATGTCGATGCCGCGGCGGGCGAGGTGCTCGCCCAGATGGGCGTAGTCGGCATCCAGCGCCTTGCGATTGGCCTCGTTGGTCTGGTCGACCACGGACTGGTCGATGAGTTGGTCGGTCATTCGAGTTCTCCTCCCTTGGCGCCCCTCACCCTGTCCCTCTCCCCAGAGGGGCGAGGGGACCATTTGGCGCCGGCCTTCGTTACTTCAGGCATCGAACGCGCGGCCCCATCGCCCCCTCGCCCCTCTGGGAGAGGGTCGGGGTGAGGGGCGCCCCACGCTCAGCTGTTACCGCGTAAAGCTCTGCGCGTTGCCCGCGTCGACGTTGATGATGTTGCCGGTGGATTTGGCTGACATGTCGGAGGCAAAGAAGTAGATCGCCTCGGCGATGTCCTCGGGGAAGACGCTCAGCTTCAGCATGGAGCGCTGGCGGTACATTTCCTCGAGCCCCTCCTTGTCGGTCTTGTAGGTCGAGGCGCGCTGTTCCAGCCACTCGCCCGCCCAGATCTTCGAGCCGCGCAGCACCGCATCCGGGTTCACCACATTGACGCGGATCTGCTCGGCCGCGCCTTCCAGCGCGAGGCAACGGGCGAGGTGGATTTCGGCGGCCTTGGCGGTGCAGTAGGCTGCGGCATTGGGCGACGCGGCGAGGCCGTTCTTTGATGCCACGAACACCACGTTGCCGCCGATCTTCTGGGCGCGGAACATTCGGAAGGCTTCCCGGCTGACGAGGAAATAGCCCGTCGACAGGATGTCCATGTTCTTGTTCCAGAGCTCCAGCGTCGTCTCCTCGATCGGCGCGGAGCTGGCGAGCCCGGCATTGGAGACGAGAATGTCGATGCCGCCGAACTCCACCGCGGTTTCGGCGAAGCCCGAAATGACCGCCGCTTCGCTGGTGACGTTGAGGTTGACCGGCCGGACCACGTCCTTGCCGAACGCCTTGCCGAGTTCCTCATTGGCCGAGGCGAGCGCCGCTTCGTCGATATCGGCGAGCACCACGCAGGCGCCTTCGCGGAGCAGCCGCACTGCCGTCGCCTTGCCGATGCCGCCGGCCCCGCCGGTGACCAGCGCAATATGGCCGGCCAGCGATTTCGGCTTCGGCATGCGCGAGAGCTTGGCTTCCTCGAGCAGCCAATACTCGATGTCGAAGGCTTCCTGCTCCGGGAGCCCATGATAGGTGGAGACCGCCGACGATCCCCGCATCACGTTGATGGCGTTGACGTAGAACTCGCCCGAGATGCGGGCCGTCGCCTTGTCCTTGGCGAAGGTGAACATGCCGACGCCGGGCATCAGGTAGACCACCGCATTGGCGTCACGGATCGCGGGGCTGTCCGGGTGCTTGCTGCGGTTGTAGTAGGCCGCGTAATCGGCACGGTAGTCCGCCGTCGCCTGCTCGAGCCCGGCCACCACCGCGTCGATATCGGGCTTTGCCGGATCGAACTCGATCACCAGCGGCCGGATCTTGGTGCGGAGGAAATGGTCGGGGCAGGAGGTGCCCAATGCCGCGAGCGGCCGCAAGTCCCGCGAGCCGACGAATTCCAGCACCGCGGCGCTGTCGTCGAAATGCCCGAGCATCTTGAACTCGTTGGAGATCAGCCCGCGAATTTTCGGCATCAGCCGCGCCGCGACGGCGCGGCGTTCATCGGCTGGCAGCGGCGCCACGACCTGGCCGCCAAAGGCCGCCTTGCCGGCGGTCTTTCCTTCAAACCAGGCGATCGCCTTGTTGATGGTGTCGATAGTCTGCTCGTAGCACTCCCTCGGCGTATCGCCCCAGGTGAAGAGCCCGTGACTCTCGAGGATCACGCCCTTGGCAGCCGGGTTGTCGAGGCAGAATTTTTCCAGCCACAGCCCGAGTTCGAACCCGGGCCGCTTCCACGGCAGCCAGCCGATCTCGCTGCCGAAGATCTCCTCGGTCAGCGCCTTCGAATCCTTGCTCGCCGCAATGGCGATGATCGCGTCGGGGTGCATGTGGTCGACGAAGGCGTGCGGCACATAGGCGTGCAGCGGCGTATCGATCGAGGCGGCGCGCGGGTTCAGGTTGAACGTCGCGTGCGGCAGGTAGCCGACCATCTCGTCTTCATGCGCGAGGCCGCGATAGAGCCCCTTCAAGGCGCGGAGCTTATCCATATAGAGCGTCGCGAAGCCGTCGAGCTTGATCGAAGCGGAGTCGCCGCCCGAACCCTTCACCCACAGCACTTCGACGTCTTGCCCGCTCAATGGATCCTTCTGGAAGATCTTCGACGAGGTATTGCCGCCGCCATAGTTGGTGACGCGCTTGTCCGAGCCGAGAATATTGGAGCGGTAGACCAGCCGTTCGGGCTCGCTCATGCCGGCCGCTTTGGCGTCGTCCCAAAGGTTTTGAAGGCGCGCTGGCGCGGTGCTGGACATTGGACCCCTCCCGTAGAGATGTATGGCAGTTATTGAGCACGGGACTAGCTCCCACAGCTTGCCGCTGTCAATCAGAAACCATCAGAAACCGTCATCATCGCCACAAAAGTCGCATGATCTGATTGACACTGACAGATTTTGGTGAAAATGAGTCGGACCAGGGAGAGCAAATGCACGAAACCGAACGCCACAGGGTGATCCTCGCCGCCGTCCAGGCGCGGCCGCTGGCAACTGTCGCCGAGCTGGTCGAGATCACCGGCACGTCCGAGGCGACGATCCGCCGCGACATCGCGGCGCTGCATGTCGAGGGCCGTCTGCGCCGGGTGCGCGGCGGCGCCGAAGCGATCAACCCGCCCGAGCAGGGTGGCCTGATGGGCCGGCCCTTCTCGGTCAACGAAACCATCAACATTGCGCAAAAGCGTGCCATTGCCCGCGCCGCCGCCGACCTCTGCAAGGATGGCGAGCCGATCATCATCAATGGCGGCACCACCACCTATCAAATGGTGCACTACCTGACCGGCCGCCGGCTTTCGGTATTCACCAACAGCTTTGGCATCGCCGAGTTCCTGATCCACAATTCCCGCAACAGCGTCGTCATTCCCGGCGGCACCATCTACCGCGAGCAGAACGTCATCCTGTCGCCGTTCGGTGGCGTGGTGGCCTCGCACTTCTATGCCAAGCGCATGTTCATCGGCTGCCAGGGCCTCGGCGCTCACGGCTTGATGGAGGCTGATCCGATGGTGGTGCAGTCCGAACTGGCGCTGATCAACCAGGCCGAGGAACTGATCGTCCTCGCCGACAGCTCGAAATTCTCGGGGCGATCGAGTCTCATCCTCTGTGGGCTCGAGCGCATCCACTCCGTCATCACCGATAACGGCATCCGCGACGAGGATCGCGCCATGCTGGAAAAGGCGGGCGTCATGCTCACCGTGGTGGAGGCCGCAGAGCAGAAATCCCAGTCGGTCGCGTGACCGGCTGGCAATAGCAGCGCTCTCGGACAAGCGAGCGCTCCAGGTAAACGACCACGTACCACTCAGGGAGGAAATACAATGAGCCTGTTGAAGAAACTGGCAGCTGCCACGGCGCTGACCGCCGTGCTGCTGAGTGCTCCGGCCGCCATGGCCCAGACCAAGATCGCCCTCGTCGTGAAGTCGCTCGGCAACGGCTTCTTCGATGCCGCCAACAAGGGCGCGCAGGAAGCCGCCAAGGAACTCGGCGATGTCGAGGTGATCTATACCGGCCCGACCACGGCGACCGCCGAAGGCCAGATCGAGATCATCAACTCGCTGATCGCCCAGAACGTCAACGCCATCGCGATTTCGGCCAACGATCCGGACGCCCTGGTGCCGGCGCTGAAAAAGGCGATGGAACGCGGCATCACCGTGATCAGCTGGGACTCGGGCGTCGCGCCTGAGGGCCGTTCCGTCCACCTCAACCCGTCCGACACCAACCTGATCGGCGAGACCATCATCAAGCTCGCCGCCGACTATCTGCCGGATGGCGGCGATGTGGCGATCCTCTCGGCTTCCTCCACCGCGACCAACCAGAACGCCTGGATCGAAGCGGCGAAGAAAGTGCTGCCCGAGAAGTTCCCCAAGATCAACCTCGTCGCCACCGTCTACGGCGATGACGACTCGGTGAAATCCACCAACGAAGCCAAGGGCCTGATCGCCTCCTACCCGAACCTCAAGGCAATCATCGCCCCCACCACCGTCGGCGTCGTTGCCGCCGCCCAGGTGGTGACCGATGACAACCTGATCGGCAAGATCAACGTCACCGGCCTCGCCCTGCCGTCGGAGTTCAAGCAGTTCATCGACAACGGTGCCTCGCAGGCCGTGGCGCTGTGGAACCCGATCGACCTCGGCTACTCGGCCGTGCAGATCGCCTATCAACTGGCGACCAAGAAGGCCGAAGCCAAGCCCGGCGCCACCATCTCGATCGGCCGCGTCGGCTCGATCACTCTCGACGACACGAACTCGGCCGCCATGGCCGCGCCGTTCCAGTTCGACAAGTCGAATATCGAAGAGTTCTCGAAGATCTATTGAGGTCTCTGATCCGGCCCGGCGGCGCTCGCGCTGCCGGGCTTCCTGTTTCGCCTGGCCGGTGTCCTGGGCTCCACCCTCATCCGGCCTTCGGCCACCTTCTCCCATCAAGGGAGAAGGCCCGACTGAGAAAGTTCGGCTCCATCCCTTCTCCCCTTGTGGGAGAAGGTGCCCGAAGGGCGGATGAGGGGGGCCGCAGACACCCGGACCAACAATGTCCCAACCCAAGCTCACCCTCGCCGGCGTCACCAAGTCCTTTCCCGGCGTGCGGGCACTGCACGAGGTGAGCCTCGAGCTCTATCCGGGACAGGTTACCGCCCTGATCGGCGAGAACGGCGCCGGCAAGTCGACGCTGGTGAAGGTCCTCACCGGCATCTACCAGCCCGACGCCGGCGAGATTGTGCTTGACGGCAAGCCGGTGAGCCTCGGCTCCGCCCATAAGGCGTTCGAGCTCGGTATCACCGCCATCCACCAGGAAACCGTGCTGTTCGACGATCTGAGCGTCGCCGAAAACATCTATCTGGGCCATGCCCCGAAAACCCGCCTGGGCACCATCGACTGGACGCTGATGCGCGCCAATGCGCGCCGCGTGCTCGCCGACATGGGCGCCGGCCACATCGATGCCGAGACCCGGCTGCGCGACCTGTCGATTGCCAACAAGCACCTCGTCGCCGTTGCCCGCGCCATGTCGATCGACGCCGAAGTGGTGATCATGGACGAGCCGACCGCGGCGCTCTCCCACAAGGAGATCGAGGACCTGTTCGTCCTCATCGAGCTCTTGAAGGAAGACGGCAAGGCGGTGCTGTTCATCAGCCACAAGTTCGACGAGATCTATCGCATCGCCGACCGCTTCGCGGTGTTCCGCGATGGCGAGATGATCGGCAAGGGGCTGATCGGCGAGACACCGCAGAACGACATCATCCGTATGATGGTCGGCCGCTCGGTCGATCACATCTTCCCCGAGCGGGCGCCGGCGATCGGCGACACCGTGCTGAAGCTCGACGGCCTGAGCCACCCCACCGAGTTCGACGATATCGGCTTCGAGCTCCGGCGCGGTGAGATTCTCGGCTTTTATGGCCTCGTCGGCGCCGGCCGCTCCGAGGTGATGCAGGCGATCTTCGGGTTGACCCGGACGTCACGTGGCGCGATGACGCTCGATGGCGCCCCGTTCGCGCCGCACTCGCCCGCCGACGCCATCGAGGCGGGCATCGTCTATGTGCCCGAAGAGCGCGGCAAGCAGGGCGTGGTGGTCGACCTGCCGATCGTCCAGAACGTCTCGCTGCCCTCGCTGAAAAAGACCTCGCGCCAGGGGTTTTTGCGGATGGCCGAGGAGTTCGCGCTGACGCGGAAATACACCGAACGGCTCGACCTGCGGGCCGCCTCGCTGAGCCAGAATGCCGGCACGCTGTCGGGCGGCAACCAGCAGAAGGTGGTGATCGCCAAGTGGCTCGCGACGCAACCCAAGGTGATCATCCTCGATGAGCCGACCAAGGGCATCGATATCGGCTCCAAGGCCGCCGTTCATGCCTTCATGGCCGAACTGGTAGCCGAGGGGCTCGCGGTGATCATGGTATCGTCCGAGCTGCCCGAGGTGATGGGCATGTCCGACCGCATCGTGGTGATGCGCGCCGGCCGCATCGACGCCGTTCTCGACAATAAGAACCTGACGGCCGACGGCCTGGTCAAGCGCGCCATCGGCGCCCATGAGGTGGCGGCATGACCCAGACTCTGTCCACGCTCGCGCCGCTAAGGCTGTTAAAGCTTCGCGAGTTCTGGCTCGCCATCAGCATCGCGGTGATGATCGGCGCCATCGCCACCCGCGCGCCGAGCTTTGCCGCTCCGGCCAATCTCGCCGACATCTTCAACAACACCGCCATCCTGATGATCCTGGCGCTCGGCCAGATGGTAGTGATCCTGACCCGTTCGATCGACCTGTCGATTGCCGCCAATGTGGCGCTCTCCGGCATGGTGATCGCGCTCTGCAACGCCTCCATGCCGTGGATCCCGGTGCCGCTCTTGATCCTTGCCGCGCCGCTGCTCGGGCTGGCGCTCGGCGCCATCAACGGTTTCCTGGTCTGGAAGCTCGATATCCCGGCGATCGTCGTGACGCTGGGCACCCTCACCATCTATCGCGGCACCACCTTCCTCGTTGCCGGCGGGCAATGGGTGAATGCCGCCGAGATGACGCCCGATTTCATTTCGATCACTCGCATCCAGTTGCTCGGCCTGCCGTTGCTCAGCTGGTTCGCGGTGGTCATCGCCGCCGCCTTCTACGTGGTGATGACCCGCACTCCGATCGGCCGCTCGATCTACGCCATCGGCGTCAACCCGACCGCCTCGGTCTATGCCGGCATCGATGTCGGCCGCACCAAGTTCATCGCCTTCTGCATTTCGGGGCTGGTCGCCGGGCTTTGCGGTTACCTCTGGGTGTCGCGCTACGTCATCGCCTCCTCCGAAACGGCAGTGGGCTACGAGCTGCAGGTGATCGCCGCCTGCGTCATCGGCGGCGTCTCGATCGCCGGCGGCGTCGGCACGGTGGGCAGCGCGCTGCTCGGCGCGCTGTTCCTCGGCGTCATCAACTCGGCCTTGCCGGTGATCGGCGTCTCGCCGTTCTGGCAGATGGCGATTTCCGGCGCCGCGATCATTCTCGCCGTCGTCCTCAATGCCCGCGCCGGCAGGAAGACCGGCCGCATCATTCTGAAGCGGGCGGAGGCGGTGTCGTGATGACTCATTGCCGCCACCTGCACCGGGTCATTCCCGCGAAAGCGGGAGCCTCCGTTTGCCGGACCCTCGGCGCGCCCGAAAACAAAGTTTCCCGCTTTCGCGGGAATGACACCGCGTTTGGGGCTGGCCCCTTGGATTTCCTGAAATGAACGACCAGACACCCGCCACCCGCCACGTTCCGGATCGGCTGGACAATCCGCTGCGCTCGGCTTTGTTCAGCTGGCCCAGCCTGCTGCTGGTCGTCGCCGTGGCGATCTTTGTCGCCAACTCGCTGGCCTCACCCTATTTCCTGTCGCCCTGGTCGCTCAGCGACGCGACTTTCAACTTCACCGAGAAGGCGCTGATCGCGCTCGCCATGGCGCTGCTGATCATCTCCGGCGAGATCGATCTGTCGGTCGCGGCGATCATCGCCCTGGCCTCGACCGCCATGGGCTTTGCGCTGCAGTTCGGCATCGATACGCCCGGGCTCGTCGCCATCGGCATCGGCACGGGGCTGCTCTGTGGCGCCTTCAACGGTTTCCTGGTTACCCGGCTGGGGCTGCCGTCAATCGTCGTCACCATCGGCACGATGAGCCTGTTCCGCGGCATCAGCTTCATCGTGCTGGGCGACCAGGCCTACAAGGGCTACCCCGAAAGCTTCGCCTTTTTCGGCCAGGGCTATGTCTGGTGGGTGGTGTCGTTCGAGTTCGTGCTCTTTCTCGCGGCGGCCGCCATCTATTACGTGGTGCTGCACCGGACGAGCTTCGGCCGCCGCATCTTCGTCATCGGCAACAACGCGACTGCCGCCCAGTTCTCCGGCGTCCGCGTCGAGCGCGTCAAGTTCGTCTTGTTCTGTCTGACCGGGCTGATGGCCGGCATCGCCTCGGTGCTGCTGACCAGCCGGCTCGGCTCGACCCGTCCGTCGATCGCCCAGGGCTGGGAACTCGAAGTCATCACCATGGTTGTACTGGGAGGCGTCTCGATCCTCGGCGGCGCCGGCTCCATCGTCGGGGTGGTGATCGCCGCCTTCATCATGGGGCTTGTCACCTTCGGCCTGGGGCTCTTGAATGTTCCCGGTATTGTCATGTCGATCTTCATCGGACTGTTGCTCATCGTGGTGATTGCCCTCCCCATCGTCTACCGCATGGTTCGCAAGTGACCGTCAGCACCGTTGGGGTCATCGACATTGGCAAGTCCAATGCGAAAGTGGCGGTCGTCGATCTCGACAGCCGCACCGAGATCGCGGTGAAGAAGCGCTCCAATACCGTGCTGCGCGACGGCAAGTATCCGCATTTCGACATCGACGGCCTGTGGGACTTCGTCATCGGCGCGCTGCGCGAGCTCAACGCCGAGTTCCCGCTCGACGCCATCAGCGTCACCACCCATGGCGCCTCGGCAGCACTGCTCGATGCCGATGGCAACCTGTCGCTGCCGGTGCTTGATTACGAGTTCGCCGGTCCCGACCAGTTCTGGGACGCGTACAACGAGGCCCGTCCGGATTTCTCCGAGAGTTTCACCCCGCGGCTGCCCGGCGGACTCAATGTCGGGGCGCAACTGTTCTGGCAGGCCCGCGCCTTTCCCGCCGAGTTCGCCCGCACCCGTTGGATCCTCACCTATCCGCAGTACTGGTCGTTCCGTCTGACCGGTGTCGCCGCCGAGGAAATCACCTCGCTCGGCTGCCACACGGACCTGTGGGATTTCACCACCAACCTCTATTCGTCGCTGGTGATGAAACAGGGGTGGCTCGACAAGTTCGCCGAAGTACGGCCGGCCTCCGACGTGCTCGGCGTGACGCTGCCCGAGGTGACGGCGGCGCTCGGGCTCAAACGCCCGCTGCCGGTCTATTCCGGTATCCACGATTCCAACGCCTCGCTGCTGCCGCACATCCTCGAGCGCGACCCGCCATTCGGCCTGGTGTCGACCGGCACCTGTGTGATCGTCGCGTCGCCCGGTGGCGATATCGACAACCTCGATCTCAAGCGCGATTGCCTCGCCAATATCGATGCGCTGGGTCGTCCGGTACCGTCGGCGCGCTTCATGGGCGGGCGCGAGTTCGAGATGCTGACCACGCCGCGCGAGCCTTCGACGGAGACCATCGAGCGGGTGCTGAGCGAGGCGATCATCCTGACCCCATCGGTGGTGCAGGGCTCGGGCCCGTTCCCCGGGCGAGAGGCGCAGTGGAGCCGGCCGCGCGAAACGCTTGGCGATGACGAGGTCTATGTGGTGACCTCGTTTTACCTGGCGATGATGACAGCCGAATGCCTGAGGCTGACCGGCGCCGAGAACCATACGGTGGTCGAGGGACCCTTCGCCGGCAACGCGCTCTATCTACGGATGCTGGCGGCAGCGACCGGACGGCCGGTGGAGCCGGTGAAGCGCAGTGCGACCGGCACCTCGATCGGCGCGGCGCTGCTGGCGCGAATGGATCGGCCGCGGCCCGACGGACATGCGCCGGTGCTGGTCGAGGGGGATGCTACGGCGACAGCATATGCCTTGGCGTGGCGGAAGCTGGTGGGCTAGCGTCCCCTCTCCCCTCTGGGGAGAGGGTTAGGGTGAGGGGTAGCCAAGCACACAGGGTGATTGGCTTCTGTTCACATAGCTCGCGCTTGATCCGGCGCGCTTGGCGCCCCTCACCCCCACCCTCTCCCCAGAGGGACGAGGGGGCGGTGTGGCACCGCCGGTGAAGTCTCTACTTAAGGCTCACGCACCGGGACGCAACGCGTCGCGGACCGCCGCCTCGGCGGCTTCGATCGATGCGAACACCTGGCCATCCACGCCGAACGCGTCGAGCTTGACGGCGAGGAAGCGGAAACCGGAATCGTGCGCGACCAGAACACCCTTCGGCTCGCCGTCGATGTCGACAGCTATGGGCTTGGCGCTATGTGGCTTTTCGAAATGGGCATGCTGCATGGAATGACCTCCATCGGCACGTCTCTGGGGACGGCCGGGGTGTTACCTGAACTGTGAGACGAATGGGTGACAGAGGTCACATTCGTTTGGGTCGGTAACACCCGTTGGAGCGATCTACCCATTTACCAATAAGCCCGGTTTGGAGAGTGGTGCGAATAGCGAAGTGCATGTTCGTCTCCTTCCGGCGGCCAATGGCCTGGGTGATTCCAATGCGGGTGAGACTAGCGCGTCGCCCGCAGCTTTTGTGTGGCGAAGCTGAGTCCGCCGAGGGGTAGTTGTACGGCGTCGGGGCCCGGAAATCTATCCGGCTTTCGTCGACGCTGGCGAGAAAGATAGGTGAGCCCCGGCAGTTTCGCCAGCCCCGCGCATTCCAAATAGCTAGCATGAAAGCGAAATTTCCTGCCCGCCGGAATCGATCGGATGGAAAAGGCTCGGTGCGCTTGACGATCGAGGTGCCCTGGGCCCACCCACCGGGTCATTCCCGCGAAAGCGGGAACCTCTGTTTTCTTGGCCAGGTGCACCATCGCGAAACGCGCTTTCGCGGGGATGACACCGCGGGTGGTGCAGTTCGTCCGTAAAGCTCTAGAGCGTCGCCAGCAGCGCCACCCCGCGCGGCGACAGCCGGTAGCCGACTTCGAGGCTGACGGTCAGGCCCAGCGCCTTGAGCTTGCGGATATTGAGCTTGAACGCGGCCCGCTCCAGGCCGGCGTTTTCGGCGAGGGTGGTCGAGACGACGCCCGGATGGGCGGCGATCAGCTGCAATGCCTGTTTCGTCCACGGCGCTGGCGCCGCCTTGTCGAGCTTCAGCAACCTGACTGCCAGCGTCTCCAGCTCGAGCGCATCGGGTTCGGCTTCGCGCAGCGCCTCGCGTGGATCCGGGCCGGCCGGGTGCAGGCGGATGCGGTAGCAGGTGCCTTGCTGCGCCTCGAACATGGCGATGACGCCGGCCCGGTCCTTGTAGCCGGCGGCGCGGGCCTCGTCCTCGGTGACCTCGTCAGGCGCGATCGCTTCGACCGAATCGATCCCGACCATGCCGAGCGCCGTCCGCAGCGTGCCGCCCGGCTTCACCGTCGGTTTCTTCCAGCGGCGGAAAGCCAGCGTGCACCGGCCGGCAAAGATCGCTTCGAGGTCTTTGGTGCGGAACAGCATGCGCCGAACTCTACCCGGAGTTTCGCCCAACGCAACGGTTGCTACGAAAGTATGCCAACCGGATAAGGCCCCAGGTCTTCCCGCCTTGAAATCGATTGCATAACATGTTGAGCTACGCCTGAGCGGATCCTGGGGGAGCATCGCCGCTCACCCAAAATGCCTCGCAAGTAGGCACCATCCGTTCGAGGGAGGACACCGTTGGCCGATACGGAGACGCGCGATAAGAAGCGCGCCAAGGCTCGCCAGCCGCGTCGCGCCGCCGGCAAGCCCGGCGGCAAGCCGACCCTGCGCACCATTGCCGAAATGACCGGCCTCGCCATTACCACGATCTCGCGAGCTCTCAACAACGCGCCCGAATTGTCGGAAGAGACGCGCGTCCGGGTGCAGAAGATCGCAGCCGAGGTCGGCTATGTGCCGGACCGCACAGCGCTCCGGCTGAAGACTGGGCGCACCCATGTGGTCAGCCTGATTCTCGACCCACACGACGAAATCCTCGGCTTCGGCCAGTCGATGGTGTCGGGGCTGACCGAGGCGTTGCGCGGCACGCCCTACCATCTGGTCATCACCCCGATGTTCACCGGCGGGGCGCCGATCGACCCGATCCGCTATATCCTGCGCAATAAGGCAGCGGACGGGGTGATCTTCTCGCGCACCCAGCCGGACGACGACCGGGTAAAACTGTTGATGGAGGAGAATTTCCCCTTCGTCTCGCACGGCCGCACCGCCTTCCCCTCGGCCCATCCCTATGTCGACTATGACAACTATGCCTTCGCCCACCATGCGGTGATGCGGCTCAAGGCCAAGGGCTGCCGCAAGGTGACGATCATCCTGCCGCCCGACCGCTTCAGCTTCGGCCACCACCTGCGCGACGGCTTCATGGCCGCGATCAAGGAGACCGGCCTCGCCTACGAGATGCTGGAGCGCGCCAGCCTCGACAACAGCGCCGACGAAATCCGCCTCGCCACCATGCGGCGCATCGCCGAGCCGGATGCGCCCGACGGCTTCATCTGTACCGGCGACGCGGCGGGGCTGTCGATCATGGCCGGGATCACCGATGCCGGCTTCGAGATCGGCAAGGATGTGCAGATGGTGGTGAAGCAGACCTCCGGCATCTTCAGCCAGGTACGGCCCAAGGTCGACGCCATCTTCGAGGACACGGCCTTAGCCGGCAAACAGATGGGCGAGCTGCTGCTGCGCCGCATCAATGGCGAGCCCGCCGAGCAGCTGCAGATCCTGCATGAGCCGAAGATCTGGTTTTAAGGGCCCGGGTTTTCGAACTGCCCGTAAACCACCGGGTCATTCCCGCGAAAGCGGGAACCTCCGTTTGCGGAGCGTGCGGCAAACAGAGATCCCCGCTTTCGTGTACTGTTCCGGCGGATTGGCGTGATGGACTCGGTGTAGAACGAGGCGTTGCCTTTGTCAGGGAGCGCTTAGGATGGATCTGAAGTTGCACGCCAATGCGACGACGACGCCGAAGACGCGGGCCTACATTCAGGCCAGCACGGCGAGCGTCGCGGACCTGGCTGTCGAGCTGGGCGTCAATGAGAGCACGGTGCGGCGCTGGAAGGGCCGGACCTCAGTGGCCGATCGGT
>NZ_LAJE02000179.1 GCF_000970465.2 Devosia insulae DS-56
GTCTTGGCGCGGACCGGCGGGGGCTCCAGAACTTCGCTAACATGTTCTGAATTTACTTTCGGGGTCCGGGTGAGTTGCGAAGTTAGATGTTGAGCCGCCAACGCGGACCAATGTATGTCGTAGGCTGGAGGGGCAAGCCGATGACACCTGAGCATCTGCGACACGAAATCGAAGAATTACTGAAAACGTTGCCCGGTCCGCGAGCGATCGTAAGGCTCGGGGCCACTGACGTCGTCGAATGGCTCGGTAGAGCAAAAGCCGTTCTAGGGGCGTGGCAAACGCTCAAGGCGGTGCAGTTCGACACCCACTTGCAGCGCACGCGTATGGCCAACTCTTTGACCGTGGCCGCAGGATATGCCGACATGGTCGCTCTATTGCACGAGGCGCGACATTCCTTGCGGCTAGCAAGTTCGGCCCCGACAGCAGTGGCCATCGCGGCCAACGCCCCCTTCGTCTACTTCGATGAACTTAGGAAGATAATTGCAACAGCGACAAAAGACATCCTTTTTGTGGATCCCTATTTGGACGCCGAATTTGTGTCATCCTACCTTCCTAACGTAAAAGAAGGAACCGAAGTGCGGCTGCTCACCCAGAAGGGGGTTGCCCAGCTATTGCCGTCTGTCGCGATGTTTGCAAAGCAGCATGGAACGGTTATTCAAGTGCGCTCGGCATCTACTAAGCTGCACGACCGCTTCGTTTTCATCGACGGTAGCGAATGCTATCAGTCGGGGGCCTCCTTCAAAGACGGCGGTGTTTTTGCGCCCACCACTTTGACTGAAATGGTAGACGCGTTCGAGGCAATCCACTCTATCTACGAGGCCATGTGGTCAAAGGGGAAGCCTGAGAACGCAACCTGATATGGGTGATCGGCCTCGATCTGCCGCTAGATGTATTCGGCGGGCCGCCTGCCAAAGTTCCACGGCTTGTTTGCCCTCTCGTCCACGCTCGGTTTCTGCTCAAGCAGGGTCCCTCGATATGAGGCGATAGCCGATGGCGTGATTTTCAGCTTCACACAGGCGCTCAGGATAACGGACGTGCATTCCTTTTCGGCCTTTAGGAGCTTCAGGAACTCGTCTGTAGTGGCCACCGGCTGGCGTAATAGCTCTGCAATCTGATCAGCCCGCACGATGTGACGAACCAGCTGAACCAAGATCGGCTCAACGCTGGCGCGTATAAGGTGCTTGCTCGGCAGGTCCGAATATATCTTCTCGTAGATTATGCGCTCTTCGTCAGATTTCAGCTGATCAGGAAACACAACGGCTCCGTTCCAAACTGGTTCGGCAACTGCGCCCCTGTCAAAACGATCCGAAATTAGATCGTCTGCAATCATCGTCTTTTCCGCTTTGCTCATCCTTGGCATTCTAGTTCTTCCTCCTTGATTGTTTTCTTTCGCTGACCTCCATTGTGCGCTTGGCCCGTTCCGATGTTTTCGCTATCGGGGTTCTCTTCGTTCTCATTGCGCTTTCGGAAATAACTGGCTGGGGTTTTGGTGGCTTTTACAACGTCTGGCGACCACACTGGCAGAAGTCCTGCCAGTACCTTGGGGAAGTCGTCTTGATAGCGCACTTCCCCGAACCACTTGCCGTCACGTTGATCTCGGATTTGTCCATGGCTGTTGGCTTCTAACCATGTCATTGGGATAGGGTAGTATTCGCCTCGTGGCGAGGCAATGAACTTGTATATCTCTGGTGTCATTCATATCCTTATGTAAATTGAAATTGATAGAGTTCGGCGTAACTGCCGTAACTGCTAACCGTAACTGCCACGGTTACGGCTGAGTCCCCTGTATTTGTCGAGTATTTAGAGACTGTAACCCCTGTAATCCCTCTATTATTGATAGAGAAGAAATAGCCACACACTCTCTGCGTAGGCTATTAGGGGTAATACGGGAATAGGTCCTACAGACGTTACGGGGGTTACGGCAGTCGAATATGCATGCATATTCAACAACTTATGCCGTAACCGCCAAATGTAACCGCCTAGAACGGCGCTTCTGCCGAGTCCGCAGCTTTGGCAGGCAAGGTGTCTTCGTAATAGGCCTTCCCCGGCCCTCCGTCAGTCCCGCGATGCACAACGATCCATCGATTACTGTCCCCGCGTACATAGGTGTATTCTGGGTTACCGCCGTCCCGCCGCTGCTTTCGCTGCCAGCCAAGCTGTTTCATTGCAGCGCCAAGCCGCACGTTGTGTTCTTGGGATCGCTGCCCCGGCTGCATCGCTAAGGCGGTCCAAACGTCCACCACTTTCACCTTACCGGCCATGCCGTCGAATGTGTCGCGTAGCTGATCAACGAAGGGGTCTTCAACCCGCCGCTCTTCCTGCTCTGCCGCCGCCGCTTCCCACAGCTTTGGATCGAGGCGGATGCTTTGGCCTGTTGCCTCTCTGGCTGACGCTTCCGCCCATAGCTGGTCAACGTCGCGGCGCAGAGAATCTAGGTCGAATTGCTCGATAGCTACCGGCCAGTAGCGCCGGTTGCCGGTACCGTCCCTGAGGTAATTGCCGCTGTTGTCAGTGCCGATGAACACACACTGTCGCGGAACCTCCAGCGGAACCCTGCCGTATGCCATGCGCGCCCGATCGATACGGCGAGATAGAAGCGACTTCACGTGTTCTACCTGGCCCTTACGCATGCCATTGAGTTCGGCTGCCTCAATGATCCAGCGCCCCGCGATACTCTCAATGACTTTCTGAGCGTCCGCGTTCAGCGGCAGGTTGTCAGAAAACCAATCTTCCCGCTTGGCGAGGATCGCTAGCGCCGTAGATTTGTCCTTACCTTGGCCGCTTTCAAGAATGAGCATTTCGTCAAACTTGCAACCGGGCTGGCGGATACGCCGCACCGCCGCAATGAGCACCAGAGCGCCGACTGCCCGGACATACTCGATATCTTTTGCACCGCCATACCGCTGCAACCACGTATCGATACGTGGCACCCTGTCCCACTCCAGCGAGTCCAGATAGTCCCGCACCGGGTGAAAGCTATTCTGCTGCGCCACGTCGAAAAGAACGTCCGCAAAGAATTCCTTGCCCACTGTCAGATGCCAGTTTTCATCCATCTGCATTCGCAACCGATTCAGCGCGGCATCGGAAAGGGCCGGGCCAAAACCCTCCAGTCCTTCGATAAGCATTCTATCTTGAAATTCGTCGCGGCTCAGACGGACGCCTAGCAGTTCCAGCGCCAACTTGACGTTGCGCTGGTTGGCATATGCCTTGCCGTTCTTGTCCCGCTCGATCTCGTCGGGCCGATAGGCCGGGCCGATCCTCGCGAGCAGTTCGTCTAGCGTTCCACCGGCATCGAGAAAATCGGTAACGTCCGACTTTTCGGCCATGTCTTCGAAGCGCACGACTTCGACGCTTGCGGCCAGCTTGCTAATGCTGCGTCTGATCGCGCTGGTTCGGAATCGACTAGCATCGTCGTTGTCCTCCACAACGATGCATTTTCTTCCTTTGAAGAATTTGGCGAAATCGTCGTGCCAGCCGTCAACGCCATTCGGGTTTGTCGTGGTGACTAGGCCCCGCGCCGCCAGCGTATCGGCGTCTTTCTCGCCCTCGCAAATCCAGACGCATTCGTCCTTGTCTGCCGAGACCAGCTGAGGCAACCGATAGAGCAACCGCCCTGACGGGCCAAAACCCTTTTGCCAGACGTCTTCGCCCGGTCCGACATTGCCGTAGCCTACAAAATGATAAGTCCGAAAATCCTTCTCACCGTCTTCAAGGACCCATTTCTTTTGAACATATGCTGTGTGGCCCGCCTCAACTTTGTAATAGTAAGTTGCGTCAGGTTCCCTGTTTGGGGGCGACCCGGCACGTTCCCAACGATATGGCTTTCGCGGCTTTCTCGGAAACTGAACGACATTTGACTTCTGGTAGTCGGAAACCTCATTGTTTGTTTTGATTGAATTATTCGTAGTCATCGTGGTTCTATAAAACCCTTTCTTCTAATCATTTAATCTTCTATCCAGTCATCTTGACTTGGGTTGACTGGTCTAGCCATCTTGTAATGGCCTGTCAACAACTATGTTCATACGATTGATTATTTGAAACTAATACGGTCACTCCGCCCGCTTAGAACGACGCTCATTGAGCGCGTCGTAATAGTTCTGCCTAACATTCACAAATTTGAGTCCGTCACGCTCGACAATATTCGCGGGATTGTCTGGCTCAAAAACTCGGCCATGTACTTCAGCACTTTTAATAGATTTGATCACGCCTGCCGGGTCATGACGTTCCCGTTCTTCCGGTGGTACAGTGTGAAAATAGAACCGCGAATTGAACTCAGCTTCCGGAATAGCGTAATCGGGAATGACTCTTTCATAGAACTGCCGATTGACTGAGTCCCAGTACCACTTGCCGGGATAAGTCCCGACAGTCTTCAATCTGGTGCGCCGCTTCGCAAACATAACGCTTCGGTTCACGCCGCCACCTTTACGGGCTTGCTCCGCGCCGTCTTCTTGATCGCTGACCGTTGCACGGTGCCGTCCGATCGCTCGACCACAAGCGTGTCCCCCTCGACCTTCACTGACTCGACGCCATTCAGCACAGTGTGCCAGCTGGTGCCGGTCCACTGCTGGAGCCCACCTCCACCAATTGAGGCCAACGTGCCCTTTCGGTAGTCGGTGCGGTCCGGGTCCATGTCCCTGACGATCTCAACGCCGGTTTCCGCCTCCAACGCATCCAACCGCCTACCGATCTGGCCAATTACTTTTTCAAGCGTGGAAACGATTTCCTCTACGATCATGTCGCTATGCTGCATTTTCTAAATTCCTCAGTTTGTTCAATGTGTTAAAGTGATTGTTGACCTCGCCCGCCTTGAGCGTGCCGTTGTCATTGGTAGCTCCGCCGTTACCGAATGGGTTGGGCGAAGCATCGCGCTTTGCCAAAGCTTCTAGCGAATAGTTCTGCTGCTGGAGGAACACGCTGTCGCCACCGGTCAACGGCTTACGGTTTAGGATTTTGCGCATTTCGTTGACCGTCAGCTTGCCGCTGGCTTTGTCGAGCCATTCCATCTGCGCCAGCTGGTCTAGGCGTAGCAGGCCATCTAGATCGAACTCGACAGCGAGACTGCCGCTAACGCCAAGGCCCTCGGACAGGCAAAGCTCAATCTGCTCAATCAGGCTCTGGAGGCACTGCGTATAGAACTGCGTTTGCAGCGCCTCGACGTTTTCCGAAGAGGGCATTTCGCCGCTGATCATGTAGTAGGGCACGTGGAAGACCGACGCGACGACGCGGGCCGACCATTCCAATTGCTCGACAACCTGATTGTTGGCAGCGCTCTGAACGTCGAAAGATTTATAAGTTAGTCCGTCAGCCAAGACGGCCACCTTGCCAGCGTTCAGGCCGGTATAGTTGGCCTCCCAAACCGTCTTCAGCTGCTCAACTGTTTCATCAGAGACAGCGCCGGGGGCAGTTAAGACGCCACCGGGACGCGCATTATTCTGGAAAAACGCCGCGCTGCTCTTCTGGATTTCGATCCCTTGCAGCACCGGAAGCGCTGCGGCGTAGATCGGGGACAGCCCCACGAGCGGCGAATAAAAGCAATTGATCCTGTGGACTATCACTTCACTAGCCGGGACTCGAACAGGCTCTTCCAAACCTGCCGTTGAGTCCGCTTGCAGTTCATAGACGACCTGACCGGACGGACTGACGAGCGTCACCACTCGGTTTGGATCGAGAACGAACAATTCCGTCACGACCCGTCTCGCGTCCCGCTTCTTCAAGATATATGCAGAACCAGAAGTTAAGACCGATGTGACCCACGAGGAATAGAATTGAATCCTGTTCTGGATGGAATTCGGCCGGCGAAGGCAAGGACTGTAGGCACTGCTCTCATACTCCGACCAAATGCCGTCAGCGTCCTTGCGGACCAACCGCACGTTCATTTTTGAGATTGAAGAACTGATGAGGGAGATACACGCGTAGATGGCATGAAAGGAAAGCATGTCCTCCCTTGTTGCCTCTAGGTTCCGCTGCCATGCCCCGGCGAATGGCTCTTTCATAACAAAGACATTACCGGTTCTGCCGCGCCCTCCGCCCCAAATGGGGCTGAAGAGCTTGGCAGCAAACTGCTTGAGAGTGATCATGAGCCTAGCGCTCCATCACCCCAAGCCGCCCCGGTCAGTACCGCTACGGCATTGGTTCTGCGCTTTGCCCAGTTGATGTAGCGCTCTGCACGGATCGCAACCGAGTTGGTCTGGAACATAGACACGAGCGAAGCGCCCTGACCTGTAGTCGCGTCGTTCGTCGGTGCGTCGGACATTTCTAATGAGGCTTCGCCGCTGGCATCCACCATCACCTGACCGTCATCAGCGAGGTAGATTTCGCGCGTGTTGGCGAGGATCACTGTGCCTTCCGGCACGTAGTCGGAAACGATCGCGGGCAAGCCGTAGAAACTCCCGCCCGTGAGCGAAATCTCCGGGAAAGCCTTCTGCCCAAGAACGTTCTTCATTAGCGACAGCGAGAATGCAGTCGTGGCGCGCATGATGAACACAGCGCCAGTGATCGAGACATTGGCTGCGAGGTACGTGGCGACTAGTGCCTTGATGTCAGTGTCTACGGCCTCGATATCCGCCCCGCTCGAAGCGATCGGCGTCACGCCGTTGATGATCGAAGCCGGGGAGACGTTGGCAACTGCTGCCTTGGCAGGATTCACGAAGTCAGTATCTAGGCGAGCTATCAATGCTGCGGCCAGCTGGTCACGCACGATCAACTCTGCGTCCGGATTGCTGAACCGGATAAGTTCATTCGTCAGTACTGCAATGTTGGCAACCTTGGCGAAGCCAAGAGTAATCTCACTGAAATCGAACTTGGTCAGCGGCTTCGGCTTTCCCTCGCCCACCCAGTAGCCTTCGCCACCGCTGGTTTGAGCAGGGATAGAAACGTTGAATGGGATTCGACGTAGTGAGGGGATGCTACCGGCACCGAACTGGCCGATAATCGTCTGCGGACGTAGGAACTCTACGAAATCGCCAGCGAACCGCTGGTAGCTGTCTACGAGCGGCGCCGACCAAGTGGGGTTGGTGGTGGTTCCGGCACCCATCGCGGCTTTAAGCGACGTAATAACCCGCCGCTCATTGGGATAACGGTGCTTGGCGATCTCGTGCGCGTGGACGATGTTGCCGCCGGCAGCGGCAAGCGCGATAGCGAACCGGGCAAACTCAAGGCCGGGCTCCGGCTTCTGGCGGATCGAAACGCCCGCCTTGGGCGTCTTTGAAGCGTAGGCTTCTGCAAAATTGCTGCCCTTAGCTTCAACGTAGTTCTTAAAAAATACGTTGTTGTGAAATGTCATTAAATAGTGTCTCCAATATATTCGTGGTCAGTAAGCGGCCTCCTGTTTTGAATGAGCCGATAGTGATCTGTGGTTATAGTTCGTCCGGCTAGGCGTAAGACCCTGAACAGCCGGGCACTTCACGAAAGACGTGTTATGTCTCGTGTATGAGAGTCCGTATTCGTCTGGTGATGTTGTGATGGGCGTCACCCCGCTGGGAAAATGATCAAAGACCAGCGGGGTGACTGCTGTAAAACCGTGCGCGAGACAAGCTCAGCGCACTAAGCGACAGCCATGCGGAGTAAACACAGGGCCAGCACCTATGTTAGGGTATAACATAACGTGCAGTAAAAGTCAAGTAATACTTTGTGGTTACTTGGCGCTACATGCGGGGGTTGGGTGGGGGTT
>NZ_LAJE02000180.1 GCF_000970465.2 Devosia insulae DS-56
CCTGTCGCCTCCCCCTAAAACAGGGGGATGGAGACCCTCACACTGATATCGAGGCGATCGTCTCCCTCCCCCTAAGAATGGGGAGGGAGACGATCGCCTCGATATCAGTGTGAGGGTCTCCATCCCCCTGTTTTAGGGGGAGGCGACAGGGGTGGGGGTCAGCCCGCACCGGCCTTTCGTCTGTCCTAAATCCGCGCCAGCTCGCGCAGCATCACGGTCGCCCGCTCGAACCGCTGCTGTTGTCGCGCGATCCGCTCCGCCCGATCGGCCCTCGGCAGATACACCTTGCCGCGCGCCGCCGCGCCGACCGTCAACCCCAGCGCCTTCGCTGCGGCGCGATAGGCGCCAAGGCTCGCCGCCAGCACCGGATGTTGCGGCACCGTGACCTCGCGCCCCAGCACATCGGCCATGATCTGTGGCCACACGGCGCTCTGCGCTCCGCCGCCCACCAGGTAAACCGGCCCTGCCGCACCCATGGCCCGGACATTGGCGGCGATGGCGAACGCCACGCCCTCCAGCGCCGAGTAGTAGAGCGTCGCCGCGCTGTCGCTGGCCGCCACACTGGCGAACCCGGCCCGGAGCTCAAGATCGACGAAGGGGGTACGCTCGCCGTTGAGATAGGGCAGGAACAGCGCGCCGCCGGGCGCGGCAGCCGCCTCCCCCGCCAATCGTTCCGCCTCCGGCAGGGTCAGGCCCAGCGTGTCACGCGCCCACTGCGCTGCCGCCCCGGCCGAGAAGATCGGCGCCACCTCGATCAGCCCGCCATGCAGCGGATGCGACAGCCGATAGTATGGCCGCGGCGTTCGCTCGGTCACCGCCGTAACGCCCGCCACCCAACCGCTGGTGCCGAGGTAAATGCTGACCGCATTGGGCTGCTCCGCCCCGCTGCCGATGGTCGTCGCTGCGGCATCGCCGCAGCCGTTGATCACCGGCAGGCCGGCGCGGAGACCCAGCGCAGTTGCGGCCTCGGCTGTCAGCCCACCCAATACCGTCTCGGCCGCGAGGATCGGCGGCAGCAGCCCGCGATCCACATCGAGCAGCTCGACCAGTTCCTCCGACCAGTCGCGCGTGCCGATATCCATCAGCCCGGTGGTACTGGCGCAGCTCGGATCGGTGGCCGCAACACCGGTGAGCCGCAACGCCAGAAAATCCTTCGAACCCGGCAGCACCCATTCGGCGCCTTTCGGCCCCAGCGCCAGCAACTTGAACGCCGTCATCAGCGGCCGCGGCGCATTGCCGAGGATCGCCGTTGCATCGGCCGCCTCGAGCCGCGCCGCTACCGCCTCGAAGGCTTCCGTCCCGATCGGATCGGAATAGAGCGCCGCCTCCCGCACCGGCTGGCCGACCGCATCGACGGCGATCAGGTTCTCCATCATCCCGGTCAGCGAGAGCGCCGTGACGCCCTCGAGTGGCAGCCTGCCCACCGCCTCGACCGCCGCGCGCCACCAGTCCTCCGGCGCCCGCCGATGCGGCGCGCTCTGCTCGGGGTAACCGGCATCAGTGGTGGCGACCACGGTGCCGTCGTCGGCGAACACCGTCGCCTTCAGCGCCGAGCTGCCGCAATCGAGAACGAGGATGCTCACTTCGTCCCCCTCACCTGGCCCGCCCCACCCGGCGCAGCAGCACCGCGACGAGAATGATCACCCCGGTCATGATCTTCTGCACGAACGGCTCGACCCCGACGATGGTCATGCCGTTGACCATCACCCCGGTGATGGCGACGCCCAGGAGCGTCCCCGCCACTGTCGGCGCGCCGGTCGGCGACGCCGTGGTGCCGATGAACACTGCCGCATAGGCCGGCAGCAGCAGCGGCTCACCCATGGTGTGCTGCACGCTGCCCAGCCGCGACGCCAGCAGCAGCCCGGCGAGGGCCGAAAGCCCGCCGGCAATGGCGAAGGTGACGATGACGTCGCGGACGATCGGCAAGCCGGCGAGCCGCGCCGCCTGCGCATTGCCACCGATGGCGCGCAGCCGCCGCCCGAATTCGGTCTGCGTCAGGACGAACGCCGCCACCCCCAGCACCGCGACGATCCAGAACCCCAGCACCGGGATGCCGAACACGTCGCCACGCGCCAGGCTCTTGAAGCCATCCGGCACTGACTGGAACAGGCTCTGCCCACCGCTGAGCCCGAAAGCGAACCCCGAGAGGATGGTCCCGAGCGCCAGCGTCGCAACGAACGAAGGAATCCCGAACCGCGCCACCAGCACACCATTGGCCGCGCCGCCGACAATCCCCACCAGCAGTGCCGCCGGCACCGCCAGCCAGACGTCATAGCCCTGCCCGAACAAGACGAAACAGATCACCGCCGCCAATGACGCCGAAAAGCCGACCGACAGGTCGAACTCCGAAATCGTCATCACCAGCGTCGCCGCCGTCGCGACGATTGCCAGCGTCGCCATCTGTTGGACGAGGTTGAACACATTGGCCGGCGAGGCGAACGCCGCCGGCGCCGCGATCGAAAAACCGATGCACAGCAGCACGAAGGCGATCAGCGTGCCGAAGCGATTGAGATTGGTGCGGGTCACGCCGCCTCCCGAGACTGCGCGGCCGCCGACAGCGCTTCGGCGCTCGCCTCCGCGCGGGTGAAAACTCTGACGATGCCGCCCTGGCGGAACACCGCGATGCGATCGCCCAGCTCCAGCGCCTCGTCGCGATCCGAGGTCGAAACCAGCACCGCGTTGCCGTCGGCGGCGATGGCCCGGATGATGTCCTTGATGGTCGCCTTGGCCATCACGTCGACGCCCTCGGTCGGCTCATCGAGCAGCATCACCTTGGAGTGCCGGTTGGCCCAGCGCGCAAAGATCAGCTTCTGCTGGTTGCCGCCGGACAGCGTGCGCGCCAGCTGCTTCGGATCGCCATAGCTGAGCGACACCCGCTCAGCGGCGACAACAAACTCCGCCTGCTCGGCCTTCACGTCCGGCACTGGCAACCCGCGCAGGCGGCGATAGCCCGACAGCAGCGGCAGCGTCTTGTTGAACACCAGGTCCTCGCTGACGAACAGCCCGCTGCGATGCCGGTCGGCCGGCACGCAGGACACCCCCCGGGCAATCGCCTGCCGCGGCGAGCGGGGCGCATAATCCGCGCCGGCGAGCCGCATCTTGCCGACCCACGGGATCGCCCCCCAGATCGCGTTGAGCAGGCTCGAGCGTCCCGAACCGGCCAACCCGTAAAGCGCGATCACCTCGCCGGCATGCACGTCGAGCGCTGCCGGCCGGGTCAGGTCGCCTGCCGTCACCCCATCGATCTCGATGATCTTGGGGGCGCTGGTGTCGGTCGCGCGGGTCGAGCGCTCCGAGGCACTGCCGCCCATCGCCGCGATCATCGACTCGGGCTTCACCTCGCTCTCCACGAATCGCGCCACGATCCGTCCGTCACGGATCACCACCGCGCGCCCGCAGAAATCGGCGATCTCGTCGAGCCGGTGGCTGACGAGGATGATCGAGGTGCCCCGCTCACGGGTTCGCCGCAGCACGTCGTAGAACCGCTCGGCATCCTCTGCCGGCAGCGCCGCGGTCGGCTCGTCGAGGATCAGCAGTCGGCCCTTATCGGCCACCGCCCGCAGCAGCCGCACGAACTGCCGCTCGGCCGGCGGCAGGAACATCACCGGCAGGTCGAGATCGAGCTCCGGCGCGATGTCGGCTGCGACTTCGGCAATCGCCCTGCGCATCGCCTTGCGGTCGATCCGCCCGAAGCGCCGTGGATAAGCGCGGCCCAGATAGCAGTTCTCGACCGTATCGAAGCCGGGCACCAGCGGCGCATCCTGGTGGATCACCCGAATGCCCGCGGCGTAGGCGTCATGCGCCGAGTGAAACTGCACGGGAGTACCGTCGATGCGGATCTCCCCCGCATCGGGCCGATCGGCGCCGGCGATGATCTTGATCAGTGTCGATTTGCCGGCGCCGTTCGGCCCGACGAGCCCGAGCACCTCGCCCTCGGAAAGGGCGAGGCTCACGTCCTCGAGCGCGTGGGTTGCGCCGAAGCGCCGGCTGATCCCGGAGAGTTCCAGCAACGTCAGGGACAGGTAACGCCGAGGCTCTCGCGGGTGATCAGTTCCACCGGCGCGTAGAGTTCGTCGGCCTTGGCGCTGCCGCCGGCGAGGATGGTATTGAGCTCGCCCGCCGCAATGCTGGCCATCTCGCCAAACCCCTGGCGCACCGTGCCGATATAGGCGCCGCAGGCCTTGATCAGGTCGATCGCCTGCGGGTTGCCGTCGATGCCGGCAATGACGATGCCCTTGCGGCCCGCCGCCTCGATGGCGAGGTTGGCGCCGATCCCCGGCTCATCCCAGGCTGCCCATACCGCGTTGATGGCGCCGTCGCCCGGGTTGGCGAGCAGCATCGCATCCATGGCGGCGCGGCTGTCGTCGACCTGGCCCGGCACCGCCACATAGTGGTCGGCGACCTGCTTGATCTCCGGGTTGGCCTTCAGCGCGGCATCGAGCGCCAGCTCGCGCTGATGCACCCCCGGGTGCGCCGAGTAGAAGAAGCGCACGATATTGCCCTTGTTGCCGATCTGGTCGAACAGGAACTTGGTCATCGTCTCGCCGAGCACGTAATTGTCGGAGGTGACGTTGAGCACGCTCGAGGCGTTCTTGGCGCCGTCGATGGTGATGACGGGTACGCCCGCCGCCTTGGCCTTGTCGACCTGATCCTGGATCTGCGTCGGATCGACCGACACGAGGACAATGGCATTGGCGCCACTGGTGGTCGCATCCTCGACGCGGCTGGCAAAGGCCGCCATGTCGCCGGCGGTATCCACCACGTCGACGGTCCACTGATACTCGGCCGCCTTGGCCTTGAACGCCTCGATCATCTCACCCGTCGCGATCGCCGCGAGGAACGGGGTGATCACCGAGACTTTCTCACCGGCGGCGAGCGCCCCCGAGGAGACGCCGAGCGCCAGGATGGACGCAAGCCCGAGGGCTGCGATGGATTTATGCATGGGATTGTCCTCCGAGAATTCCGCGCGAACATATCGGCGCCGTATCAGACCGCAAAGCCCTTCCAACGGAGAATCCGTCAGCTGAGCCCGTAGCTGTCGAACTGCCGCCAGGTCTCGGTGAGGTCGATCACCTGCCGGCTGGCGCGCGCCTCGTCGATCTTGATCGCCGTCATCCCGGCGACCAGCCCATCGACGATCGACACCGGCAGGGCGACGCCATCGGTCAGGTGGGCGAAGATATCGGCCACCATCTGCTCGTCGGCGCCGTAATGCACCGAGGTGCCCTTGGTCTCGTAGCGCTTGTCGACCAGCCGCTCGCCGGTCCGCGCATCGTGCATGCGGTAGAAGTTGCGCACGAAATCGCCCTCCGCCATGCCATGCGTGCCGATGACGGTGAAATGCCGGTACTCGTCGGGCACGTTCAGGTTGGTGTGGAAGCAGAGGTTCTCGCCGCCGGAATATTCCACCAGCGCCGTCTGGTAGTCGATGATGTCGCCATCACCGTCCCACACCCGGTTGTCGCTTTCCCAGCCGCCGGGCTTCCGGAAGTAGACGTCGAGATCGTTGATCCCCGCCTTGGTCGGCATGTTCTCGGGCACGAAGGTCTTCCGCCCGCCGAAGCTCGCCACCCGCACCGGCCGGTTGCCGACCAGCCCCTGGTAGAGGTCGATGTCGTGGCAGCACTTTTCGAGGATGAAGCCACCCGAATAGCCGCTGCGCCGCCGCCAGTCGCGCATGAAGAACGCCCCGTGATAGGGCGCGATGTGCTCGCTGGCTTCGATCGAGGTGATCTTGCCGAGCGCGCCTGAGCGATAGCTCTGGACCAGGTCGCGATAGAGCGGCGCGTAGCGCAGCACCAACCCGATCATCACGCTGTCGGCGCCGCCGCTCTGCTGCAGCAGGTCGAGCAGCGCATAGGTATCCGCCTCGGTGGTGACCACTGGCTTTTCGGTGAACACCTTGAGCCCGGCCTCGAGCCCGATCCGGATATGATCGAGATGCATGTGGTTGGGCGAGCCGACCATCAGCAGGTCGAGTTTTTCCGCCTTGAGCAGCGCCTCCGCCGTTTCGTAGGCGGGGCCTGCATCGATCCCCGCCCCGGTCAGTTCCGGCATCCCATAGGGCGTCGGATCGACATAGCCGACCAACCTCGCGCCCGGCACCTGCTGCACGGCGATCCGCGCCAGGTATCCTACCCGGGCGCCAAGCCCGACAATTCCGATCTTCACGTCAAATCTCTCCTCGAGGCGCCGCACGTTAATGCGCTTTCACAGAAACTTGCAGACCTCTTCGGCTTCGAAAGCGCGACAAAAGCGACCCGTCGCCAAAGGGAAAATCATGCTACTGCGCAAGCAACGTTCCATATAGCGGAACGCGAAACACCGACCGAACATTAAATTGCTGCTCGTTTTGGCGCAGAAACGGGAACCTGCTTGCCATACGCACATATCCTATGCAGACTATCGGCATGCAAAAAGAGTTTGCATTCCACATTATGGAATACAACGGCAGCACAGGCGCGGTGCACTGCCGACGGCACAGGGGGTCAGATGTGGAGGCGCCGCGCGACGCAAGAGATTTCAGGGACAATCGGAAGGGACGATTCAACATGCAGTCTAAAGGAAAGTTCGGTCAGCGCCTCGGCGCCATCGCCGCGGCTGCGATCATGCTGGCCGCCTTCGGCGGCGCCGAAGCCATGGCGGCCTCGCCGCGTGCCGCCGAGAACAAGGTGGTGCTCATTGCCCGCCAGGATCCGGGCACGCTCGACTACGTCACCAGCGGCCTAACGGCGCTGCGCCTGTGGATTCCGGCCAACGTCGTCGAGCCGCTGGTCTACTTCAACAAGGACGGCTCGGTTGAGCCCGGCGTCGCCGAGTCCTGGACCATCAGCGACGACAAGCTGACCTACGAGTTCAAGATCCGGAAGACCAACTTCTCCGATGGCACCCCGGTGACCGTCGAAGACGTGATCTACTCGCTCAACACCATGAAGGCCTCGCCGGTCGGCGTTAACTCGTCGGCCTACAACGCCGTCAAGTCGATCGAGAAGGTCGATGACTCGACTGTCAAGGTGACCCTCACCCAGCCGAGCCAGAACTTCTGGCGTGGCATGGGCTCAACCGCCGGACTGATCCAGCCCGAGCACGCGGCCGCCTCCATCGCCACCAACCCGATCGGCACCGGCCCCTATGTGCTGAAGTCCTACACCACCAACTCGACCTTCGAGTTCGAAGCCAACCCGAACTACTGGGGCACCAAGCCGACGATCACCGCCGCCACCGTGCGCATCGTGACCGACGGCACCGCCGGCCTCAACGCGCTCGAAGCCGGTGAAGTTGACGCCGTTCCGGTGATCACCATTGACCTGTGGGAACAGCTGACCAAGCGTGAGCTCGACAAGAAGTTCACGCTCCTCACCTACCCGCAGATCGGCGAGCCGACCTACGCGGTGTTCAACCAGAAGCTCGACCCGGCGCTGCGCCAGGCGCTTGCCGCGACGCTCGACCGCCAGTCCTACAACGACGCCTTCGGCGCCGCCTGGGGTGCCGAAAACACCTGTACCTTCGCGCTGCCAAACCAGCCCTGGTACTCGCCGGAAAGCCCCGAGAGCTGCCCGTACCCGTTCGACTACGAGGGTGCGATGGCCAAGGCCGCGGCGTTTGCCTCGACCCCGCTCGAGTACGCTTCGCTGAGCGACGTGCCTGACCTGTCGCTGCCGGCCGACATCATGATCCCGGCAATGCAGGGCGCCGGCTTCAACGTCACCCGCAACGCCATTGACCTAGCGCGCTACAGCCAGTTGATCTTCCAGGGCCGCCCGCCGCAGTTCGACATCACCGTGATGTCGGGCGACGCCGAGCCGACCCAGTGGGCCTGTCCGACGGCCGACAAGGCTGGCTGGTCGACCTATTGCAGCCAGCCCTACACGGATGCGCTGCTCGCTGCCGACGCTGCCCCGTCCGACGAGGAATACCTCGCCAAGATGAAAGAGGCCGCGGACATCCTGCGTAAGGACGCCGTCATCGTGCCGCTGATCGCCAAGAAGGGCGTCGGCCTGTTCGATGCCGAACTCAAGGGCTTCCTCGAGCCGCGCGTCCTCGTCGCAATCGAGATCGGCAAGCTGCACTGGTAAGTGTAACTTGGTCCAATCCGCGAGCCGCCGGCCCGGTGCCGGCGGCTCGCAACAGGTTTCCGCGGCCCCGAATGGGTCGCTTCGTCAAGGGTTGAGCTGAATGGCAATCTACGCGCTGCGCAAACTTGCGTTCTTTCTTGGCGCCGTCTTCGTTGCCTCGCTGGCCATCTTCATTCTGATCCGCGCCGCCGGCGGCAACGTCGCCGCCATCGTCCTCGGCAAAGACGCCACCGCCGACGCGATCAACGCGCTGGCGCACGCCTATGGCCTCGATCAGCCGCTGCCGGTCCAGTATTTCAACTGGATCACCAACATGCTGCAGGGCGATCTCGGCCAGTCCTTCCGCACCAAGGAAAGCGTAGCCGAGCTGGTCACCGCGCGGCTTTCCGTCTCCGTGCCGCTGGCGCTCTCCGGCCTGCTGCTCGGCCTGATCATCGCCATTCCGGTCGGCACCTACGCGGCGCGCAATGTCGGCAAGCCCTCGGGCGCCGTGCTGGCGCTGATCAGCCAGATCGGCATCGCCGTGCCGGTGTTCTGGGCCGGCATCCTGCTCTCGGTGCTGTTCGGCGTGAAGCTCGGCTGGCTCCCCACCGGCGGCTGGATCGATTGGCGCGAAAGCCCGATCGGCGCCATCCGCTCGCTGGTGCTGCCGGTGCTGTCGCTCGGCCTGATCATGGCCGCCGTGCTGATCCGCTACGTCCGCTCGGCCGTGCTCGACGTGATGAACCAGGATTTTGTGCGCACCGCCCGCGCCGTCGGCATGACCCGCACCCAGGCATTGCTCAGTGTGGGCCTCCGCAACGCGGCGCTGCCCATCGTCACCATTGTCGGGCTGCAGATCGCCGAGCTGATCGGCGGCACCGTCATCATCGAGATGGTGTTCTCGCTGCCGGGCCTGAGCCGCATGATCCTCGCCAACGTCGCGGCGCGCGAAGTGATCGTGGTGCAATCGACCGTCATGCTGATCATCATCTTCGTCATCTTCGTCAACTTCGTCGTCGACCTGCTCTACGGCGTGCTCGATCCACGCGTCCGGAACGCGGCATGAGGCGGGAGGCAGCAGCATGAACACCACCACCGCCGTCGCCCCGCGCCGCCGTCGCCGCCTCGAGCTCAACGCCTCGCTGGTCGTCGGTATCGCGCTGACCATCGGCTTTCTGGTCATCGCCATCGTCTCGTTCTTCTGGCTGCCCTCGAACCCCAACATCCCCAACATCAAGAACCGCATGCTGCCGCCGGGCACCGTCGACCACTGGCTCGGCACCGACGGGCTCGGCCGCGATATCATCGCCCAGCTGATGGTCGGAGCGCGCACCTCGATCCTCGTCGGCGCCGGTGGCGCCACCATCAGCCTGATCCTTGGCACCATCGCCGGGCTGGTCGCCGCCGCCTATGGCAAGATCGCCGACGAAACCATCTCGCGCGGCGCCGATATCATGCTGTCGATCCCCGGCATGGTCACCGCCCTGGTGCTCGCCGCCACCATGGGTTCGGGCGCGCTCACCACCATCTTCGCGCTCACTGCCTTCTTCACCCCCTCCTTCACCCGCGTCATCCGCTCGGCCGCGATGAGCGTGCTGCAGGAGGATTTCATCACCTCCGCCAAGCTCTATGGCCGCGGCAAGCTGTTCATCCTGGCCCGCCACGTCATCCCCAATATCGCCGGTGTAATGATCGTCCAGTTCACCCTGTATTTCGCCGCCGGCATCCTCACCGAGGCGGGCCTGTCCTATCTCGGCGTCGGCGTCACCCGGCCATCGATCTCGTGGGGCATGATGCTCAACGAGGCGCAGCAGACCGTCGGCATTTCCTCGCCGCTCGCCATGTGGCCGGGCCTCGCCATCGTCATCGTCGTGCTCGGCCTGAACCTCCTCGGCGATGGCCTCCGTGACGTGCTCGATCCCAAGCTGAAGCGGAGGAGCTGATGACCATCTCAGCCAAGCCGCACGCCATCGAAGTCAACAACCTCGTCGTCTCCAATGGCGACGTCACCGCCGTCCGCGGCGTCTCCTTCACCATCCCGCATGGCGGCCGCATGGGGCTGGTCGGCGAATCCGGCTCCGGCAAGTCGATGACCGCGCTGGCGCTGATGGGCCTGCTTCCAATGGGCTGGAACACCCATGGCAGCATCCTCCATGACGGCGTCGACCTCGTCACCCAGTCCGACAAGGCACTGTCGAGCCGCCGTGGCCGCACCCTCTCGATGGTGTTCCAGGATCCGCTCAGCTCGCTCAATCCGGTCCGCCGCGTCGGCGACCAGATCAGCTCGGTGATCCGCCGCCATACCGGCGCCGACAGGAAGGTTGCCGAAGCGCAGACCATCGAACTGATCAAGCAGATGAACCTGCCGCGTCCCGAACAGCTGGTGCGCGCCTACCCGCACGAGATCTCCGGCGGCCAGCGCCAGCGCATCATGATCGCCATGGCGCTCGCCTGTTACCCGCAGCTGATCATCGCCGACGAGCCGACCACGGCGCTCGATGTCACGGTGCAGAAGCAGGTGCTGCGGCTGCTCAACGGCGCCGTGCGCGATCGCGGCTCGGCGCTGCTGATGATCACCCACGACCTGCCGATCATCGCCGCCATGTGCGACACCGTCGCCGTGATGTATGCCGGCCGCATCGTCGAGATCGGCCCGGTGCAGGAGGTGTTCCGCAACCCCAGGCACCACTACACGCGCGGCCTGCTCGACAGCCAGCCGACCATGGACAATATCGCGCTCGACGGCTCGTCGCGCCTCGTCTCGATCCCCGGCATGGTGCCGCCCCTGCATAGCCTGCCCACCGGCTGCGCCTTCAACCCACGTTGCCCGGCTGCCACCGACAAGTGTCGCGAGATCATGCCGGAGCTCGGCAGCGACGGGGTCAGCGCCGCCTGCTGGCACCCGATCCGCCTCGCCGGCGAGGTGGCCGCGCAATGAGTGCCGTGACCTCATTCCCCGCCGACGCGCGCCCGCTGCTCGAAGTCCGGCAGTTGAGCCAGGTCTACAACCTCAATCGGCAGAAACTGTTCGCCCCGCGCCCCAAGCTGAAGGTGCTCGACAGCATCGATTTCTCCGTCCGCCCCGGCGAAGCCGTCGGCCTCGTCGGCGAATCCGGCTCGGGCAAGACCACCCTCACCCGCATGCTCACCGGTGTCGAACGTCCGGGCGATGGCCAGGTGCTCTATGACGGCGTCGACGTCTGGACCGGCGGCGAAGCGCACCGAAAACTGTTCCGCCGCTCGGTGCAGGTGGTGCTGCAGAACCCGCGCTCCTCGCTCGACCCACGCATGCGTGTCGGCACCTCGCTGCTCGAGCCGCTGCGCAGTTTGAAGATCGAAGGCGACCACGGCACCCGCGTGCTTGAGGTGCTCGACCAGGTCGGGCTCGACAAGAATGCGCTCGAGCGCTTCCCGCATGAGTTCTCCGGCGGCCAGCTGCAGCGCATCGCCATTGCCCGCGCGCTGATGCCCGGCCCGAAAGTGCTGATCGCCGACGAGCCGGTCTCCGCGCTCGATGTGTCGATCCAGGCCCAGGTGCTGAACCTGCTCAAGGACCTGGTGCGCGACCTCGGCCTCAGCCTCGTCTTCATCGCGCACGACCTGTCCGTCGTCGCCTACACCACCAGCAAGGTCTATGTGATGTCGTCTGGCAAGATCGTCGAAGTGGGCAAGCCGCTCGACCTGTTCCGCACCCCACAGGCCGAGGCGACACAGGCGCTCGTCGGCGCTGTGCTCAGCGTCGAAGCAGGTCTCGCCGGGAACGCACTCGCATGAGCCAGTGCGTCGCCATAACAGGTTCTACCACCGGCATCGGCTATGCCATCGCGGAGGCCTTTGCCCATACCGGCGCGCGGCTGGTGATCAACTCGCACCTCGCTGACGATAGCGGGGCAGCCGCGCGGCTCGGCAAGCTGACCGAATGCCACTTCGTCCAGGCCGATCTCTCGACGGTGGCTGGTGCGCAGGGCTTCGTCGCGGCGGCGCGCGCGAAACTCGGTCGGCTCGATACACTGGTCAACAACGCCGGCACCTACCTCGACACCAATTTCGACGACCTCACCGAGGTAGCGTTCGACCGCACCTTCGACCTCAACGTGAAAGGCTACCTGTTCGCCGCGCAGGCCTTCGTCAAAGGTCTGGCGCCGGGTCAGGAGAACCCGAGCATCATCTGCACCGGCTCGACCAACTCACTGGCGGCCGAAAAGAACAGCGTCATCTACGACACCTCGAAGGGCGCGGTGCTGATGCTGGTCCGCAACCTTGCGGTCACGCTCGCCGAACGCGGCATCCGCGTCAACGGCATCGGGCCGGGGATCATCGAGACGCCCCTGTCCGCGAAGGGGCTGGCGACACCGGGCGTACGGCCCGCGCTCGAACGGCAGATCCCGCTCGGTCGCGTCGGCATGCCCGACGATATTGGCGGCGCCGCCGTGTTCCTCGCCTCGCCTGCCGCCCGCTACATCACCGGACAGATGCTCTATGTCGATGGCGGCATCCTCGCCAACCAGATGTCCTGGGAGCCCCAAGCATGAGTGAACACTTGCGCTACGCCGAAGGCGGCGAGGTCCATCTCGATTTCCACGGCGCCACCAACACCACCATCGATTTCATCATCTCGCGCTATGGCGTCGAGGCGATGGACGCGATCTTCAAAAAGGTCGGCAAGGACGTCTACCGCTCGATCCACGACGACCTCGTCGCCGGCGACACCGGCCAGTTGGTGCGCCACTGGCGGCACTTCTTTTCTCGCGAGAACTGCGACTACGATATCGCGGTCGGCGACGACGAGATCGTCCTCACCGTCCGCCACTGCACCGCCTGGCACCACGTCGCCAAGCTCGTCGGCACCCCCTCGGCGCATTTCTGCGACCAGACCAGCCGAACCAATGAGGGCATGGCCGAGGGCTCGCCCTTCGCCATCGACACCGAAATCACCGGCCCGGGCAGCTGCCGTCAGGTGATCAGGAGGCGCGCATGATCCCGTCCGACCACTTCACCCGCTTCTACAACGAAGTCTTCAAGTTCCTCGAGTCACAAGGCGAGGAGCAGTTGCAGGCCTACTTCCTCGCCATCTCGAAAAACCAGGAAAAGCACATCCTCGAGCTGATCCAGACCAAGGGTCTCGAAGGCATGGAGGAGTACTGGACCCATATCAAGATCGAAGAAAACTGCGACATGGACATCGACCGCAACGAGGATCGCCTCGAATTGCGGATGAATGTCTGCCCCAGCCTGAGCAAGGTCATGGACAACGACGCCGAGCCGATGGGCCGCTACTGCGACCACTGCGCCGGCTGGATCGGCCCGATCTTCGACAAGACCGGCTACCACCTGGTCTACGACGTGATCGACCGGAAGAAACCGCAATGCGTCATGCGGGTATTCAAGGACGCGGCGAAGGCCAAGGAAGCCGAAAGGGACGTAAAGCTGCTGATGGGCTGGCCGGGGCACAAGATCGGCTGAGCTTCAGTCCGAGATGCATCGGAAGCTCCCCTCCCCCTTGAGGGGAGGGGTGGGGGGTGGGGGTCCATCGGTGATCACCGCACCACCCCCTCCCTCATTCCCTCCCCTCAAGGGGGAGGGATGCACCCACACTAAACGCGGGGCATTGGGCGACCATCGCCCCCGTCACGCCCACGGATCCGCCACCTGCGGCCATAGCGGCCGCCCGGCATGTGGCAGTGGCAGCGTCCGGAAATCCGGCGACGAAGTGCCCTCGGCCACCGCGTAGATGATCCGGTCGGCGACCGGCGCGAAGCCGGCATGAAAGTGCTGCGCCGATTTCAACACCACCGTCCGGTAGTCGCTGAGCGCTATGCCGAACTGGGTGAAGGCGTCCGGATTGAAGGTCTGCGTACGGATGGTGTTGATGACGATGTGGACGCCACCTGCATCGAGCAGCACCGCATCGCCCATCGGCATCTTGCCGTCGCCATAAGTGACCTTGGCGTCGTGGATGAGCTTCAGCACCCTGGCCTCGACATCCACCGGGCGGCCCGACATGGCGCTGACCTTGCCGCCGATCCGTAGCCGCAGCGTCGCGCCTTCGCCGGCTTCCTCGCAAACCCGCACTGCCGCAGGGTCCCACAGCAGCCCGAACAGCGCCCGCTCGGCTTTCGTGGCAAGCAGCGGCTCGAGCAGGAAGGTCGAGTCGCTTGCCGCACCGCACCCGGCATTGTCGGAGATATCGGCTACAACCGTGCAGCCATTGCCGCCGGCAATCGCCGCCATCGTCTCAGCCACGTCGAGGAGGTTTGCCGCGTAAGTTTCGCGCAACGCCCAGATGCAGTCGCCGAGTTCCTGTGCCACCGCCTCGGCCAGATCAGCATCGCCATCGGTCACCACCACCGTCTTCGCGCCGACATCCGGCACATCGGCCCAGGGGAAGCCGTGCCCGAAGCTCACCGACAGCACCTTGTCGCGCTGCTCGGCGGCCTGCATCCAGTCGACCAGCGCGCGCACCGGTGCATCCGAAGTGCGCCATACATCGAGCATGCGGAGATCACGCAGCGCCATCACCGGTTTGATCTCGCCCCTGACGGCACGCCGCGCCAGGTCGAACAGTTCCGCCCCGCGTTCGGCGACATCGGTATGCGGATACTCCTTGTAGAGCACCAGCAGGTCGGCATGGCGCATCAGCCGCTCGGAGATGTGGCAGTGAAGGTCGAACTCGACGCCGACGACGACCTCAGGCCCGACCACCTGGCGCACCATCTCGATCAGTTCGCCCTCGCAGTCGTCGCATTGCTCCGACGCCATCGCGCCATGCAGGTTCAGCAGCACCAGATCGAGAGGACCGGCGGCTCGGAGGTCGCCGAGCAGCGTATCCCGCAGTTCTTCCCACACGGCCTGCACCGTGCGACCGGCCGGCTGCGCAAAGGCCGACAGGCTTTCGATCACCTCGTCGCCCGCCGCCTCGGCGAGGCGCCGCCACTCGACGAGCGGCAGGACGAAATAGTTGTCCGAGCTGAGGCTGGCATCGCGGCGGACCCACAGGGTTTCCTCGAACGTCTTTCGTCCGGTCGGCAGTGGCGAGAAGGTGTTGGTCTCGGTGCCGAGCGCCGCGATGAAGATGCGCATCAGACGGCCCCGAAGCCCTTAAGCCCGACATCGTGCGCCGACTTTTCGAGCTGCTCGAGCGTCGCCGCATCTACGGGCACGCCCTCGGCGAGGCGCTTCGCCCTCGTCTCGAGCTCCGGCATCCCCGGCAGCTTCACGCTGCCGCCGCCCTCGTTCTCCGACAGCACCCAGCCCAGCACCGCTTCCATCTCGGTGGCGAACGGCCCCGATGTCCCGAGCCGCTCAGGCGAGACGATCACCGAGAACATCGAGTTGATCACCGCGCCATTGCCGGCCTTTTCGTGCTGCGTCGGCGCCCCGACCAGCGCCGCACCCAGCAGTTCGCAGGCGAGCATCAGGCCCCAGCCCTTGTGATCGCCGAACGTCGTCAGCGAACCCGGCGGGGTTTCGAACAGTGCGCCGGGGTTGATGGTCGGCTTGCCCTGGTTGTCGAGCAGCGCCCCGGGCGGCAGTTCGACCCCCTTGTTGTGTGCCACGCGCACCTTGCCGGCAGCGAGCTTGGAGGTGGCGAAATCCACCACCACCGGCGGCGCGCCATCGCGCGGGAAGGCTGCGGCAAACGGATTGGTGCCCAAGCGCGACTGCGTGCCGCCGAACGGCGCGACGATGGCGCCGGCCACCACGTTGACGAAATGGATCGACACCATGCCGGCCGCCGCACACTGCTCGGCCCAATGGCCGATGCGGCCGATGTGATGGCTGTTCCTGAGGCTGACGATGGCGCTGCCTTCGTCCTTGGCGCGCGCGATGCCGAGCGCCATCGCATCATGCGCCATCACCTGTCCGGCGCCCTGCCCCGCGTCGCAGATCAGCATGGCGCCGGTATCGATCGCCACCTTGAGGCTCTGGTTCATCACCATGCCGCCGGACTTCACGCCGTTGATATACATCGGCACCACGCCGACGCCGTGCGAATCGTGGCCGCGCAGGTTCGCTTCCACCAGATGCTCGGCGATCAGCTGGGCCTCCCGCGGCTCCGACCCGGCAGCGCGGAAAACACTTATGGTACTCGCCTGCAGCCGGTCCCAGGGGACGAGGTGCATCTTGGTCTCGGACATTCGGTTCTTTCCTTGGGGAGCGTGATCAGGAAAAGTTGCAGGCTTTTCCGGTTCGAGAGCGCGACAAACTAAACGACTTCAGATCGCGGCAGTGAGTCCGCCGTCGACGGTAATGACGCTGCCGGTGGTGTAGCCCGAGGCGCGTGAGGCGAGATAGAGGGCAGCTGCACCAAGTTCCGTCGGGTCGCCCCAGCGCGCCATCGGTGTGCGGTCGGCGATCTTCTGCTGGAATTCCGGCACCGCGCCACGCAGCGGCGCGTTGCCATCGGTGAGGAAATAGCCCGGCGCCAGGGCGTTGACGGTGATCCCGTTCGGCGCCAATTCCACCGCCAGGCCACGTACCAGCCCGTGCAGCGCGGTCTTGGCCGTCACATAGGCGCTGATCCCCGGCCGGGCGACGGTGGCATTGATCGACGAAACGAAAACGATCCGCCCATAGCCGGCCTTGATCATCAGCGGCGCCGCGTGGCGCGCCAGCCGCCACCCGGCGGTGAGGCTGCCGTCGATCACCGATTGCCACTCCGCTTCGTCGAGTTCGACGAACGGCTTCCGCACCCCGGCGGCGGTGTTCGAGTAGAGGATATCGAGCCGCCCATGCCGGGCCGCGATATCATTGAGCGCCTCGACCGCCGCATCGCCGTCGGCGGCATCGAAGGCCGCAATCTCGGCGCTGAGCCCCCAGCCGAGCATCTGCTCGAGCCGCTCTTCGAGCAGCTCGGCCCGCCGCCCGGTCAGCACCACGCGGGCCCCGGCCGCAGCCAGCGTCTGGGCCACTGCCCAGCCGAGCCCTTTGGAAGCGCCGGTGACCAGCGCCACCTGGCCCGAGAGGTCGAAAAGCTGCGCCGGATTGCGCGGTGCCGGGTCTGTCATCAGCTGTATTCGATCCGTGGGTCGATATAGGCGTAGAGCACGTCGACGGCCATGTTGATGCCGATATAGAGCACCAGGATCACCACGATGCAGCCCTGGATCAGCGGGTAGTCGCGCGTGCTGATCGCCTGGATCAGCAACCGCCCGAGCCCCGGATAGGTGAACACCGCCTCGGTCACCACCGCCCCGCCGATGAAGTTGGCCATCATAAGCCCGACAATGGTGACGAACGGCAGCAGCGCATTGCGCATGATATGGGTGCCGACCACTTGCCGCTCGGGCAGGCCCTTGGAACGCGCGGTGCGGACATAGTCGGCGCGCAATTCGCCCACCAGCGAGGCGCGCAGGAACCGCGCCAGGATGCCCGACACATAGACCCCGAGCGTCAGCGCCGGCAGCGCCAGATTGCGCAGCGCCGCCAGCGGATCTTCCCAGATCGGCACGTAGCCCGAGGCCGACGGCAACCAGTGCAGCTCCACCGCGAACAAGAGGATCAAGAGGATCCCGAGCCAGAAGGTCGGTACCCCCAGCGCCAGCGCGCTCCAGGCACTCAGCACCCGATCGATCCACGAGCCGGGTTTCAGCGCGCTGAGGATGGCGACGGGAATGCCGATCAGCAGCGACACGATGGTCGCCGCCACCGCGAGGTGCAGCGTCGCCGGCAGCCGCTGCCCGATCAGGTGCAGCACCGGCTCGCGGCCATGGATCGACATGCCGAAATTGCCCTGCAGGGCATTCCACAGCCAGTCGAGATATTGCACCACCGCCGGCCGATCGAGGCCGAACTGCTTCTCCGCCGCGGCGATCGCCTCGGGCGTGGCGTTCTCGCCCACCAGCATGCCGATCGGCCCACCGGGCACCGCGAAGATCATCGCCCAGATGCCGATCGAGGCCAGCAGCAGCACCGGCAGCAACTGCCCGAAACGCCGCAACACGAAACCGATCATGGTGTGCCCCCGACCTTGGCGTACGACGATCGCGATTGGCGACCGCACACCGGCCTCTCAGTGCTCCTCCACCGTGAAACGGGGG
>NZ_LAJE02000181.1 GCF_000970465.2 Devosia insulae DS-56
TCCCCGGATCGAACATCCCGAGGTCGATCACGCAGTCATCCGCCTTGGGATAGGCCAGCGTCACATCGATCCGCGTGGTGCCTGCAGGGACGGTGACCGGGATGTAGAAATAGGGGTCTTTCGCCTGGTCGGCGCGAGTGACATTGACCCTTACGATCTGGGTCATGGGTGAGACCCCTCACCCGTCTCGGCCTTCGGCCGATCCACCCTCTCCCCGACGGGGAGAGGAATGGTGCCCCGATTGGGCCGCAGCGCATTCTTCTCCCCGTCGGGGAGAAGGTGGCGCGCAGCGCCGGATGAGGGGTGAGCCACGATGCTCACAGCGGCATCTCTCCATCCGCCGGGATGCGGTTGCCCTCCGCGTCGAACAGCGTCGCGTGCGCGCCGTCGAAGGTGAAGGCCACGTTCTCGCTCGTCTCGACGGCGTCGTCGGTGAAGATCCGCGCCGTCACCCGACCGCCGTCCTGGCGCTCGAAGGTCACCAGCTTTTCGGGACCCATATTCTCGTTGGCGAACAGTTTGCCGCTGACCATGTTGACGTCGTTGATCGTGCCCATGCTCAGGTGCTCCGGACGCACCCCGAGCGTCAGCCCGGCGCCCTTGCCGAGCGCTGCCTTGATCCCCGAGGAGATCGGCAGGTCTCGCACCAGCACGCCGTGTGCGCGCAGCTGCAGCCGCTCGCCCTCGATCGTACCCTCGACCGGGATCATGTTCATCGGCGGGTTGCCGACGAAGTTGGCGACGAACGTCGTCGCCGGCCGGCGATAGATCTCGATCGGCGGCGCGAACTGCACGATGCGGCCGCGATCCATCACCGCAATGCGCGTCGCCAGCGCCATTGCTTCCGCCTGGTCGTGCGTCACGTAGACCGCCGTCATTCCCATGTCGCGCTGCAGGTGGTTGAGGAAGCCGCGCGCTTCCAGCCGAAGCTTCGCGTCGAGGTTGGAAAGCGGTTCGTCGAACAGGTACACCCGGCTCGGATAGACCAGTGCCCGCGCCAGCGAGGTGCGCTGTTGCTGCCCACCCGAGATCTGGCTCGGCAGCCGGTTGAGCAGATCGCCGATCTTCAAGACGTCGGCCACTTCCTTGGCCCGCTTGTGCCGCTTCTCGACACTCTCGCCCCGCACCTTCAGCGGGTAGGCGATGTTGTCGGCGAGGTTCATGTGCGGGTAGAGCGCATAATCCTGGAACACCATCGAGATCTGCCGATCCTTCGGGTGCAGGTGCGTCACGTCATCGGGACCGATCATGATCTTGCCCGAGCTTGGGGTTTCGAGCCCGGCGATCATCCTCAGGCTGGTGGTCTTGCCGCAGCCCGATGGGCCGAGCAGGCAGATGAACTCGCCGTCCGCGACCTTGAAACTGATGTCCGAGACGGCATTGAAGGTGCCGAAGGTTTTGGTGACGTTCTGGAATTCGACCGAGGCCATTACGCTTTGATTCCACCAAAGAAGCGGAAGCCGAACTTCCAGCTGACGAAGAGATAGAGGGCGACGACGGGCAGGGAGTAGATCAGCGAATAGGCCGCGAGCAGCGTCACGATCGGCGTCCCCGCCTCCGAGTAGAACGAGTAGATCGCGACCGACGATGGCATCAGGTCATCCGAGCGCAACAGGATGAAGGGGATCAGGAACGAGCCCCAGATGTTGACGAAGGCCCACACCACCACGACCACGATGCCCGGCCGGATCACCGGCAGCGCCACATCGAAGAACGCCTGCACCGGCGACGCGCCCGCCACCATGGCGCTTTCCTCATAGGTCTTGGGAATGCCGTCGATGAAATCGCGGAGAATGAACATTGCGGTCGGCAGCAGCCCGCCGGCGAACACCAGGATCACCGCGATATGGGTGTCCATCAGCCCGACCGACGAGACGATCAGGAAGATTGGCACCATGGCCGCCGTCCCCGACACCACCGACGAGAACAGCAGCAGCACATAGGTGACGATGCTCTTGCCGGGGATCGACGAGCGGCTCAGCGCATAGGCCGCGAGCGTCGCCGCCGCTGCGACGAGGATCACCCCGCCGACGCTCTGGATCAGGCTGTTGAGCAGCCCGCGCATGGCAAAGCCGTTGCCGAACACCGTGAGGAAGTTCTGCAGTGTCCACGGGTCGGGAATGGCGATGCCGAGTTCCGCCCGTGCGTTGAACGGCGCGAAGATGAACCAGATCAGCGGCAGCGCGAACAGGATGCCGATAATCGCTGCCAGCGCCGAAAAGCCGATGCGGGCGAGCAGTTGCGGAAAGCTCAGCCTCATTCTTCCACCGCCTTGGCTTTCTTGCGGCCGAACGACAGGTAGATCAGCGCGAAGATGAGGTTGATCAGCATGATGATCACCCCCACTGCCGCGCCCTTGCCGAAGTCGAACTCCCGGAAGGCGATGCGGTAGTTGTAGATCGACAGGAGTTCCGTGCGGTAGCTCGGCCCGCCATTGGTCAGGATGAACGGCGTGAACACGTTGAACGTCCACATGGTGATGAGGATCAGGTCGGTGACCACATGGCCGCGGATCAGCGGCAGCCCGATATCGCGGAACTTCTGCCAGCTCGAGGCGCCGGCCACATCGGCCGCCTGGAAATAGCTCGGCGGGATCGAGGCGAAGGCCGAGTTGAACAGCATCATCGAGAAGGCGGCGCCGCGCCACGTGTTGAAGATGACGATCACCCAGAACGGCTGCTGCAGCAGGAAATCTCCCGCAGGCAGCCCGAGCCCCCTGAGGATCATGTTCAGCGTACCGTTGTCGTAATCGAGGAAGGCGAACCACGCGAAGCCGATCACCACCTCCGGCAGGATCCAGGCCGCGATGACGGCGGTTTCGACGATCCGCTTCAGGGCAGGGGGGATGGTCTGCATCAGCCAGGCAAGCAGCAGCCCCAGCAGCGCCTGCCCGACCAGCGCCGACAGCAGCACGAACTGCGTGGTGAGGATCAGCGAAAAGCCGAACTGCCCACGGGTGAAGAACGTCGCCGGGTCGAACAGCTGGAAATAGTTCTGCAGCCCAACGAAATCCGGGCTGAGCGCGGTCTTCCCCAACAGCGTCCGGTTGGTGAACGAAACGAAGATCACCCAGAAGAACGGCAGCAGGACGAAGACGCCAACCAGCGCTGCGGCGGGCGCGAGGAAAGCCGCGCCTGCGCGATGCGAGAGGAGGGAGAAGTTCCTCTTTTTGGTCATGCCTCGCTGCTCCTGACTGAAGCAGACGGCCCCCTCCCATCCTCCCCCATGAAGGGGAAGGTGCCGCATCCAGTGTCTGGCACGATCGAGCCACAGCCCCGACTCTTCACCTCCCCCTTCATGGGGGAGGCCGGGAGGGGGCCGTCTGCCAGCGGCTTCATCTCTTCAAGCAATGTGACAAACCCCAATCGAAAAAGGAACCTCCCCGGCCGCAGACAGGGTGCCGGGGAGGCGTTCCCAGGGAGCGCCCGGCTCAGGGAGGGCCGGGCGTGGGAGGACGTCCTTCGAAGCTAGAGCTTCGAAACCGTGTTGGCTTCGCCGACGATGGCGATCACCGCGGCCTTGTAGGCGGCCATCGCGTCTGCCGGGCTGGCTTCGCCCGAGACGACGCTTTCGGTCATGCGCTGAATCTCGGCCGACACCTTGTTGTAGTTGGGGTCGTTCGGGCGCGCGGTGGTCAGCGGCAACAGACTTTCCTGCGTCTTCTGCAGGTAGACATTGTTCGGCGTCGCCACGTCGTCGCGGATGCGGCGCGCTTCACGGAAGCCCTGGAACGCGGTCAGCGATTCCTGGCTGTTCATGTAGCTGAGGAGCGCCCAGGCCTCGGCCGGGTTCTTGGTGGCGGGGTTGAGCACGAAGCCCGTACCGCCCGAAACCGTCACATAGTCCTGCCCGCGATAGCCCTTGCCCGGCTCCTGCGCCGGCATCGAGGCCCAGGTGACTTCGGCGTCGCGGTTCTCGAGCCCGAATTCGGCGCCCGGCGCCATCACCGAGTTGAAGAACCAGTCGCCTTCGACGAGGAGCGCCGTCTTGCCGTCACGGAAATTGGTGAAGGTGCGGTTGCGGCCATCGCCGAGCAGTTGCGCCCGCTGGTCGCCCAGCTGCTCATCCACATAGATGGTCTTGTAGAGGTTGAGGGTATCGAGGATGCCCTGGCTGGCGACGATGTACTTGCCGTTCTCGTCGACGACGCTTTCGCCCGTCCCGAGGATCGCCATGTAGTAGCCCTGCATGGTGGTGGCTTCGCCCATGTTCACGCCGGCATTGAGCTGCAGCGGGAACGAGTCGGGGTTCGCCTTCTTGATGGCACGGGCTGCGTCGAGCAACTCGGCCCAGGACTTCGGCTGGAAGGCATCGGGGTCGAGCCCGGCCGACTTCAGCAACTCCTTGCGCACGAAGATGGCGCGCACATCGGTGCCGAGCGCCAGGCCATAGGCCTTGCCGCCATAGCTCATCAGCGACTTGGCGCCTTCCGAAATGTGGCTCCAGCCTTCCCAGCTGTTGACGTCGGCGCCGGCCACTTCGTCGAGCGGCTTCAACAGCCCGCCTTCGACGAACGAGGGGATCAGGAAGCCGTCGAACGCCGCAACGTCAGCGCCGGCGCCGGTCGAGAAATCGAGCGCCAGCTGCTGGGTCATCTGCTCGTCCTTGCCGCCGAACTCGTTCAGCGACACGGTGACGTCCTTGCCCTCGGCCTTCATCTTGGCGGTGAAGCCGGGGATCACGCTGTCCTTGATCCAGGTGGCGGTTTCGCTGTTCACCCCGCCGACGACGCAGCGGCAGATCACCGTCAGGTCGACCGCGAAGGCGGGCGTGATCATCGTAGTTGCAGTGGCAAGCCCCAGATACAGGGCGCGCAGGCGATTGCTCATCGCGAAATTCCTCCCTTGGTGGCGCCGCATTGCGGGCGCCGAATTGGCGATAGCGACGGTCAATCCTCCCCGCCGCAGCTCACGATCTCAGAATGAACACGCTTTCATTCATCGTCAAGCCGCAGAATGCTTGTTGCGAATGACAGCGTGATGACGTCAAAACGGAATGTTTGTTCCGTCCGTACAGACGCCGGTCATTGTTCCGTAACATCAGGCGCTTAGGCTGTTTCGTTGCCGGATCGGCTTGACAGCATGCAAAACCGGACGGCAGAACAGTTTTGCACACGATTTCAATCTAGGGCAGCAAGGCAGACCTTTTTGAGCGATCCGGTCACCCGCAACCGCAGCCGCGCGACCGCCGACATGGTGGCTCGCACCGCCAATGTTTCGCGCGTTGCGGTCAGCCGTGCCTTCAACCCGCATGCCTCGATCAAACCGGAGAAGCGCGACCTGATTTTGAAGGTGGCGCAGGAGCTGAATTACACCCCCGACATGGCCGCCCGCTCGATGGTCACCGGCCGCTCGCACCTCGTCGGCATCATCGTGCCCGATGTTTCGGGGCCGTGGGAAAGCCAGGAGCTCGACGCCATGACTACGGCGCTGCAGGCCGAGGGCTTCGCGACGCTGTTGTTCCGCACCCGCGATGACCTGTCGCTCGACGAAACACTCCTCACTTACATGAAGGGCTTCAACCCGGATTCGGTGATCGCCTACGCCGAGAACGTTCGCCCCACCACGCTCGCCCGCGTGCTCGATCGCGCCGTGCCGATCTATATCGGCTACCCCGACGAGGAGGTGTCGGAGGAGGAGGCCGCGCCGCTGTTCGATCGCCTCGACGTGTTGCAGCGCGACGGCATCGAGCAGGCGGTGGCGCTGATGCAGGGCTATGGCGCCCGTCGCTTCGCCTTTCTGGCCGGCAAGACCAACTCGCTCGCCACCCAGTCGCGCGGGCGCATGGTGCGCAAGATCCTCGCAGAGCGTGGCCTGCCGCCGCCCATTCTCATCCAGGGCGACTACATGTACGACACCGCCTATCGCGAGACGCTGAACCAGTTCCGGCTTGGCGAGCCAGTCGATGCGATCTTTGCCGCCAATGACGTCGGCGCGTTCGGCGCCATCGATGCGCTGCGCACCGAGCTCGGCCTGCGTGTGCCGCAGGACGTCAAAGTCGTCGGCTTTGACGACATCCACCAGTCGCACTGGAAGAGCTACAACCTGACCACCGTGAAGCTCGACCTCACCGAGCGCACCCAGGCGCTGCTGCGCTTGATCCTCCGCCGCCTCAAGAACCCCACCTCACCCTCGCTCACCGAAACCGTGTCGACTCGCCTGGTCGTCCGCGGCACCGTGGGCTGATCGCCAGAGTTATGACCCGCAAGATCCATCTGGTCTTCAAGACCCACCTCGACATCGGCTTTACCGACCACGCAGCCAAGGTCCGCGCCCAGTATCACGAGCGCTTCATCCCGCAGGCGATCGATACCGGTGAACACTTCTTCGCCGAGGATCCCGAACATCCGAAATTCATCTGGACCACCGGGGCCTGGCTGATCTGGGATCACCTCAATTCGCAAAGCCCGGAACGCGTGCAGCGCCTCGAGCGCGCCATCGATCGCGGCCTGATCCGCTGGCATGCGCTGCCCTTCACCACCCATTCCGAGCTGATGTCGCCGGCCGTGTTCCGCGCCGGATTGAGCTACAGTCAGGAGCTCGACAAGCGCTTCGGCAAACAGACCATCGCGTCGAAGATGACGGACGTTCCCGGCCACACCATCGGCATCGTGCCGCTGCTCGCCGAGGCCGGCGTCAGGTTCCTGCACCTCGGTGTCAACTCCGCCTCGCCGCCGCCTGACGTTCCCGACGTCTTCCGCTGGCGCGCCCCGGACGGCGCCGAAATCGTTGTGCTGTATCAAAAATCCTACGGCGAGACCTCGTTCCCCGAGGGCTTTGACGAGGGGCTCGGCTTCGCCCACACCAATGACAATATGGGTCCGCAAAGCGTTCCGCAGACCGTTGACGCCTGGCGCGAACTGCAGGGCCATAACCCCGATACCGAGGTCGTTGCCTCGACCCTCGATGCCTATGGCGAAATCCTTTGGGCCCGCCGCGAAGAGTTTCCGGTGGTCGATCTCGAACTCGGTGACAACTGGATCCATGGCGCCGGTACCGACCCCGACAAGCTAAAGCGCTTCCTGCACCTGCAGCGCCTCTACGACCGCTTCGCCGAGGAAGGGCTGACCCCCAGCCGCCTGGCTTTCGGCCGTGGCCTCACCATGGTCGCCGAACACACCTGGGGCGTCGACATCAAATCGTACCTGCGCGACGACCAGGCCTGGGACCGTCCGACTTTCGAAACCGCCCGCGCCGGCGACTATCGCTTCCAGTATTCGGAAGCTTCCTGGGCCGAGCAGCGCGCCTATCTCGATGCCGCGGTCGCCGAACTCGAACCCGCCGACCGGGCTCTCGCCGAGGCGGCCGAGGACCCGACGATCGAAGGCAGCGGCTGGTTCGTAGAGACCGACCCCAGCACCGGCGACGTGATCCTCATCCGCTCCCCCGCCGGCGTCGAGCTGCGCGGGGAGGGGGGCAGCCTCCTCGGCTATCGCTACGAGAGCTACGACGCGTCCGACGTCGCCGCGCACATGGACACCTACCTGACGCACCGCGCGCAGTGGGCCATTCTCGATCACATCAAGCCCGGTCTCGATCAGGCCGCCTCGGCGCGCTCCCTGAGCTTCACCCCGAAACTGGTGGACGGCGCCGCGACCCTCGATACGGCCGCGCACGCTACCCTCGGCGCGCCCGCGCGCATCGCCTACCGCTTCCGCGCTCTCGACAGCCGTCACCTCGAGATCACCGTCGAGCTGCTCGACAAGCCCGCCAATCGGATGCCGGAAGCGGGCTTCGTCACCTTCACGCCCTCGGGTGCGCACGATTGGCAGTTCCTGAAAATGGGCCAGTGGTTGCCGGCGAACCGCATTGCCACCAAGGGCGGTGGTCAACTGCAGGCGGTCGCCGCCGTGCGGACCATCGGCGTCGAACTCCGACCGCTTGACACCCCGCTGGTCGCGCCCACCGCGACGAAGTTCATGCCGTTCAACCCCAGCCCGCCGGATTTCTCCGCCGGCCTGCGCTTCAACCTCCACAACAACAAATGGGGCACCAACTTCCCCATGTGGTGGGGCGCCGAGCGGTTTGAGGCCAGGTTCGTGCTGGAGCTCTAAACAGCTTCGCTTTCGTTGCCTGCGTCCAAACCGAGGAACAGTCGGATCGCGGAATTCATTCGACCGATGCCGGCCGAGTCCAATTCGCCAATCTGCCTGCCGAGCTTCGAGCGGGGGATGGTAGCAATCTTGTCCGCCATAAGCTGGCTTTCGGCTATCAGGCCATTGGTCACCGTGGGGGCCACGGTCACGCGCATCAGCGGCACCTCCCTGAGATCTGTCGTTAGGGGACAGATCGTGATCGAGTTGGTTTCACTGAAGAGATCGTCTTGAATGATAACGACCGGACGTGGCTTACGTCCGTACTCGGTACTATTGGCAGCGGTCCATATTTGGCCCCGCTTCACTTCTCATTCCGCCAGGTCTCGCTGTCCGGATCGTTCCACTCCTGCAGTGAGTCGATGAAGGCCTGATCCTCAGCCTCTGTAGGGCTTTGAGCGGCGATCAGAGACTGCCTGTGTGCCTCACGCCGAAACTCCTCGCTCCGCGTATCCGGCACCCAGATCTGGATTGGTCGAAGGCCCTGCGCTCGGAGCCTTGCCCTGTGCTCGCGCACCCGTTGCTTGCTGGACTTCGCTGTCGATGCCATCGCGGCCTCCGTTACATGTAACGTAGGCGCGACCACCTCAAAAGTCCACCTACCCCAGTACCGAAGCCGCGATCACGCCGGCAAAGCCGACCAGCGCTACCGAGGCGACCTTGCGCACCAAGCCGGTGTGCCGGTCGCCGGCAGCCGCCCTGATCGCTCGACCCAAGAGGATCCACGCGAACCCCACCAGCGGCACCATCAGGGCGAAGCCGAGCACGTACCAAGCGAGCTGCGGATGGTTGGTCGGGATGATGCTGAGCGAGAAGATCAGCGCCTTGGGGTTGAGCAGGGTGGTGACGAACACCGCCTGCATGCCGATGCTCGCCTGGCTTTGCGTCAGCCCGGCATTGTGGCGCCACAGCTTGATCGCCGTCCAGATCAGGTAGGCGACCACCGCCGCCTTGAGCGCCACGCCCACCAGCGGATAGCTGTGGATCACCGGCCCCAGGACGATGCGGATCGTGCCGACGGCGATCAGGTAGCCGGCGAGCTCGGCCACCAGCAGCTGCACCGACCGTCGCATTCCGACCGTCGCGCCCGATGTCGCCAATAGCGTATTGGTCGGCCCTGGCGTGCCAAGCAGCGTCAGCACCGCAAGCATGAACAGGATCGGGTCGGTCATCGGGGTAGGGGTCTCATACGCGCTACGCGTGAGTCCAGCCGATCAGCGGCCGGCGCGCAAGAGCCTCACCTGAGGTAATGCGCCCGCATCTGCCGCGGCGTCAGCCCATAGGCATTGCGGAACTGCACATAGAACTGGCTCAGCGCCGAAAACCCGCTCTCAAACGCCACGTTCTCGATCGACAGGCTCCCCTCGAACAGCAGCGAGCGTGCCCGGATCAGCCGCATGCGCACCACGAACTTGTGCATCGGCACCCGCATCACCTCGGTGAACAGGTTGAGCGCATAGTTGGGGTGGAGGCCCACGACCTTCGCCACATCCTCGGCCCTGAGCGGCTCGGAGAGGTTTTCGAGGATGTGACGGATCATCGCCACCACATAGCGCAGCGGCGACGCGGCCCGCGTCGTCGAGCCGACGCTCTCGATCCACGGTTCCATCAGGATATCCCAACCGGTCACTGCCGCCCGGCGCAGCATCAGCGCGATCTCTTCCTTGAGGATGTCCGTGCGCTCGGCATCGCCCGAGCGATAATCCTGGTACCAGCGGGTCAGGGTGTCGGCGCCGATCGTCTCGGGCGGCAGCATCACCACCCCGCCGCCCATCATCGTTTCGGTGAGCTGCCCAAGGTTCGGCATGTGCAGAAAATTGTCGAGCGGCAGGTAAACGTTGCACTGCCGGCTGTCGTGGTTCACCCCAAAGTCGATCGCCGTGGTCTGATGCGGGATGCCGGCCCAGAACAGCACCAGCCGGCCCGACGGGATTCGCAGCGGCCGTCCGTCGATGACGTAGTCCATGCTGCCTGTGGTCAGCCAGTTCAGCTCGATATGACCGTGGAAGTGCTCTTCCGGCATGATCTGCGGATCGAACCAACGAATGCCGAAGCGTCCAAACGCCTGTGTCTGCGCGTAAAACCGCCGGTCCGGACGTGGCACCGGGGCGGTGGCCTTCTCGCGTGGCTTGCCCGGCAGGAAGTGCTGCTGATGTTCGTTCATCGGTCCTGCGACAATCTGTAAAAACCGGAAATACTCATTCAGATAATCGGATTGTTCGCTTTAGTGCAAGGTCTACCCTTTTGAGGCTGGGACAAGTGGTGGTGGGTTGGAGGCCTGCCGCCGGGTGCGTGTTGTGCCGGTCTCGAGCCTAGGGAGGAAACATGCGTAAACACCTATTTGCCCTTGGCGGGGCAAGCCTTCTGCTCGGCGTGTCGCTGCTCGCAGCGCAGGCCCAGACAGTGCCGCCGACCACGCCGCCCGATCCGCCGAAATTCGATGCCCAGGGCACCCCGAACTTCGTCGGTATCGGCGATATCTACGAGTACAGGACGCTCCCGGCTTACAACGAGCCCGAATACGTGAAGGCCTTCGAGGCGGCGGGCAAGTTGCCGCCGCTGGTCGATCGCCTGCCCAAGGAGCCGATGGTATTCAAGTCGACCAACATGCCCGATGGCATCGGCGTCTATGGCGACGTCATGCGCCATGTGATCGGCGGCCGGCCGGAAGGCTGGAACTATATGGCCGGCCAGTCACAGGGCTGGGGCGGCATCGATATCGGCACCATGGAGTGCCTGACGCGTACGGCGTTGCTATATGAGGTCAAAGCCGAAGACCTGGCGCCCATGCCCAACCTCGCCATGAGCTGGGAATGGAGCGAAGACGGCCACAAGCTGACCATGCACCTCGTCGAAGGTGCCAAGTGGTCGGATGGCGTCGAGTTCACCTCGGAAGACGCCATATTTTACTGGGAAGACAACGTCGTCGATCCGAATGTGACGCCGCTCAACGGCGCGTCGCCGGAAATGTTCGGCGAGGGCACCACGCTCGAGGCCCCCGACAAGTACACGCTGGTCTGGACCTTCAAGGAAGCCTTCCCGCGCCAGTACCTGTACCAGATGGCTTACGGCAACTTCTGCCCCGGACCGGCGCACATCTTCAAGCCGCTGCATCCCAAGTACAAGGCCGGCGCCACCTACGACGAGTACAAGAACGCCATCAAGCCCGAATACATGAACATCCCGGTGATGGGCGCCTGGGTCCCCGTTGAATACCGGCCTGACGACATCGTCGTGCTGCGCCGCAACCCGTACTACTGGAAGGTCGATGACCAGGGCAATCAGCTGCCCTATCTCAATGAAGTCCAGTATCGCCTGTCGACCTGGGCCGACCGTGACGTGCAGGCCGTGGCCGGTACCGGCGACTTCTCCAACCTCGAGCAGGCCGAAAGCTATGTCGAGGCGCTGAAGCGCTCCGCCGATCCGAACGCTCCTGCCCGTCTCGCCTTCGGTGCGCGCACCATCGGCTACACGCTCTACCCGAACCTCAGCGGCAATGGCTGGGGCGAGCCGGACGAGCGTCAGCAGGCGATCCGCGAACTGAACCGTAACGAAGACTTCCGCAAGGCCGTCACCTACGCGCTCGATCGTCAGCGTCTCGGCGAGGCCCTGGTGAAGGGTCCGTTCACCGCCATCTATCCGGGCGGTCTCTATGCCGGCACGACCTACTACGACAAGGATTCGACCGTGTACTATCCGTACTCGCTCGAAGACGCCAAGGCGCTGCTGGAAAAGGCAGGGCTCAAGGACACGGACGGCAATGGCGTGGTCAACTTCCCGGCTGGTACCGCCGGCGGTGCGGACGTGGAAGTCACGCTCCTCGCCAACGCGGACTACCAGACCGACAAGAACCTCGCCGAAGGCGTTATCGCGATGATGGAGCCGCTCGGCATCCGCGTCATCGCCAACTTCCTGACCGGTACGCAGCACGACGCGACCTACCAGTCGGGCAAGTTCGACTGGCGTGTTGCCCGTAACGGTTCGGAACTGATCTCCGTGGTCCAGAATACGACGGCGCTCGCGCCGACTGGCCCGCAGGTCAGCGGTTCGCACCGCGCCGGCACCGATGGCACGCTGGATCTGCTGCCGTGGGAGAAGGATCTGGTCGACACCGTCAATGCGTTCATCGCTACCGATGACACCGCAAAGCGCCTCGACCTGATGAAGACCTATCAGAAGATCTATACCGAGAACCTGTTCGGTATCGGCCTGACCCAGTACCCGGGTGCTCTGATCATCAACAAGCGCTTCGCCAATATCCCGGCCGGCGCTCCGATCTTCATGTTCAACTGGGCTGAAGACAACATTATCCGTGAACGCGTGTTCGTGCCTGCCGACAAGCAGCAGGGCTACGAACTGCACCCCGACACCCTCCCGGGTGAGCCGGGCTCTGCCGGGCCGGTGAAACTCTAATCCCCGACCTGACGGAATCCGGGCAAGGGGGCTCCGGCCCCCTTGCCGCCTAACCGGAGGAGACTTTTGAAATGCACCTGCTGCGCTTTCTGGTGACCCGTGTCCTGGCTGCCCTGCCGGTCCTGCTGATTCTCAGCGTCGTTACCTTCGGCATCATCCAGGCACCTCCGGGCGACTACGGCGACTACATCCGCTCCATGCTCATCAATCAGGGTGGGGCAACGATGGAGGAAGCCGAGAAACAGGCCGACATCTATCGCGAGCAGAACGGGCTCAACGATCCGCTGCCGGTCCAGTACGTCAACTGGATCACCGGCATCGTCACACGTTTCGATTTCGGCCATTCGCTCTATTACAACAAGCCCGTCGGTGACGTCGTGGCGGAGCGCCTGCCGCGTACCGTCCTTCTGGCGCTCACCTGTCACTTCTTCGCGTCGGTGATTGGCATCGGTATGGGCATCATCGCTGCCACCCGACAATATAGCTGGATCGACACCACCTTCGGCGTCATCTCGTTTCTCGGCATGACCGTGCCACGTTTCCTGCTGGCGCTGATCATCATTTACATCCTCGCCTTCAAGCTGAACGTGCAGGAGCTCGGGAGCTTCTTCTCCTCGAGATATGGAGGCGCGCCCTGGAGCTGGGACAAGTTCGTCAACCTGGTGCAGCACGTCTGGCCAGTGGTCTTCATCGCCACCTTCGGCGGCTTGGCCTACAATATGCGCGTTATGCGGGCGAACCTGCTCGACGTGCTCAATAGCCAGTACGTGGAGACTGCCCGGGCCAAGGGTATGTCGGAGGGCGCCGTGATCATGAAGCACGCCGTTCCTAATGCGCTGCATCCGCTCATTGCCTATCAGGGCGTGGCGCTGCCCTACATGCTCACCGGCGAGATCGAGGTCGCCATCGTCTTCGGCCTCGCGACTGTCGGGCCGGCCATTGTCGGCTCGATGGCCGTGGGCGACGTCTACGTCACCGCCACCTTCGTGCTCGTCCTCGCCGCCACGCTGATCATCGGCAACATCATCGCCGATCTGCTGCTCGCCGCAGTCGATCCCCGTGTCCGTCTTGGCGGGGAGAACCGCGAATGAGCACCATCGCCGACAAGCCGACCCTCACGACCACCGAAACCGGCGCCGCCAACTCTGCCGAACTCGCCACCCCCACCGGGCACCAGCTGCCGCCGGCCGACCCACTGGCCGACGGAAAGACTGTCACGCCCACCGGACGCTTTGCCCACGGCAACGAGACCTATGCCGCCCTGGTCTGGCGGCGCTTCCGTCGCTCAACCATGGGCATGATCGGGCTGGTGCTCACCGTCGCGCTGATCCTCATGGCCATCTTTGGCGATTTCTTCGCGCCGATGGACCCAAAGCGGGCCGAAATCGCCTTCGCGCCGCCCGACCACGTCGAGTTCAGCGCCCCCGATGGCAGCTTCAGCCTTGTTCCTTTCGTCTACCCGATCATCGAGACCGGTGAGTTCGACCCCGTCACCTTCCAGCCGATGACCGGTCCGGACAAGACCAACCCCACTGCGCTCGGCTTCTTTGTCCCAGGGCACCGCTACAATCTGCTCGGCGTCATCCCGGCCAACATCCACTTCTTCGGCTCGGTCGACGGCCGGCCGATCCACTTCCTCGGCACCGACAAGTTCGGCCGTGATATCCTGTCGCGCGGTATCGTTGGCTCGCAGATCTCGCTCACCATTGCCCTGGTGGTGGTGCTGCTGACGACCACGATCGGCACGCTCGTAGGCATTGCTTCGGGCTATGTCGGTGGCCGGGTCGATGCCTGGGTGCAGCGTTTCGTCGACCTCGTCCTCGCCTTCCCGCAGCTACCACTCTACCTGGCGCTCGCCTCGCTGATCCCGGTGACGGCGCCCTCGCCGGTGTTCATTGCCTTCGTCATCGGCGTCATGGCGGTGCTCGGCTGGGCCCAGTTGGCCCGCGAGGTGCGCTCCAAAACCCTGGCGCTTGCCCGCATCGAGTATGTGCGCGCCGCTGTCGCGGTGGGCTCGTCCGACTGGCGCATCATCCTGCGTCACATCCTGCCCAACGTTTCGAGCCACCTGATCGTCGCGGTGACCATCGCCATCCCCTCGGTCGTGCTGCTCGAGAGCTTCCTCGGCTACCTCGGCTTCGCCGTGAAGCCGCCGCTGATCTCCTGGGGCCTGATGCTGCAGGATACCGGCACCTTCTCGGTGATCGGCTCCTATCCCTGGATCCTCTCGCCCGTCGTCTTCGTGCTGATCACCGTGTTCGCTTTCAATGCGCTCGGCGACGGCCTCCGCGACGCCATCGATCCCTATTGAGGTGAAGAGATGAGCCCCATCGATACCAATGATCTCTCGCCGCCGGAGCGCTACGACCTGGGCAGCCACGGTCGTGAACTGATCCTCGACGCCCGCAACATCGCGGTCGATTTCAAGGTCGAAGGCGGCATCGTCAATGCCGTGCGCGATGTCTCGTTCCAGCTCCACAAAGGCGAGACCATCGCGCTGGTCGGGGAGAGCGGCTCGGGCAAGTCGGTTACCGCCCGCACGGTGATGCGCCTGCTCACCCGGCGCGCAACGATCAGCGGCAAGTCCCGCATCACGCTCGGCGACAAGGACATCCTGAAGCTGCCCGATGCCGGGATGCGCAAGCTCCGCGGCAACGACATGTCGATGATCTTCCAGGAGCCGATGAGCTCGCTGAACCCGATCTACACCGTCGGCGCCCAGCTCTGCGAAATCCTCCACCTGCACAACCGTATCTCGGGCGCCGAAGCCATGAAGCGCGCCCGGCAGTTGCTGGAAGACGTGCAGATTCCCGAGCCCGAAGCGCGGCTTCGCCAGTATCCGCACCAGATGTCGGGTGGCCAGCGCCAGCGCGTGATGATCGCCATGGCGCTCGCCAACCGCCCCGACGTGCTGATCGCGGACGAGCCGACCACGGCGCTCGACGTCACCGTGCAGGCGCAGATCCTCAACCTGATCAAGGATCTGAAGTCCAAGTACGGCATGGCGGTGATCCTCATCACCCACGACCTGACCATCGTCAAGCAGTTCTCCGAATACGTCTATGTCATGCAGAACGGTCGGGTTCAGGAGCACAACACCACAGAGGCGCTGTTCGCCAATCCGCGCCATAGCTACACCCGGCATTTGCTCGCTTCCGAACCCAAGGGCTCGGCCAAGCCGATCGAAGCCAACTCGCCGACCGTGCTCGAGGGCAAGGACGTGAAGGTTGCCTTCACCCTGAAGCGTGGCGGTTTCTTCAGCCCGGATTTCTTCGAGCTGGTCGCCGTCGACAAGCTGTCGCTCAATCTGAAGAAGCACGAGACCCTTGGCCTCGTCGGCGAATCCGGCTCGGGCAAGACCACTTTCGGCCAGGCGCTGATCCGCCTCATCGGCAATCAGGGTGGCGAGATCCTGTTCGATGGCGAGCGCATCGACACCAAGGATCGCAAGGCCATGCGTCCGCTGCGCAGCCGCATGCAGATCGTCTTCCAGGATCCGTTCGCCTCGCTGAACCCGCGCATGAGCGTGCGCCAGATCATCGAGGAAGGCCTGGTCGTCAACGGGCTTGGCGGCAACTCCCGCGAGCGAGGGGACCGGGTGCGGCAGGCGCTGCGTGATGCCGGGCTGCCCGACACCATTCTGAACCGCTTCCCGCACGAGTTCTCGGGCGGTCAGCGCCAGCGCCTGGCCATCGCCCGCGCCATCGCGCTCGAGCCGGAGTTCATCCTGTTGGATGAGCCGACCTCGGCGCTCGACCTCTCGGTGCAGGCCCAGATCATCGAGCTGCTGCGCAAGCTGCAGGCGGAGAAGGGCCTCAGCTACCTGTTCATTTCACACGACCTCAAGGTCGTCAAAGCCCTGTGCCACCGGGTGATGGTCATGCAGTACGGCAAGATCGTCGAACAGGGGCCGGTCAGCGAGGTTCTGGAGAACCCCAAGACCGAATACACATCGCGGCTCGTCCGAGCCGCCTTCGAAATCGCGGCCTGATCCGCCGCCGAACTGGACCTATCGGAGAGACTTATGGCCAACCCCAAGATCACCTTCATCGGCCCCGGCTCGTCGGTGTTCATGAAGAACATCGTCGGCGACATCCTGCAGCGCGAGGCGCTGACCGGCGCCGAGATCCGCCTGATGGACATCAACCCGCAGCGCCTCGAAGAGAGCGCCATCATCGCCGGCAAGCTGGTGAACACCCTCGGCGTCCCCGCCACGGTGAAGACCTTCTCCAACCAGCGCGAGGCGCTCGACGGCACCAATTTCGTCGTCGTCTGCTTCCAGATCGGCGGCTACGAGCCGTCGACCGTCGTCGATTTCGAGGTGCCCAAGAAGTACAACCTGCGCCAGACCATTGCCGATACGCTCGGCGTCGGCGGCATCATGCGCGGCCTGCGCACCGTGCCGCATCTGTGGTCGATCTGCGAGGACATGCTGCAAGTCGCCCCCGAGGCGGTGATGCTGCAATACGTCAACCCGATGGCCATCAATACCTGGGCCATTGCCGAGAAGTACCCGACCATCAAGCAGGTCGGCCTCTGCCACTCGGTGCAGGGCACCGCCATGGAATTGGCCCATGATCTCGAGATTCCGTACTCGGAGATCCGCTACCGCTCGGCCGGCATCAATCACATGGCCTTCTACCTGAAGTTCGAGCATCGCCAGCCCGATGGCTCCTACCGCGACCTCTATCCGGACCTGGTGCGCGCTTACCGCGAGGGCAGGGCGCCCAAGCCGACCTGGAACCCGCGCTGCCCCAACAAGGTGCGCTACGAGATGCTGACGCGCCTCGGGTACTTCGTCACCGAGAGCTCCGAGCACTTCGCTGAGTACACCCCGTACTTCATCAAGGAAGGCCGCGAGGACATCATCGAGAAGTTCGGTATTCCGCTGGACGAGTATCCCAAGCGCTGCGTCGAGCAGATCGCCCGCTGGAAGACCACCTCCGAGGAGTACCGCAAGGCCAACACCATCGAGGTCAAGCAGAGCAAGGAGTACGCCTCCGAGATCGTCAACTCGGTGTGGACCGGTGAGCCCGGCGTCATCTACGGCAACGTCCGCAATAACGGCGTCATCACCAACCTGCCGTACAACGCCGCCGTCGAAGTGCCCTGCCTCGTCGACGCCTCAGGCATCCAGCCGACCTATATCGGCGACCTGCCACCGCAGCTCACCGCGCTGATCCGCACCAACATCAACGTGCAGGAACTCACCGTCGCAGCGCTGATGACTGAGAACAAGGAGCACATCTACCACGCTGCGATGATGGATCCGCATACTGCTGCAGAACTCGACCTCGAGCAGATCTGGAACCTCACCGACGACCTGCTCGCCGCCCACGGCGACTGGATCCCCACCTGGGCCCGTCCCGCCAAGAAGCAGCGGGTGGCGTAAGCGTACTGATTGAGACGGCCCCCTCCCATCCTCCCCCATGAAGGGGGAGGTGCCCCGCCGGTTCACCTGGCACGAATCGAAGACAGAGCCTCGACTCTTCACCTCCCCCTTCATGGGGGAGGCCGGGAGGGGGCCGTCTGCTTCAGTAAGGCACAGTCGCCTCCCTGACC
>NZ_LAJE02000182.1 GCF_000970465.2 Devosia insulae DS-56
GTCTTTGGGACGCGGCCGTCGAGGTCGGCGGTAACGGCGATCGCGGCGTGATGGCCGAGCCAGTAGCCCGAGCCGAGATCGCCGAGCAGGTAGCCGGCGGCGTCGACCACCGCTTCGATGGCGCCATTGCGCACCCGCACCGCGCCGGCGCCGGTGCCCGCGACGATGCAATAGCCGTCGCGTGCGGCGGTGACCGAGGCGAGCATCGCCTCGAGGTCGCCGGCGAAAACCAAGGGGCCGGTGAGGCCATTTTCACGAAACGCCGCTTCCAGCCGATCCTGCGCGACATGGGCGCGGGGGCCAGCGAGGGCGAGCAGCGCCAGCTCGATATCGAGCGGGGCGCCGGCATCGGCGACGGCGGCCTCGACTGCCGAGATGATGGCGGAAGCCGCCTGTTCCGGGCTGTTGGAGGCCGGGTTGCCGCCGCGATTGCGGCCCTGGCCGAGACAGCGGCCGGCATGATCGACCAGAGTGGCACGCGATGTGGAACCGCCCACATCGATGGCGAGCAACGCCTTGTTCATCGCTTTATCGACCCACTTGCCTTCGTGAAAATTGCTGGATAAGAATTGTTTTCATCCGCACAGCGGCCTTCTTGAGAGTGATTTTCAGGGCATGGGCTCCTAACATAGATGACCGCCATCGCAAAGACGTTCAGCGTTCTGGACCGGATCAGGACTTACCAGTCCCAGATGCCGGCTACGATGGCGAAAATCGCAGCCGTGCTGATTGACGATCCCAAGGCGCCGCTGAACCTGTCGATCACCGATCTCGCCGTGCGGGCCGGGACCTCGGCCGCCAGCGTCACCCGCTTCTGCCGGATGATCGGCTATGGCGGTTACTCGCAGCTGCGTGTCGGGATCGCCGAGGATGTCGGCCGTGGCGGCGCCAAGGCGGCGTGGATCGGTGAAATCGGCCGCTCGTTCGGGCCCGATGACTCGCCGGACGAGATTCGCAATGCGCTGCTCAACACCCATGTCCTGAGCTTGCAGACCACGGCGGGGCTGCTCGATATGCCGACCGCGATCCGCGTCGCCGGAGCGATCGTCAAGGCGCGGCAGCTCGATGTCTATGGTGTCGGCGGCAGTGCGCTGACGGCGCTCGAGACCGAGGCGCGGCTCTATCGCATCGGCGTCAATGTCCATACCTGGGCCGAGGTGCATAACGGGCTGACCAGCGCCGCCATACTCGATGATCGGTGCGTTGCCATCGGCATCTCCAATACCGGCCGCACCGACGAAACCATCCAGATGCTGACCGTCGCCAAGGCGTCGGGCGCCCATACCGTGGCGATCACCGGCAACCCGGATTCGCCGCTGGCCCGGCTCGCCCATGACGTGCTGATCGCCGCCTCGCCCGATGGCTATCTGCAGCCGGCGGACCTTTCGGCCCGGCACTGCCAGCTGTTCGTGGTGGATCTGCTTTACCTGTTGATCGCGCAATCGAATTTCGACCGCACGACGCGCTTCCTCGCCGCCTCCGGCGCCGCGGTGGCGCCGCGCCGCCGCCCGATGCGGGGTGGCGCCTTGCCCAGCACTGCCGCGCGCCGCGCGACGGCCCAGACCTAACGGAACCCATGTGATTATGACCGACCTGACTACGCAGTTTCATAGTGAAGTTTCGACCCGCCTCGCCACGCTCGCGGGCCCGAACCAGGCGATCGACGACACCATCGCGCTGGTGGCCGACGCCGTGGCGGCCGGGGGCGTGGTGCAGGCCTTCGGCACCGGTCACTCGGAAGCCTTCGCCATGGAAATCGCCGGCCGCGCCGGTGGGCTGATCGCCGCCAACCGCATCCCGCTGCGCGCCCTGGTGCTGCGCGGCGGCAAGGACCTGTCGATCCTCGGCGGCGCCGCGCTGGAGCGCGATCCGAACGTCGCGGAAAACCTGTTGTCGCTCTACGAGCTCGACAAGAACGACGTGTTCATCATCGCCTCGAACTCGGGCGTCAACGGCTCGATCGTCGGGCTGGCGCTCGCCGCCAAGGCGCGTGGCCACAAGGTGGTGGCGGTGACCAGCTTCGACCACACCAGCAAAGTTACGCCCAAGCATCCAAGCGGCAAGCGTCTGATGGAAGTGGCAGATATCGCCATCGACAACCTGGCGCCCTTCGGCGACAGTACGCTGCAACTGGAGGGTGGCATGGGCGTAGGCGCAGTCTCCTCGCTCACCGCAGCATTTATTGCTCAGCGCATCACCATTGGCGTCGCTGAAGCGCTGCTCAAGCGCGGCAAGACGCCGCCGCTCTACATCTCGGCAAATATACCCGGGGGCGACGAACACAATCGCGCTCTCGAAGATCTTTACGGCACGCGCATCCGTGGGGAGTCCTGAGGGACTACGGAGGCGTTTGGCGTGGGGCCTAACGACTAAATACTTGGAGAAGGGAAGGAACTAAATGTTCAAAAAGACCATCGACCGCCGCGCATTCCTGCGCGGCACGACGGCCCTCGTGGCAGTCGCGCCGTTTGGCGGCCTGCTCGGCTCGACCAGCGCTTTTGCGCAGGACGCGGCCAATCCGTTTGGTGTCGCCGACGGTTCGACCGTTGACGCCGTCATCTTCAACGGCGGTTACGGCATCGACTATGTCGAGTTCGCCGCCAACCTCGTGCAGAAGAACCACCCGACCGTCACCGTCAAGGTGTCGCCGTCGACCCAGATCGCCCAGGAACTGCAGCCGCGTTTCCTCGGCGGCAACCCGCCCGATCTGATCGACAACTCGGGTGCGCAGGCCATCGGCTTTGCGGCCATCATCGACCAGCTCGAAGACATGAACTCGGTGCTCGATGCGCCGAGCCTCGAAGGCACCAAGATCCGCGACACCCTGGTGGGTGGCGTCGAGAAGCCGGGCACCTTCGGCGACAAGTTCATCGCGCTGAACTACGTGATGACCGTCTACGGTATCTGGTACTCGGCCTCGCTGTTCGAGGCCAATGGCTGGACGCCGCCGACCACCTGGGCCGAAGCTATTGAGCTGGGCAAGGTTGCCAAGGAAAAGGGTCTCTACCTGTTCGGTTGGGGCAAGGAAGCGGCGACCTACTACCGCACCACTGCGGTCGCTTCGGCGATCAAGGCGGGCGGCGACGAAGTGCGTCTGGCCGTCGACAACTTCACCCCGGGCTTCTGGTCGCATCCGGCGTTCCAGGCCGTCTTCACCGCGCTGCACGAGATCATCTCGGGCGGCATGATGAAGCCGGGTGGCGCTGGCACCCAGTTCACCGCTGCTCAGGCGCAGTGGTCGAACGACCAGTCGTTCCTGCTCTATCCGTCGGGCTCGTGGATCGAGAACGAAATGAAGCCGGCCACCAAGGCGGACTTCAAGATGACCGGCATGCCGGAACTGTCGATCGACGCCAACGACAAGCTGCCGAAGACGGCTCTGCACGCCACGGCGGGCGAACCGTTCATCATCCCGGCGGGCGCGCTGAACCTTGCCGGTGGCAAGGAACTGCTCCGCACGATGCTCTCGAAGGAAGCCGCGACGAACTTCGCCAAGACGAAGCTCGCCCCGACCATCGTCAAGGACACCGTGCCGGCCGACGGTTTCGGCTCGACCGCTCTGGTTTCGCAGAGCAAGCTCCTGGCCGACGCCGGCAACGACGTCTTCACCTGGAACTCGTTCGACCTCTACGGCACGAACCAGGACGAACTCGTCGTCTGGAACAGCTTCCTCGATGGCAAGCTTGACGTCGCCGCCTTCACTGCCGCTCTCGAGGCGATCACCAGCGCCGTTTACAACGACGCCTCCGTCACGAAAGTCGAAGTGAAGTAATGGACAGCACGATGGCGAGGGCACCGGCCACGACAACCCGTCGGTGGAAACTACCAAGCCTCGAGGGCTCCAGCTTCGCGCTGGTGTTTTTGGGGCTCCCCCTGGCGATCTACGTGATCTTCGTGATCTCGCCATTCGTGCAAGCCTTCTATTACTCAATGACCGATTGGTCAGGCTTTTCGAAGAAGATGAACTTCGTTGGCCTGGCCAATTATGTCACCCTGTTGACCGACCCGGTCTTCACCAAGGCCGTCTACAACTCCATCGTCCTGGTGGTGGTGCTGCCGCCGCTGGTGATCATCCTGTCGGTAACGCTGGCGACGCTGGTGACCATTGGCGGGGTGACCCGCGGTGAGATCCAGGGGCTCAAGCATTCCGGCATTTACCGGGTGATCTCGTTCTTCCCCTACACCGTGCCGGCGATCGTCATCGGCATCCTGTGGGCGCAGATGTACGACCCCTCGAGCGGGTTGCTGAACGGCATCCTGACGGCGCTGGGGTTCGATTTCTTCAAGTCTTTCGCCTGGCTCGGCGACGAGCGCACCGCCATGGGCGCCTCGATCTTCGTTATCGCCTGGTCGATGGTCGGCTTCTACATGGTGCTGTTCATCGCGGCGATCAAAGGCATCCCGGCCGAGGTCTATGAGGCAGCGCGCGTCGATGGCGCCGGCCGCTTCCGCACGGCGATCTCGATCACCGTGCCGATGATCCGCGACAATATCCGCACCGCTTACGTCTATCTCGGCATCCTGGCGCTCGATGCCTTCGTCTATATGCAGGCGCTCAACCCCAGCGGTGGGCCGGCCAATTCCACCGTGGTGATTTCGCAGCACCTCTTAAACACCGCCTTCAAGAAGGGGAAGTTCGGCTACGCCACCTCGATGGGCGCGACGCTGGCGGTCATCACCCTGGTCTTCGCCGCGCTGGTGTTCTTCGTGTTCTGGTGGACCGGTCGTCCGCCCAAGTCGAAGCCGGCGGCCATTGTCGCGGCGCCCGCCTTTCGCTCGGTCCCGATCGCGACGCCGACCAAGCCGGTGGCGCAGTTCGAGCATCCGGTGGCGAAGCGGACCATCTGGACCGACAAGACCGTCGCCACGATTTCGCACATTGCGCTCATTGCCTGGGTGGTGATCATCTGCGCGCCCTTGCTCTGGGTGCTGATGAGCTCGTTCAAGACGACGCAGCAGATCTTCGCTTCACCGTTCACGCTGCCCACCAGCTTCAACTTCGACAACTACGTGTCGGCGTGGACCTCGGCGTCGATCGGCACCTACTTCTTCAACACGGTGATCGTGGTCGGCTTCGCGCTGGCCATCGTCATGCTGCTCGGTTCGATGTGCGCCTATTACCTGGCGCGCTATGAGTTCCGCGGCAGCAAGATCATCTACTACCTGATGCTGGCCGGGCTGACCTTCCCGATCTTCCTCGCGGTGGTGCCGCTGTTCCAGACGCTGCGCGGCTTCGGGCTGCTCAACACCTTCCCCGGCCTGATCCTCACCTATGTGGCGTTCGCGCTGCCGTTCACGGTGTTCTTCCTCTACGCCTTCTTCCGCACCCTGCCGCAGGAGATCGCCGAGGCGGCGATGATCGACGGCGCCGGCCCGTGGCGCATCTTCTTCACCATCATGCTGCCGATGGCGAAGCCCGGCATCGCCTCGGTGGCGATCTTCAACTTCCTCGGGTTGTGGAACCAGTTCCTGCTGCCGATCGCGCTCAACACCAACACCGCCAATTACGTGCTGAGCCAGGGCATGGCATCCTTCGCCTCGCAGGCCGGCTATGCGGTGAACTTCGGCGCGCTGTTCGCCGCTGTGGTGATCACCGTGCTGCCGGTGCTCGTTACCTACATCATCTTCCAGCGCCAGCTGCAGGGCTCGGTGCAGACCGGGATGCTGAAGTAGGCGGACCGACTATCGGGTTTGGAGCGGGGCGTCCTGAGGGGGCGCCCCGTTTGCTTTGGGGGCGCGCTGAGCCGGCAATCACGATTCCAAGGCCGGGCTCGCTACCACACGCCGGGGGTGCTTCGCTCTTGGGGCGCTAAGACGCTGCCTTGATGATTTCGGCCATCCGGGTTCGCCAGTCATCGCCTCGGGCTTTGAAGCGTTCTATGACATCGGGGTCCAGCCGCAGGGTTACCGCTTCCTTGGCGTTATCGAGCCGTGGCCGACCGCGGCCACGCTTGATGGCTTCCGCCAGAGCAGGGAACGCCTCCGCAAACGGCTTCTTCTGGGCAATCTGATCATCGGTCGCTTCGGGGTTATCCGGGTCAGACGCAATCATGCGCTGGACCTCGGCTTCCTCGGCGTCGGTGAGCGGGCGCTTCGAGGTGAATTTCGTCATAAAAGGCTCCTTCCTTACGGCTGGCGGGGCGCATCGAGGCAATCGACAGCGCTTCCGTACCCAGCGGGCGGAACACCACGGCGACGACCACCCGACCATCGAGTTCGCCGATGGCGAGCCACCGTCCTTCCTTGCCGGGAAGGACCACGGCTGCCTCAAAGAACTCAACGGTCAGCGAAGCGAAGTCCAGACCGTGCTTGGCAAGGTTGGTCTGGCGCTTCGGTTCGTCGTAAGTGATCAGCATCCAAATATATGTACACGGTAATTGGTCAACGCAATATGCGTGTACGAAAAATTGCTGACGGTTGGTTGGATCTTCGCCGGCGGTGCCCCTATCGCCCCCTCGCCCCTCCTAGGGGAGCGCAATGGCGCGCCCGGGGGGAGAGGGCAGGGGTGAGGGGCGCCAAGCGCGCGGATTCGGGCCGGTGCAAAACGGCGATAGCAGCTCGTCTGGTGTGCTTGGCTACCCCTCACCCTGACCCTATCCCCAGAGGGGAGAGGGGACGTGCGTTGTACCCGCCGGTGGCCGGCCTTACCGTCCACCCATCCCGGCGTTCAGCGCGATCGAATTGTAGATCAGCTTTTGTAAGAGGATCGCCAGCACGATGCCCGGCAACATCGATAACGCCGCGCCGGCCATGATGTAGTTCCACTGCGTGCCCTGCTGGGTCTGGAAGTGGGTGAGGCCGACGGGCAGGGTGGCGTTTTCCTGGCCGGTCATGACGATCAGCGGCCAGAGGAAGTTGTTCCACTGGGCGATGAAGGTGAAGAGCGACAGGAGCCCGATGGCCGGCATCGACAGCGGCACGATGATGCTGATGAGGATGCGCAGCCGCGAGGCGCCGTCGATCAGCGCCGCTTCCTCGAGCGAGTCCGGGATCGAGAGAAAGAACTGGCGCAACAGGAAGGCCCCGAAGGTGCCGAAGGCGACCGGCAGGATGACGCCCTGGAAGGTGTTGACCATGCCGAGGCCGTTGACGATCAGGAACAGCGGGATGATCAGCATGATCGAGGGCACCATGAGGGTGCCGACGTAACCCAGCAGCAGGGTGTCGCGGCCGGGGAACTTCAGCCGGGCGAAGGCGTAGCCGGCAAGGCACGAGACCACCACGGTGATCACCGTGACGCTGCCGGCGACGACCATCGAGTTGAGAAAGAACCGGCCGAAGGGCAGCTCCGACCAGGTCTTCTGGAAATTATCCCACTGAAACTCGCTGGGGAGGATCCGCACCGGGATGGCCATGACCTCGGCGTTGGAACGCACCGCGTTCGACACCATCCAGAAGAACGGGAACAGGAACAGCAGCGCCACCAGGGCGAGCGCGCCGTGGTTGAGGATATCGAGCGCCAGGGTGACGCGAGAACGGGCCTTAGTTGTCATAATGCACCCACTTGCGCTGCAGCCAGAACTGGAGGGCGGTCAGCGCCATGATCAGCGCGAACATCACCCAGGCGATGGAAGAGGCGTAGCCCATCTGGAAATTCTGGAAGCCGCGCTGGTAGATGGCATAGCCCAGCGTGGCGGTGGCGTTGCCCGGGCCGCCGCGGGTCATCACGTAGATCTGGTCGAACACCTGCAGCGAGGTGATGGCGGTCATCACCGTGCCGAAGAACAGGGTGGGCGAGATCAGCGGCAGGCGGATTTTCCAGAAGCGATCCCAGGCGCTGGCGCCATCGATCTTGGCGGCTTCGAGATAGCTTGGCGGCACCATGTCGAGCGCCGCGTTGAACAGCACGGTGTTGTAGCCGACATTGGCCCAGAGCGAGACGATGATCACCGCCTGCATGGCGAGCGTCTGGTCGGTGAGCAGGTTCGGCACGCCCAGCGACAACGACTTCATGATGAAATCGAAGAAGCCGCCGGGCGCGAAGATCAGCATCCAGACGATGGCGACGGCGATTCCGGGTGTAAATGTGGGGAGGAAAAACACCACCCGGAACCACCGTTGCCCTCGTTTGAGGCTGGCGATCCAGGTCGCGAGCCCCACCGAGATGATGATGTTCAGCACCAGATATTCGACGGTGAAGAACAGCGTATTGCGGAGGACGGTCCAGAACTGTGGGTCGGCGGTGAACAGCCGGATGTAGTTCTGGAAGCCGACAAAGGCGGGTTTGCCGAGCAGCTTCCAGTTGGTGAAGCTCAGCACCAGCGAGGCGATGATCGGCAGCACCAGAAAGAGCAGCACGCCCAACAGGCTAGGCAAGAGGAAGAAGAAGGCCGTGCGGCCCTCGCGTCGCCCGCTGCGCCGTCGCGGGCGGGCGGCCGGGGCGCTGGTGGCGACCGCGGTATCCTGGATAAGTGTCATGGGCACCTCCTCCCTCGCGGCGCCTGTGACGGCGCCATTGCAGTAGGTACGCCCGGCCGGATTCGGGGCCGGCCGGGCGTCGGGACTTACGGCAGCTGGCTCTGGATATCGGCCAGCACCGCGTCCGTGGTGTTGTCGCCGTTCAGCGCCAGCGGGAGGTACTGGGTGAGCAGGTTCTCGAACTCATTCCAGCTCTCGTTGAGGCGGAACGGGGTCGAGTGGTCGAAGGAGTATTGCAGCGTCTCGCGGGCGCCGGCGATATCCTTGGCGGCGACGTCGTACCAGAACTTCTGCTCGGCGAGGCGGCCGGGCAGCGCACGGCCGGCCGAAGCGAGGATCTCCGCGGCCTTGGGACCGGTCAGCACCTTCAGCGCCTTGAACGCCTCATCCTTGTGCTGGCTGGCGGCCGAAATGCCCCAGCCCGAGCCGGCGGTGATGTAGCGCGACGGGCCTTCGCCGCGCGGCAGCGGCGCGACGCCGACCTTGAAGCCGACCGAGGCCTGGGTGGTCAGCAGCGACCAGGGGCCATCGATCACCATGGCGGCATTGCCGGCGGCAAAGCGCCCGCTGCCGGTCTGGGCGCCGGCGCCCGAAGCAAAGACCGGCGAGGCCTTGGCGACCGCCACGAGGTCGACGAGCTTCCCCACCGCGGCTTCATAGCCGGGGTTGGTCAGGTCGAACGCGTTGGCATCGTTGAAATACTCGGCGCCCAAAGCCACCGGCTGGGCGACGAAATCGAAGGCCTGCACGGCGTAGCCGTAATTGTCGCCGCTGGTGAGCTTTTCGGCAGCTGCCTTGAAGTCGTCGAAGGTCCAGTCGGGCTTGGGTTCGGCAAGGCCGGCCTCGGCGAACTTGTCGCGGTTGTAGAACATCAGCCACGGGCCGACGTCATAGGGCAGGGCGTATTGCACGCCATCCGCCGACAGGCCGGAAATGATCGAGGACTCGAACGCCGACTTGTCGAAATTGTCGGCAGCGATGAACGGATCGAGCGGCTCGAGCACGCCATAAAAGCTCGGCATGCGCATCGACTGCATGGCGACGAGGTCGGCGATCTGGCCGGACGAGGCCAGCACCGGCAGGCGGGTCCAGTAATCGGTCCAGCCGGAGAACTGCGGCGTCACCTTGATGTTGGGGTATTCGGCGGTCACCAGGTCGGCGAGCGACTGGAACAGCGGGGTATCCTTTTCGTCACCCCACATCTGCCAGGTCAGGTTCACCTGCTCCTGGGCAAAGCTGGCGGTGGACAGGATGGCGGTGCCGGCAAGCGCCAGGGCAGCCAGTTGATGCGTGAACTTCACGATGTGTCTCCTCAATCACAGGGTAGTCGTTGGGTCTTCGTCTTGTTTGGTCTTCCGGAGTTCCTCGGCTCCGGTCACCACGGCCAGTCAGGCCGCGATCAGCACCTCCAGATCGGCGATCATGGCGATGAGCTCGGTGCGCTGGCGGTGGAGGGCGTCGGGGTCGCGCCCCGGCTCCAGGATCGCCGCCATGCGGGAAGTGAAATCAGGCGGCAGCAGCTCCAGCTCTGCCGCCATCGGCAGGTTCCAGCCATCGCCCGGGTAATAGGCACGGTTGAGCGCGAACACGACCTGGAGGATGGCGTTCGCCAGCTTGCCGGTGATGCCGACAAGGAACACCAGGTCGCGCCGGTCGACCTTGCTCTCGTAGTGATAGTCGGCCGCCCAGTAGTTCAGGATCTCGCGATACTGCTTGAGCACTGAGTTGCGCAGGGGCTCCGGATAGCAGGCGAGCTGGTCCTTCCAGCCGGCGAGCCGACCTTCCGGATCGCTGACGATCTGCTGGCTCGAAAGATCGGTCGGCAGGTGGTAGCCCCAGATGGTCCACTCGAAGCTTTTGGGGATGGCGGTGCCGCTGAGCCAGGCGCCCAGATCGCTCTCGACGCCGGCATAGCTGCGCATCCACACCCCATCCATGCGCAGGCCCTGCGACTGCCACTCGGCCATGGCCGCCTCGAAACGGTGCCATTGCCGGGTCTCTTTCAGGTCTTGCCGGTAGGCATGGGCGTAGACGCGGAAGTCGTAGTCCGACTGCCGGTCCGACCGGCCCTTGCCGCGCGACCCGGCGAGCGCAACCGCGCCGGCGCCGTCCTCGGCAAGGTCGGCGATGAGCGGAGCCATCGCCGCGATCAGTTCGGCCTCGGGGGCCATCGCGTCAGCCAATGCTACCGGCAAGATCGTCAACCCTTGAGGATCAGCTCGACGACGGGGGTCACCACATCGGGCTTCAGCACCGGCAGTTCGAGCGTCAGCATGCCGTCGCCGACCGCGACGCCGATGTTGGAATCGACCTCGGCATCGGGGTCGAGCCAGTGGATCTCGCTCGCATCGTGCAGGAACTGCGCGTACTTCACCTTGCGCCCCAGCCCGGGGATATGGACGTGGCGGAACGGCCAGGTCTGGAGGTGCAGGTAGAGCCGGTTGCCCTTCTGGGTGAAGCGGGTGCCGGCCGGGGCCTGGTATTCGGACGGCCCGGCGCCGTAGATCGAGCGGCCGTTGACATGCAGCCACTCGCCATAGGTTTCGAGGGCGGTGACGGCGCGCTTGTCGAAGGTGCCGCGGGCGGTGGGCCCGACATTCATCAGGAGGTTCCCGCCCAGCGCCACGGTATCGATCAGGATGTTGATCAGCTGACCGGCATCCTTCCAGGTGTTTTCGTCGCGGTGGTAACCCCACGAGCCCGAGAAGGTGTGGCAGACTTCCCAGCGCACCGGCTTGCCGTTGATGGTGGGCGCGACGCGCGGCGTATACTGCTCGGGCGTGGCGAGATCCTTCGGGAAATTGCCGTCGGTGGGCAGGTCCAGCCGGTCGCCGACGATGATGTTGGGCTGCAACTCGCGCACCAGCCCGATCAGTTCCTCGGACTGCCAGTCGGCACGGCCCTTGCCGGGCATGCCCTTATACTCGCGCTTGGGGTAGCTGAAATCGAACCAGATCACCGAGATCTCGCCGAACCCGGTGAGCAGCTCGCGCACCTGGTTATGCATGTACTCGGCGTACTTTTTGACATCGCGGGTCTTGTTCATCTCGAGCGCGTCGGGGTGGTTGCGCAGCGGATGGATGCCGTCGATCGGGAATTGTGGGTGGTGCCAGTCGATCAGCGAATAGTAGAAGCCGACCTTCAGCCCCTCGGCGCGGAACGCCTCGACATAGGGTTTCAGCAGGTCCTTGCCATAGGGGGTGTTGGTCGCCTTGTAGTCAGTGAACTTGGTATCCCACAGGCAGAAGCCCTCGTGGTGCTTGGCGGTCAGCACCACATATTTCATCCCGGCCTCGCGCGCCCGGCGCGCCCACTCCCTGGGGTCGTAGAGGTCGGGGTCGAAGTTCTCAAAGTACTTCGCATAGGTTTCCGGCGCGATTTCCTCGCGGTGTTGCACCCATTCGTGGCGCGCGGCGAGGGCGTAAAGCCCGAAGTGAATGAACATGCCGAAGCGGTCATTGCTGAACCAGGCCTTGCCCGCCGACGAGTCGAGGCCACCGCTGACGGTGAGTGCGCTATCCAAACTATCCTCCTTGGTCCGGTTATCGAACCGGTTCGATTTTTATCCTGATGGCGACCTTGCGATGAGTCAAGACGGAATCTGGAACGGGGCTATCAGGTGGATTTCAGTTGCGCGAGGCCCCGCAACTGCTAGGTATTGCAATAGAATTGTCCGCCGAGCGTCCCACCAACCAAGTTCCCACTCCGGATAGAAGCGGTTCGAGAACCAACTGATGGCCACCATTCGTGACGTAGCGAGGCTCGCCGAAGTCTCGGTCTCGACCGTGTCGCTGGCACTCAGCAATCCGGGTCGGGTGAGCCAGAAAACGCTGGAGCGGATCCGTAGCGCCGTGGCGGCGGTGGGCTATGTCGCCGACCCCCTGGCGCAGAGCCTGGCGCGTGGTCGCTCGAAGATGATCGGGCTGGTGGTCGGCAATGTCGGCAACCCGTTCTTCGGCGACATCCGCCGCGAGCTCGAGAATTACGCGCTCGAGCACGAGCACTTCGTGTTGATCACCGACTCCTCTGGCAAGCGCGAGCGGGAGCAGGCGCTGGTCGAGCACCTGATCGGGCTGAAGATCGCGGGGCTGGCGCTGGCGCCGTCGAGTTTCGGGCCGGACTATGTGCGCTTCGTAGAGAGCATCAAGGTGCCGATGGTCTGCTTCGACCAGAAGGTCAAAGGCATCGAGCGCGATTTCGTCGGCTCGGACAATTACCTCGCCGGCGCCATGCTGACCGAACACCTGTTGCAGCTCGGCCATCGCCGCATCGCCTTCATCGCCGGCCCGCAGCACATGCACACCGCCTCGGAGCGCTATCGCGGTTTCGTCGAGACCATGGCCAGCGCCGGGGTGGAGGTGAATCCGAACTACGTGGTCGATGGCCAGTTCACCCGCTCGGCCGGATACGAGGCAGCGATGCGGCTGTTGATCCAGCCCGAGCGCCCCACCGCCATCCTCGGCGCCAACAACGCGGTGGCGCTGGCCGCGCTGCAGGCCATGCAGGAGCTGGGTTTCAACTGCCCGGGGGACATTTCGCTGTGCATGATCGACGACGTGCAGTGGAGCAACGTCATCACCCCACGCATCACCATGGTGGTGCAGGATACGCTGAAGCTGGGCGGTATTATCGCAAGGCGGCTGCTGCAGCGGATCACCACGCCAGGTGCGGCGGCGGAGCCACCGCAGGACTTCGTGCTGTCGCCGAAGTTCGTGCCGGGGAATTCGTGTCGGCGGGTGTGAGTTGCCGGCGGTCTCATCCGCGCACTCGGTCGCTCGTCGCTCACGCTCCGATCGCGCTACACTCCGTTGCGCGGACCTCTCATCCGGCCTTCGGCCACCTTCTCCCACAAGGGGAGAAGGCCACCCCACTACCGCCGGCCCTAGCCCTCAAGCCGGTCGGATCAGCGCCTCGCTGCCGATCGGGGTGAAGCCCAAGCTGAGGAAGGCCCGCAGCGAACGGGCGTTGCCGGGCGAAACCGCGGCGAACAGCAGTTCTCCTTCCGGGACAAGGCCAATGGCCTCCTTGATCAGCGACGTGCCGTGGCCGCGATTGTGGGTGTCGGCTTCGACGCTCAGTTCGCGCCGCCCGGCGAGGCCGGCGCCGATGGTGACGAGGCCGCGCTCATCGCCATAGACCCGGACATCGGAGCGGTATTGCCGAGCGTATTTCACCCGCGGGTGGTCGTCGGCATCGGTGCGGAGCGGCAAGCTCGAACTGCCGGTGCCGCGGGTATAGAGCATCGCGTCGATGACCCCGATGAAGCCCTTGGGCCCGGCCAGCCAGCGCAGGAAGTCCGGCGCCATCGAGGCGCCGAAGCCATCGGGCCTTTGCTGCAGCACCTCGTCGGCCGAGCGTGCGGTGGCGATGACGGCGTGGCCGGTGAAGGCCACCGAGCATTCCCAGCCGCCGGCCAGCGGCGGCAGCACGGTGACGCCGCCATCGACAGCGGGGAAGCGCCCTTCGGCGGCGTCGGTGAGGAGATCGAGCAGGGGATGGTGCATCGCGTAAGCTGTTCTATTGGGGTCGGAAGTCTGCGATACAGGCGCTCGCCATGAAAGTCACTCCGCCGATTTCCGCCCCAAACGACATCGCCGATTTCATCGCCCTGCGCCGGCGGCTGCACGCCGCGCCGGAGCTGAGCCGCGAGGAATTCGCCACCAGCGCGCTGGTCGCCGAACTGCTCACCGGCTGGGGTTTTGAGGTGGCGACCGGCATTGGCGGCGCCGGCGTGGTGGCGAGCCTCAGGGCCGGGAGAGGGGAGCGCACGATCGGGCTCCGCGCCGATATGGACGCGCTGCCGATCACCGAAGCCACCGGCCTGCCGTACGCCAGCGAGAGGCCCGGCGTGATGCATGCCTGCGGGCATGATGGGCACACCACCATCCTCCTCGCCGCAGCCAAACAACTGGCCGAAACGCGCAATTTCTCCGGCACGGTGCGGCTGATCTTCCAGCCGGCCGAGGAAGTCGGCGGTGCGGTCGAGATGATCGAGGACGGGCTGTTCGAGCGCTTCCCGGTCGATGCGCTGTTCGGCATGCATAACTGGCCGGGCGTGCCGGAGGGCGAGTTCCGCTTCATCGACGGGCCGGCCATGGCGGCGGTCGACTGGATCATCATCACCATCAAGGGCAAGGGCGGGCACGGCGCCATGCCGCACGAGGCGGTGGACCCGATCGTCGCCGCCTCGTCGCTGGTGCTGGCGCTGCAATCGATCGTCTCGCGCAATATCGACCCGCTGGAAACAGCGGTGATCACCGTCGGGATGCTGCATGGCGGCTCGATGCCCAATGTGATCCCCGACAGCGTCGAGCTGCAGCTCAACACCCGCGCCTTCACCGAGCCGGTGCGCGACCGGATCCGCGAACGGATCAAGCTGCTCGCCGAGGCGCAGGCGGCAAGTTTTGGCGCGGTCGCCGAGGTGGTGCATCCGCCGGGTTTTCCGGCGCTGTTCAACCACCATGACGAGACGGCGTTCGCCCGGCAGACGGCGATAAAACATTTCGGCGAGGCCAAAGTCGGGACGCTGAAGCCGCTGCTGGTGAGCGAGGACTTTGCCTTCATGCTGCAAAAGCAGAAGGGGAGCTATCTGTTCGTCGGGAACGGGGCGAGCGCGGATCTGCATAGCCCGCGGTATGACTTCAACGACGCGGTGATTGAGCCGGCGGCGAAGTATTGGGTGGCGCTGGTGGAGGATTATCTGGCGGCTAATGGGTAGGGGCGGGCGGCGCCACAGCGCCCCCTCGCCCCTCTGGGGAGAGGGCGGCAGGGAGGCCAAAGGCCTCACTGCGGGGTGAGGGGCGCCAAGCGCGCCGAGGCCAGCAGGTCCGACTGCAGGATATTCGACTCGTACCTGTGTGGCCGGCGTGCTTGGCGCCCCTCACCCTGTCCCTCTCCCCAGAGGGGCGAGGGGACGCGAGGGGCATCGCCGGTGACTAAACCGTCGCCTCCAACCTTCCCGCTGCAATAATCCGCTCCAGGAACTTCTGTGTCCTTGGGTTTTCCGGCTTCGAGAACAGCTGGTGCGGGTTGCCTTGTTCGACGATGCGGCCGCCGTCGAGGAAGCAGACGCGGTCGGCGACGTCGCGGGCGAAGCCCATTTCGTGGGTGACGATCACCATGGTCATGCCGCTGGTCTTCAAGTCGCGGATGATCTTCAGCACTTCGCCGATCAGTTCGGGGTCGAGCGCCGCGGTCACCTCGTCGAGCAGCAGCACGTCGGGTTCGGTGGCGAGCGAGCGGACGATGGCGACGCGTTGCTGCTGGCCGCCCGAAAGCTGCTCGGGATAGGCGCGGGCATATTGGCCGAGCCCGAACAGTTCGAGCAGTTTCAGCCCGGCCGCCTCGGCCTCGCGGCGATCGCGACCGTGCACGCGGATCGGCGCCAGGGTGATGTTCTCGAGGACGCTCATATGCGGGAAGAGGTTATAGGCCTGGAAGACGATGCCGATGCGCTTGTAAAGCCCGGTGCGGCCAAAGCTCTCGTCGTAGATATCGACCCCGTCGAGCCTGACGGTGCCCTCGTCGAACTCGGTGAGCCCGTTGATGCAGCGCAGCAGGGTGGATTTGCCGGAGCCGGAGGCACCGATCAGGCACACCACTTCATGCGGCGCGATCGACAGATCCACCGCGTCGAGCACCTGGCGCTCGCCATAGAATTTGGTGAGCTGTTCGATCTCGATGCGGTTCATCTCGGAGCGTTTTCAGAAAAAGTGCGAAGCGGTTTTTCGGTTCGAAAGCGCGACAAATACATCATTTGGCACCTTGCAGGCGGCGCTGGCGGTCGCGGCGGGCGAGGTGATCGGTCAGGCGCGCCAGCGGAATGGTGGCGAGCAGGAACAGGATCGCGGCGACGACGAGCGAGGAATAGTTGAAGGTGCGGGCGGTGTAGATCTGCGCCTCGCGCACCGCATCGCGGACGCCGAGCACCGAGAGCAGGGCGACGTCCTTCTGCAGCGCCACGACGAGGTTCAGCATGGCCGGGACGACGTTGCGCAGGGCCTGCGGCAGGATGGCGTAGCGCAGGGTCTGCCACTGGGTGAGGCCGAGCGCCTTGGCGGCCATGCCCTGGCCTTCGTGCACGGCTTCGATGCCGGAACGATAGACCTCGGTGGCATAGGCCGAATAGGAAAGGATCAGCGCCACGCCACCCCAGAACAGCCCTTCCTTGGGGAGGCCGGGCAGGTTCAGCGCCGGAATGCCGAAGCCGAACAGCAGCACCAGCAGCAACGCGGGCAGACCGCGGAACAGATCGACATAGACGATGGCGAAGACGCGGAGCGGGGCGAACCAGGGGCCGCTCATGGCGCGGAAGATCGCCAGCACCAGCGCCCAGATGCCGATGCAGACGAGGCTGATCAGCCAGATCTGCAGCGAAACGAGGAAGCCGCGGGCGACGCCCGGCGCTGCCTCGATCATGGCGTCGATGGAGAAGAACTGGCGCTGGATGCGCGGCCATTGCTCGGCCGTGCCGACGAACCAGGCGACGGCGCCGAACACCAGGACGACGCTGGCCAAACTAATAAGGACCGGCGCGAGCCGGTCCTTGAGAGCGATCTGCCGGCGTCCTTTGCCGGGTCGTCGTGTCATTGCGTGATCTCGGGAATGCTCGGATCGGCGATCAGGTACTTCTTGGCCAGCTCGTCGATGGTACCCTTGGACTTGAGCGCGGCGAGGCCTTCGTTGATCCACGGCACGATCGGGTTCTCGTAGGCGAAGAGCAGGCCGAGGCCCTCGTCCTTGGGGTCCTTGGGCAGGATCGCGGTGATCTTGGCCTCGGGCACTTGACAGCACGTGGCATAGAGCGCCGTGGGCAGCGCCGCGACGGTGGCATCGATCTGGCCACCCTGCAGCGCCTGGAACACGCCCGCCTGGTCGTCGAACACGGCGGCATCGGCAATGCCGAGCACATTGGTCACGTAGTCGAAATCGGTGGTGCCGACGGCAACGCCCCACTTGGCCGCCTTCAGGTCGGCGAAGCTCTTGGCGCCGGCGACGGCCGAGGTCGGGAGCGCGATCACGGCCTTGTCGGACTGGTAGTAGACGTCCGAGAAGGTGGCGACCTTGGCACGATCCGGGGTCACCGAGATCTGCTGGACAGAGAAATCATAGGCCTTCGGGCCGGGCGCGATGGCGCCGTCAAAGGTCACGTCGACCCAGACCACGTCTTCCTTCTTGAAGCCCAGCTCAGTGGCGAGCGCGTAAACCAGCGCCGCTTCAAAGCCTTCGCCGGCTTCCGGATTGTTGTCGAGCACCCATGGTGGATAGCTCGGCTCGGAGGTCGAGACGGTGAGCTTGCCGGGCGTGAACAGCCGCGGATCATTGGGAGTCTTTTCCTGCGCCAGCACCGGCGTGACGACCATCGCCATCAGAGCCAGCAGCGCAATTGTCAGAACATTGTGCTTTTGAGCCATCTTCACTCTCGTGTTTCCGCCCGGCGGCCAGCTGAAATGCCCCGTCCACCAAGCCCCGCGGGGGAATTTACCGACAATCCGGCGCTACGCCAGCCATAGAATTGCAGAGATTCGGAATGGCGGGAAAGTTCATTGCATTTGCAATGAGTTGCGGGGAATGGGGGTGGGCGGCACCGGCGGTGCAGTAA
>NZ_LAJE02000183.1 GCF_000970465.2 Devosia insulae DS-56
AGCTCAACGAGATCCCCATTCAGCGCGAGGTCTCCTGACAAGAGAAAATTGGCATCAAACGATTGCCGTAACAGGCCCAACGCTTGCAGCACTGTGCTCTTGCCGCTGCCGTTCAGTCCTGACAGTAAGGTCAGACCACCGAGCGGCACTTCAACGTCGTCGAAGGCCTTGAAATTCTCTAGGCGGATATAGTCAAGCATCCGACAGAACCCGCTCGATCATTTGATCAACTGCATTAAATCTTAGCCTAACCTTGCGCAGATCGCCGGTCCCTTGTGAGATGGCCGTCTCAAACAGCCGATCGTTGCACAGCGCTACAAATTCCTCCCGCACCAAAGCCCCCCGATGGCCAAGGACCTCAAGCTGTTCATCTGTAAGCCGAGCCAGCTTGACTGACAGCGCCTCGAAGACCGCCTTGTTAATCGGCTGCCGAGGGAGCCCAAATCCGAAACGCTTTCGGAACGCATCAACCCCAAACACCTCCCGAGCACAAATCATCGCTGCCTCAAACCGCGACCTTGCAACATCCAAGTCGGCGTCAGATGTGACATTTATGGCCTTCATGGCTCCAATTAGGAATCCATCCATATCTGGCTGGCGATAAGCATCCAATCCCAGAACAAAAAACGCCAAGAACCTTAGTATCAGCTCACGATCGTCCATCCTGATCGTGCGAACGCTATAGTCAGTCGCAAGCTTGAACGACGGTAAGTCGGCCCAGCCCTCCAACACAAACCGCGCCTTTCCTGGCGTTATTGCATGCCTCAGCTCTTGGGGAGACAGCGCAACACCACCTGTATTAATTCTTGCAAATATGTTGAACTTCACCGCGGCCGGAGTACCCTTTCTGATAAGGTGTATTACTAGCTCAGTCTCTCGCAGTCTTAATTGGAGCTTCTGACTAAGTTGATAAAATCTCCTTCCTTCCTGCTCATGGAGATACTCCAATCCGGAAAGCACGAGTCCATCACTGCTCACGATCTCCGAGTCAATGAATCGTGCAATCGTAGACAGACGCTGAATCCCATCCACAATCTCCCATCGCTCGTCATCATCTTCAGCTGCATATATCACCGGAAGCGGGATTCTAAGTAGTAGGGACTCGATGAGTCGACTTTGCCTACGCAAGTCCCACACGCCCCAGCGCCGCTGGAAGTCAGGTTGTAGGTTGATCATTCCAGACTTTGTCCGCGACAACAGCAAATCTACTGTCATCGATCTAGTTATGACGTCAATGTCATCCGGATCAAAGGGCTCCGCGATGCGCTCGGCATCGGGCCCTATGGAATCGTCAGCTTCAACACCGGTTGATTGCCCCAACATATCGAGCTGAACAAGTGTAGTCGGTATTTCGTCTGCCATTCGTCAAATCCCGCGCGGTGTCGCGCTGCGATCATATATTGATCAATGCGAAATGCGCCATGCTAGTTGGACTGGATCGGCCTCGACATGCGCGACACCGGTTCATCCGATCCCCACCTTCGCTCCTCTCGCTCCCTCAATTCCTCGGATGAGGTGGTCGGGCGCCTTTCCATTGCCGAAGTTATCACCCCGTCCCCAGCGCAATCCGCATCGCCGCCCGCGCCGTCGCCTCATCGCACACCAGCGCACTGCCCAGCCCGGAGCGGAGCACGGCGGCGATGGCGTGGGTTTTGTTGGCGCCGCCTGAGGCGAACACCACGTTGGGCACCTTGCGCAGGGCTTCGAGCGGCAGGGCGATGGCGCGGCGGTTGATCGGGTGGTCGATGGGCTGGCCGGCGGCATCGACGAACTGCGCCATCACGTCGCCCACCGCGCCCGCCGCTACCAGCTCGTCGATGCTGACGTCGCGCGGCAGGCCATAGCGCATCAGCAGCGAGCGCTCGGTCATATCGCCGATGGTCAACAGGATCAGGTCGTTGCGGCCGATGCGCTCGAACGCCTCCTGGAACACATCCTGCGTCATGATGGCGTCGTGCGATTGCGGGCTGCCGGCATAGATCGGGGCGGCGAGATAGGCGCAATCGGCGCCGAGGTGCCGGGCGAGATCGCCGGCAATGTCGAAGGTGTTGATCTCGATGCCGCGGGTCAGCCCGCCCATCACCGAGTTGACCAGCAGCTCAGGGCGCTTCAGCGACGGCATGTGCCGCACCGTTTCGCGCAGGGTGGTGCCCCAGCCGACGCCGACCCCGGTCATGGTGCCATCGGCCAGCAGCTGGCCGACGTAATCGGCCGTCGCCTGCCCCAGCAGCACCGGCACCAGCGCCGGGTCCTCTGGGGTGGGCACGATGATGGCGCGTTTGAGCCCAAAAGCCTTGATCAGCTGCTGCTCGAGCTCGACGCACGAGGCGAGCTTGGAGTTGAGGGTGATGGTGACGAGACCGGTGCGCCGCGCCTCGCTGATGATGCGGTTGACGCGCAGGCGGTTGGTGGAGAGCGCATCGGCGATCTCGCCCTGCGTCCGCCCCTCCATGAAATAGAGCCAGACGACGCGCACCTGCATCTGTTCGTCCGACATGCCCTGCGGCGCTGGTATTGCCACGCTGTTCTGCCCCCGCCCCTCAGGTCCGGCTCAGCATGGACATGACTCCCGGGTCGGCTGTCAATCGCATCTCCTTGGCAGTGTCATACATTTGTAACAGACGCTTGACATTTGTAAACGGTGACCACTAGCCTTCGTCTCCTCGCCGCCATGAAGCGGGTCACGCCGGAGCAACCGGCCAAGGAAAGACGGCGAGGCTCGAGAGGAGAGAAAAATGACAGGCAACAAACGCGGCCATGGGGCCGTGATCGGCCGGCTGCTGGCCGGCGCTGCCGTGGCGGCGCTGGTCTTGCAGGCAGGCACGGCGCTGGCGCAGGAGCGCACCAAGATCGAATGGTGGCATGCGCTGGGTGGCCGGCTGGCCGAAATCGTCGACAAGCTGATCGTCGATTTCAACGCCAGCCAGGACAAGTACGAGCTGGTCGGCATCAACAAGGGCAATTACGAAGAGACCATGGCGGCGATGGTGGCCGCCTATCGCGTCGGCCAGCAGCCCACCCTGGTGCAGGCGGCCGAGCGCGGCTTTCTCACCATGCTCAACTCCGGCGCCGTGGTGCCGGTGCCCGAGCTGATGCAGAACCAGGGCTATGACATCAAGTGGGATGACTTCGTCGCCCCGGTCGCCGGCTTCTTCCTCGTCGACGGCAAGCCGGCCGCGATGCCGTTCAACAGCTCGACGCCGATCTTCTGGTACAACGCCGACCACTTCAAGGCGGCCGGCTTCGACAAGCCCGGCGAGACCTGGCAGGAGATCGACACCCAGTTGCGCGCCATCAAGGAAAAGGGCGTGTCCGACTGCTCGATGGTGCTGGCCAACGATTTCTTCTGGAGCATGCTGGAGAACTACGCCGCCATCCAGGATCAGCCCTGGGGCACCAAGGCCAATGGCTTTGGCGGGCTCGATACCGAGTTCGTCTTCAACCAGAGCCCGATGGTGGTGGGCCAGCTGGAACGGCTGCAGAGCTGGATGAACGATGGGGTGCTGCAGCTCGCCGGCCAGGGCCTCGCCCCCGACCAGCTGTTCACCTCGGGCCAGTGCTCGACCTTTGTTGCCTCGACCGCGGCGCATGCCGGCGTCGAGTCGACCGCCAAGTTCAACTGGAGCGCCACGTTCCTGCCGCACGAGGAAGGGGTGGAGCCCAAGAACAGCACCATCGGTGGCGGCGCCCTGTGGGTGATGAAGGGCGAGACGGACGCCGAATATGCCGGCGCCGCGGCGTTCCTCGATTTCGTCGCCTCGCCGACGACGCAAGCCTGGTGGAGCAAGGAAACCGGTTATGTGCCGGTGACGATGACGGCCTACGAGGCGATCAAGGCGGATGGCTATTATGACGAGCACCCGACCCGGGAAATCGCCATCCTGCAGCTGAGCCGCGGCACGCCGACCGACAATTCGCGCGGCTTCCGCTTCGGCAACCACAACCAGTCGATGCAGCTGCTGGTCAAGGAAGTGCAGAGCGTGTGGACCGGCGAGAAGACGGCGCAGCAGGCGCTCGACGCGGCGGTCGAACAGGGCAACCAGATCCTCCGCCAGTATGAGAAGCTCCATGCCGGTGGCTGATGGCAGCATCGAGATCGGGGGCGGCGCCAGCCGTCGCCCCCGGCCCTCCGGCGGGCTGGCGCTCGGCCGGCTGTTTCCACGCGCTTCGCGCGCCGGGCTGAAGACCGCACATTTCAAGCAGCCGTGGCTCGCCGCGGGGCTGCTGACGCCGCAGCTGCTGATCCTCGTCTTCTTTTTCTTCATTCCCTCTTACAAGGCGCTGTCGCTGGCCTTCGTGCAGGTCGATCCGTTCGGCGGCATCCAGATCTTCGTCGGGCTCGACAATTTCCTCGCGCTGTTCGCCAGCGCCGATTACCGCGACAGCGCGGTGTTCACGCTGTGGTTCTCGGTGGTGCAGAACGTCTTGACGCTCGGGCTCGCCGGGCTGTTTGCCTTTGCCACCGACTATGTGATCCGCGGGCGCGGGCTCTATCGCAGCATTATCCTGATGCCCTATGCGATCGCGCCGGTGATTTCGGGGGTGATCTGGGCGTTCCTGTTCAACCCGGCGGTCGGGCCGATTGCCGAGATGCTGCAGGCGATCGGCATTCCGTGGGACCCGAACCGGCGGCCGTTCGACGCGCAGCTGCTGGTGATCATCGCCTCGGTGTGGAAGCACGTCTGCTACGACTACATCTTCCTCGTCGCGGCGCTCCTCGCGGTGCCCGCCTCGCTGCTCGAAGCGGCGACGCTCGACGGCGCCGGGCACATCCGGCGGTTCTTCGCCATCTCGGTGCCGCTGATCACTCCGACCATCTTCTTTCTCATCGTCATGAACTTCGTCTACGGGCTGTTCGAGACCTTTGGCGTGATCGACGCGATGACGCGGGGCGGCCCGGCCGGGGCCACCAACAGCCTCGTCTACAAGGTCTACCAGGATGGCTTCGTGCAGCTCGACCTCGGTTCGTCCGCCGCCCAATCGGTGGTGCTGATGATCGTCGCCGTGGTGTTCACGGTGCTGCAGTTCCGCGCCCTCGAGCGCAAAGTCAATTACGGGGTGTAGCGATGGTGGGCCGCAGCCTGACGCTCTCGATTTTCTGCCATGTGGTGCTGCTGGTCGGCGCCGCGGCGGTCTGCGTGCCGCTCTATTTCGCGCTGGTGGCGGGTTCGCTGACACTACAGGAGGTGCAGCAGACGCCGTTCCCGCTGCTGCCCGGGGCGCACCTGATCGACAACCTCGCCACCGCCTGGAACGAGGGCAATTTCTCGCGCGCCTTCCTCAACTCGATCATCGTGACGCTCGGGATCGTGGTGGGGAAGCTGGTGGTGTCGCTGCTCGCTGCCTTCGCCATCACCTATTTCCGCTTCCCGTTCCGGATGACGGCGTTCTGGCTGATCTTCGTGTCGCTGATGCTGCCGGTCGAGGTGCGGATCATTCCGACCTACGAGGCGGTGGCCGATGCCGGCGGGCCGCTGCGCTGGGTGGTCGGAACGATCGGGCTCGGGGGGCTGGTCGAGAGCCTCACCGGCTACCGGCTCGAGGCGGCGCTGCAGTGGAACCTCGTCAACTCCTATGCCGGGCTGATCCTGCCGCTGATCGCCTCGGCCTCGGCGACGTTCCTGTTCCGCCAGTTTTTCCTGACCGTGCCGGATGAGCTCTGCGAAGCGGCGAAGCTCGACGGGGCTGGGCCGCTGCGCTTCTTCTGGCACGTGCTGTTGCCGCTCTCCCGCGCCAATATCGCGGCGCTCGGCATCATCCTGTTCCTGTTCGGCTGGAACCAGTACCTGTGGCCGCTGCTGTTCACCACCGGCCCGGAAATGCAGACGGCGATCCTGGGGCTGAAGGAGCTGGTTCCGGTCTCCGACGCGGCGCCGGCCTGGAACATCGCGATGAGCGCGGCACTATTCGTCATGCTGCCACCGGCGCTCGTGATCCTGGTGATGCAGAGATGGTTCACCCGTGGGTTGGTCGATGCGGGGAAGTGAGGTGTACCGGCGCGATCTTCGTCCAGCAGGCGGGGCTGTCGCACATCAGGAGCCACTGGCGGTGCAGCGATCGCCTTCTCCCCTTGTGGGAGAAGGTGCCCGAAGGGCGGATGAGGGGTCCGCGAAACGAAGTGTAGCGCGATCGGAGCGCAAGCGACGAGCGACCCAGTGCGCGGAGAGAACCCCTCATCCGGCCTTCGGCCACCTCCGGGCGAGGGCTACGCCCTCGTCCCGCGACCACAAGGGGAGAAGGCCCCCCGACTACTGCCAGCGCGTTGGTGCGGTCGCTGGCGTTTTGCGTACACCCCTGAAGGAACTCTACGATGGTAATGATCATCGGCCACCGCGGTGGCCGGAACCTGTGGCCGGAGAATTCGCTCTCTGGCTTCCGTAAGCTCAAGGCGATGCCGGTCGAGGGCGTCGAGTTCGACGTGCACCTGACGAGTGCCGGCGAGCTGCTGGTGATCCACGATCCGACGCTCGACCGCACCACCGACCATAGCGGCCCGGTGGCGGCGCTGGCGGCAGGCGCGCACCGGCACGTCCGGCTCAAGGACAGTGACGGCGGGGCGATCCCGACGCTGGCGGAAGTGCTCGAAATCTTCCGTGACGGCACGATGGAGCTGCATGTGGAGCTGAAGGCCGGGGTCGGCCACGTGGCCTATCCTGGGCTCGAAGCGGCCGCCGCGGCAGCGATCGAGACGTTCGGTCTCGGCGAGCGCAGCATCCTCACCAGCTTTCACGAGGAAATCCTCGTCGAGATCGGCCGTGTCGCCCCTGACATCCGCCGGCTCTCGTCGTTCGACCGCAACTCGGCCGAGCGGCTGGGGCTGAAAGCCGGGCTCGATACGATGCTGGAGCTCAGCGACATCGTCGCGGTGGAAAAGAGCCTGCTTGCCGCGGAGTGGGACGCCATCACCGCCCAGGTGCCGCTCGAGCGGCTGGGTGCCTGGGTGCCGAACGAAGAGGCGGACCTGAAATTCTGGCTCGACAAGCCGATCCGCCAGATCACCACCGACCGCCCCGATCGGGCCGTCAGCATGCGGGGCACAGCGGCGTGACGATTTCCGAAACCCTGCCGCCCCGCGCGGCGGCGACGCTCGACGCTATCGGGCTGGTGATCTTCGACTGCGATGGGGTGCTGATCGACAGCGAGCCGATCGCCAGCCGCACGCTGGCCGAAGCGCTGGCGGCGGCCGGCGTCGACATTACCCCACAGGAGGCGCATCGGCGCTTCACCGGCAATTCCGAGCGCGATATCCGCGCCATGTGCGCGAGGGATTACGGGCTCGAGGATATCGAGGGCCTGTTCACCGGCTGGCACCAGCGGCTCTATGCCGAGTTCGCCACCACGCTCACCGCCATGCCTGATATTGCCGAGGTGGTCGCGGCGCTCGAGCGGCCGAAATGCGTTGCCTCCAATAGCACGCTGGAGCGGTTGCGTGCGAGCCTGGGGCAGCTGCCGCTGTGGCAGAGCTTTGCCCCCTTCGTGTTCAGTGCCGAACAGGTGAAGCGACCGAAGCCGGCACCCGACCTGCTGCTCCATTGCGCGAGGGAGCTCGAGGTGGAGCCGGCGCGCTGCGTGATGATCGACGACAGCCCGCATGGCATCAGTTCGGCGGTCGCCGCCGGCATGGTGCCGATCGGCTTCGTCGACCCAGCCGATCCGCGCCCGGGACGACGCGCCCTGCTCAAGGCGGCGGGGGCCTTCAGTGTTGCGATGGGCGCCGCGGAGTTGCCGGCCGCGCTCGCCGCCGCCGACGAGGCGCTGGCATCGAGGACGCAGTAGGCGGGGTGACGCTGGTATGCGAACCGAGGCTCTGCAGGTCCCGCACACTCGGTGTTATCCCCGCGAAAGCGGGGACCTCCGTTTGCGATCTTGCAGGTGGCACTAAAACAGAGGTTCCCGCTTTCGCGGGAATGACCCGGTGGGGGCCAGGCCAAGCGCACAATCATACCTCTGCCGCCCAACCGCAAAGCCGCCTAGGTCACGAACAGCAGCACGCCGAACACGGCGAACAGCGTCAGGTGCAGCGTGCCCTGCAGCGCCGAGGCGCGCTGGCCGAGGAAGGTCAGCGTGGTGAGCCCGACCGTCAGGAGCAGCAGCACCGTCTCGCTGGGCGAGACGCCCATCACCACGCGCTTGCCGGTCACCAGCCCGACGATCAGCACGGCCGGCACGGTGAGCCCCACGGTCGAGACGAACGCCCCGAGGCAGAGGTTGATCGAGCGCTGCAGCTGGTTATCGAGCGCCGCCTTGATGGCGGTGATCGATTCCGGGGTGAAGACGATGATGGCGATCAGCACGCCGCCCAGCGCCAGCGGCGCGCCGACGGTGGCGATGCCGAAATCGATCACCAGCGCCAGGTCATGCGCGAGCAGCACGATCGGCAGCATCAGCGCCACCAGCAGCACCGAGTGGATGACGACGCCACCCCGATCGACCGGCGCGGGCTCGCTTGGCGTGCCGCCATTATCGAGGGGAATGGTCAGCGAGCCGAGATCGGGCTGGATGAAGTAGCGCCGATAGGCGCGGGTCTGCATCAGGAGGAACGCCGCATAGAGCACGATGGTGAGGAGCGCGAAGGCCACCGCCTGCGCCGGCAGGAACGTGCCGTCGCCGCTGCTCAGCGTATTGGGGAGGATCAGGCCGATGCCGGCCAGCAGCAGGGTCATCGAGATATAGGCCAGCGCGCCCTGCGAGTTGTACTCCTGCTCGCCGAAGCGCCGGCCGCCGAGCAGCAGGCAGATGCCCATTACCAGGTTGAGGATGATCATCATCACCGCAAAGATCGAGTCGCGGCCGATGGTCGGGTTCTCACCCGGCCCCAGCAGCACCGCCGCAATCAGGATCACCTCGATCGAGACGATCGAGAGCGTCAGGATCAGCGTGCCATAGGGCTCGCCCAGCTGGTGCGCCAGGTAATCGGCCTCATGCACCACGCCGAAGGCGGCGACCAGGATGGTGGCAAAGATCACGCCGAAGGCGATGATTGCGACCACGGGATCGATGGGTGCGTGCAGCCAGGTCGGGCCGCCGAGCATGAACACCAGCACCACGCCCCAGGCGATGGCGAGTTTTACGAACGTGCGTGGTGGAAGGTGGCGGCTGAGGGGAGTTTTGGCGTCGCTGGACGGAGACATGGGTTCATTACCTCCGGGGTCGTCCCCGATCGATAAACCCGCGCATCATGGCCGTCCAGGATGCGTCACCGCGTGACGCGGCAGGGGGGATGTAGCGCAGGGCGCGGGGGGATGCAATTGGGGGGATGGACGCTCGAAGCCGGTGGCTCCCAGGGCCCCCTTGGAGGGCACTGTGGGTCGCCCCCCGCGACTTTCACCCACGGTTCACCTAAGCTCCGCCAGTCTGCCGCCCGAACCTGCCGGAACCCGCCGATGTCCACGCTCGCCGCCCTCGCCGTATCGCTGCCGCTCGAAACGCTCAACCCGGGTGACCGGCTGACCACCGAGGGCAGCTATTCGGGGCGGCTATATCTGCTCGAGGCCGGCCGGCTCAGTGTGTCGCGCGAGGGCGTAGACATCGCCCATATCGACGAACCCTGGGCGATCATCGGCGAGATGGCGGTGCTGCTCGGCACGCCGCACAGCGCCACCGTCACCGCCGAAACCACGGTGCGCGTTCGCGTCATCGAGGAGGCGCTGGACGTGCTGTCACAGAACCCGGATTTCGCGCTCCACATCGCCACCCTCGCCTGCGCCCGCCTCAACGCCACCTCCGCCCTCCTCGTCGACCTCCGCCACGCCGCTGAGGGGAAGAAGCAGGAACAGGCGCTGATGAGCCGAATTCTCACGGCGATGCTGGCGACGCCGAAAGTGACGCGCGGCGGCAAGTGGGCGGATCACGAGTAGCGGCGGAGCCTTTCCACGACCTGAGGCGAATTGCCCGGCCATCGATCGAAGGCGCGTCCTATTGACTCAACTACAGACTCTCCGCTAATACGCATTAGCAGCTAATACGCATTAGCAGCGCGAGAGACGTCGAGGAGGACGGCTTGGCCAAGGCGGGGCGACTGACACAGCGGGATATCGCGCGCATTGCCGGGGTCAGCCAGGCGACGGTGTCGCTGGTGCTGAACGACGCGAAGGCGGCCGAAGGACGCATTCCTGACGAGACCCGCGAGCGGGTGCAGAAGGCGATCCGCGAGACCGGTTATGTCGCCGACCCGATCGCCCGCCGCATGGCCAAGGGGCTCAACCGCATCCTCGGGGTGTTCACCTACGAGCCGGCCTTCCCGAGCGCGCAGGCGGATTTCTTCGCGCCGTTCCTGTTCGGCATCGAGGAGACGGCGCAGACGCTGGGCTATGACCTGCTGCTGCTCACCGGCGCGCCCGCCAATCGCGGCAAGCGCAAGATTTTTGACGAGAACAATAGGCTGCGGCTGGCCGATGGCTGCGTCATCCTCGGGCGCGAGTTCGATCGCGCCGAGTTGAAGCGGCTGGTGGCCGGGGACTATCCGTTCGTCGCCGTCGGCCGCCGCGATCCCATTGGCGGCCCTACCGACACGCCCGTGCCCTATGTCGGGGCCGATTATGTCGCGGCGACCGCCGAGATGGTGCGGCGGGCCAAGGCCAAGGGGCATACCAAGCTCGCCTATGTCGGGCCCAGCAAAGGCGCCGAATCCTCGGTCGATCGCTGGGCCGGGTTTGCCTCCGCGATCACGGACGCCGAACCGGCGCCGGGAGAGGCCGAGTTGGTGCTGCATATCCCCGAGGTCGGCGGCAAGGCGCTGCCGATGCTCGAAGCGATCCGTGCGTCGGGGGCCAGCGTGGTGTTCTTCACCGAAATGGCTGACGCGGTGATCGTCGATGCCGCGGCGCGTTCGCAGAACCTCGCGGTACCGGGCGACCTGTCGATCGTTGTGCTCGGCAGCCACCTCCGCCCCATGCAGTCGGGCACCCGTTTCACCACCTTCTCGGTGCCGCGCGAAGAAATGGCGCGGCGCGCCACGCAGATGCTGTGCGAGCGGATCGAGGCCGGCTCGGCGGGCGAGCAGGTCGTGCTGCCATGCGAGCCGGTCGAGGGCGACACCCTCGGCGTCATCCACCCAAGCGACAAGGCGACGAGTTGACCGACTTTTCCCACATCGCGACCAACCAGACGGATTTGAAGTGAAAGAATATTCGGCAGATATCGCGATCATCGGTGGCGGCCTCGGCGGCGTGGCGGCGGCGCTCGGCGCGCTGCGCTCTGGCCACAGCGTGGTGATGACGGAGGAGTTCGACTGGCTGGGCGGGCAGATGACCAGCCAGGCGGTGCCGCCGGACGAGCATAGCTGGGTCGAGCAGTTCGGCATTACCCGCTCCTACCGGGCGCTGCGCAACGGCATCCGGCAATACTATCGCGACCATTATCCGCTGACCGAGAAGAGCCGCGCCTGGGGCGACCTCAACCCGGGCGCCGGGTTCGTATCGCGGCTCTGCCACGAGCCGCGCGTCGGCCTCGCGGTGATGGAAGCCATGCTGATGCCCTATCGCGGCGGCGGCAAGCTCACCGTGCTGCAGCCCTACAAGCCGATCTCGGCGGAAGTCGATGGCGACCGGGTGCGGGCGGTGACGCTCAGGCATCGCGACAGCGGCGACACTATTGTCGTCACCGGCAAATACATCATCGAGGCCACCGAGCTCGGCGACCTGCTACCGATGACCGGCACCGAATATGTCACCGGCTTCGAGAGCCGGCGCGATACCGGTGAGCCCTCAGCGCCGGCCGAAGCGCAGCCGACCAACTCGCAGGCGGTATCGATCTGTTTTGCTATCGACCATGTCGACGGCAACCAGGTGGGCGATAAGCCGCGCAACTACGACAAGTGGCGCGCCTATACCCCGAGCTTCTGGGGCGGGCCGCTGATCGGCTTCGTCGCGCCGCATCCGCGCACCCTCGAAACCACGGTGCGCAGTTTCACCCCCAACCCCGATGATGACCCGACGCTGGTCGATGCCGACCAGCGCAGGAACCCCGGCGACGGGAACCTCTGGACTTTCAGGCGCATCGCGGCGCGGCGCAATTTCGTTGCCGGCGCCTACGCCTCCGATATCTGCCTCGTGAACTGGCCGATGCTCGACTATTTCGAGCACCCGATCATCGACGTGCCGGAAGCGGTGTACGACGAGCGCATCCGCGATGCGGCCGACCTCGCCTACTCGGTGTTTTACTGGCTGCAGACCGAGGCGCCGCGCGAGGATGGCGGCCAAGGGTTCCCGGGTTTGCGGCTGCGCGGCGACATCACCGGCACCAACCATGGCCTCGCCATGGCGCCCTATATCCGCGAGAGCCGCCGCATCAAGGCGGTGACCACCATCGTCGAGCAGGATCTCTCGTACGACGTGCGCGGCGAGCGCGGCGCGGTCCACTATCGCGACAGCGTCGGCATCGGCATGTACCGCATTGATCTCCACCCTTCGACCGGCGGCGACAACTATATCGACGTGGCCTCGTGCCCGTTCGAGATCCCGCTAGGGGCCCTGCTGCCGGAGCGGGTCAGCAACCTGATCCCGGCCGGCAAGACCATCGGCACCACCCACATCACCAATGGCTGCTATCGGCTGCACCCGGTGGAGTGGAACATCGGCGAAGTCGCGGGCCTGCTTGCCGCCTACTGCCTCAACCAGGGCGTGACGCCACATCAGGTGCAGGCCGACGATGCGCTGCTGACCGATTTTCAGGCCCGGCTCTATGCCGAAGGCATCGAAACCCGCTGGCCCGACGTCAGGGGCTACTGACCGCTACCACTTGACCAGAAGACGACCAAACGAACGACGACAAAGGAGGAAACCATGAAACTGTTCGACCTGAGACTGGCGGCTCTCGCCGCCGGCATCGCACTCCCGCTGGCAGCAGTGCCAGCCATCGCCCAGGACATCCGCATGGCGATCTGGAGCGCCAACGAGGCGCACCTGGCGCTGTTCAACGAGATTGCTGCCGCCTACACGGCGCAGCATCCGGACGTGAAGGTCAGCTTCGACTCGCTGCCCTTCGACGGCTACACCACGACGCTGACCACGCAGATCGCCGGTGGCAATGCCCCTGATCTCGCCTGGATCCTCGAGACCACGGCGGGCGATTTCGTCAGCTCGGGAGCGCTGTCGCCGCTGAAGGCGACGTTCGAGGCGGCGGCCGACTACAACCTTGCCGACGTCACCGAGAGCGCCCTGTCGCTATGGACAGCGGATGGCGAGATCTACGCCTATCCGTTCTCGACCTCGCCGTTCGGCATGTTCGTCAACAACGACGTGATCAAGGCGGCGGGGCAGCAGACCCCGGCCGAGCTGATCGCGGCGGGCGAATGGACCTGGGACAAGGCCGAGGCGATCAACGCCGCCGTCGCCGCCGCCGGCAAGCAGGGGCTGATCGTCCGTGATTTCGACTACAAGGTGTGGGACAACCTCGCCTCGATCTGGAACGGCTGGGGCGCCGCGCCGTGGAGCGCCGACGGCAAGACCTGCACGTTTACCGAGCAGCCGATGGTCGACGCCATGAGCTTCATCCACAAGGCGATCTTCACCGACAAGGCGATCCCCGGCCCTGGCATCACCGCCGACTTCTTCGCCGGCGACGCGGCGATGACCATCACGCAGATTTCCCGCGCCTCGCTGTTGCCCAAGGAGAACCCGTTCAGCTGGGACCTGGTGCCGCTGCCGTCGGGCCCGGCAGGTGAGTATGCGGTGATCGGCCAGGCCGGCATCGGCGTCTTCGCGTCAGGCAAGAACCCTGATGTCGCCGCCGACTTCCTCGCCTTCTTCAGCAACCCGGACAATGCCAAGAAGCTGGCAAAATTCTTCCCGCCGCCGCGCTCGAGCCTGCTCAACGCCGAAGTGCTCGGCGCCGCCAACCCGCTGCTCTCGGCTACCCAGATCGAGAACGTGGTGATCAAGGGCATTTCGACCGGCAAGGTGAAGCCCGGCCATGCGGGGTTTGCCGAAATCCAGCAGACCGCCCGCGCCGCGCTCGACGCGCTGTGGGTGCCGGATGCGGATGTGCCGGCGGTGCTGAAGTCGGTGTGCGACCGGATCCAGCCGATGCTGTGACGGACTTCATGTGGGGAGGACCCTGGGTTCTCTCCACAACACCGGGTCATTCCCGCGAAAGCGGGAACCTCCGTTTGCGGTGCTCGCAAAAACAGAGTTCCCCGCTTTCGCGGGGATGACCCGGTGAACGAACTCAGCCTTTACAGGACACCCATGCCCACCCGCGGCTCACCGCCCTCCCCGTGTCTCCCCTCGCCCCTCAGGGGAGAGGGAAGCGAAGCTTACGAGCGCCAGCGAGTTAGCGAAGCTGGGTGAGGGGTGGATCTCTCGGCATGCTGGACGAGCCAGCACGTGGCGGCGCTTCACCCCTCAACCGGCGCTCCGCGCCACCTTCTCCCCTGAGGGGAGAAGGGATCCGTGCCCACACTATGCAACTGCCCAATGCTTACAGGACCCCCAATGCCCATTGCCGCTTCCACCGCTGACCGACCGCGAAACCGGCCGTTCTGGACCATGGAGCGGCGCGACGCTGTGGCGGGTTACCTGTTCATCGCCCCGCAACTGATCGGCATCGTGCTGTTCGTCTTGATCCCGCTCGGGCTGGTGGTCTGGTATTCGCTGCACGAGTGGAACGTGCTGGCCGGGACGTTCCGCTTCGTCGGTGATGCGAACTACAAAAAGCTCGCGGCCGATCCGGCGTTGCCGGAAGTGCTCGGCGCCACGGCGATCTTTTCGGCCGGGCTGGTGGTGTTCAACCTGTCGCTTGCGCTGCTGCTGGCGATCCTCGTCAACCAGAAACTCCGCGGTATCACGGTGTTCCGCACCATCTTCTTCTCGCCGGTGGTGGTGTCGCTGGTGGCCTGGACCATCGTCTGGAACTTCCTGTTGCAGGCCAATGGCGGCATCAACGGGCTGCTGCAGGTGATCGGCATCACCGGACCCAACTGGCTGCGCTCACCGCCCACCGCCATGGCCTCGGTGATCGTCGTGCAGGTGTTCAAGAATGTCGGGCTCAACATGGTGCTGTTCCTTGCGGCGCTGCAGGGGGTGCCGCGTGAGCTCTACGAAGCCGCTCGGGTCGATGGCGCCAGCCGCTGGACGCAGTTCCATGCGATCACCGTACCGCTGATCTCGCCAACGATCCTGCTCACCATGATCATCACCATTGTGGGCTCGCTCCAGGTGTTCGCGCAGATCGCGGTGCTGACGCAGGGCGGGCCGGGGATGTCGACCACGGTGCTGGTCTACTACCTCTACCAGCAGGCCTTCCAGTTCCACCGCTTCGGCTACGGCGCCACCATCTCGATCCTGCTGTTCGGAATCGTCGCGGTGCTCACCTTCGCGCAGTGGCAGATGCGCAAACGGATTGTCTTTTATGAGAACTGAGAACCCCCGCAGCGAGCTGTCGCCGCGCGCCCGCGTCGCGCTCTATGGCCTCCTCTGCGTGCTCGCCATCCCCTTCGTCTTTCCGACCTGGTGGATGGTGACGAGTTCGGTGAAGCCGATCTCGGACATCTTCGCCTTTCCGCCCGAGCTGATCCCGTCGCGCTTCGACTGGTCGACCTACGCGGAAGTGTTCAAGCTGCAGCCCTTTGCGCAGCAATACTGGAACTCGTGCTATATCGCGGCGATCGTCACGGTGGGCACCATGGCGGTGTCCTCGATGGCCGGCTATGCCTTCGCGCGGATCAAGTTTCCGGGCGCCAACCTGATCTTCATGGTGGTGCTGCTGGGGCTGCTGATCCCCTCGGAAGTCACTATCGTGCCGCTGTTCCAGATGTTCCTCAAATGGGGGCTGGTGAACACGCACTGGCCGCTGATCCTGGTGCCGATCTTCGGTGCGCCCAGCGTTTTTGCCACCTTCGTCATGCGACAGTTCTTCATCGCCCTGCCGGTGGAGCTCGAGGAGGCGGCGCGGGTCGATGGGCTGAGCCGCTTCGGTATCTTCTTTGAGATCGCCCTGCCCCTGGCGAAGCCGGCGCTGGCGGCGGTCGCCATCTTCACCTTCCTCCACTCGTGGAACCTCTATCTCGAGCCGATCGTCTTCCTCACCACTCCCGGCAATTTCACCCTGCCGCAGGCGCTGACCCAGTATGTCGATGTCTACCAGGGGCCGATGTGGAACACCCAGCTCGCCGCCGCGACCCTTACCGCCCTGCCCGTGCTTGTGGTGTTCATCTTCGCGCAGCGACAGTTCATCGAGGGACTGGCTCACACTGGACTCAAGGGTTGACCCGATGATCGAAGCTGCAATGCGCGCCGGTGAACTGCCGGTGCTGGTGTCGCTGGGCCGGCATGATCTCGACCTCGCCAAGGCGGCGGTCGATGCCGGGGTGTTCGGGCTGAAATTCCACCTCAACGCCTATCATCGTGCCAGCGGCACGACGTTCGGCAGTTTTGCCGACGAACGCGGGTTCATCGAGGCGCTGGCGAAACTCGGCAAACCCATGCTGGTGATGAGCGGGCAGGAGACCCAGCCGAGCCTTGATGAGCTCGAGGCGCTGGCCGATTACGGCGTCGAAGGCTGGAACATCTATCTGAAGCACGTGCAACCACACATGCTGCAATCGCGGCTGAAACCGATCCTGGCGCTCGACAGCGACTCCGGTCAGGCCGATATCGACGCCATCCGCGCCATCCCCGGCGCCATGGTCGAAGCCTCGATCGGGCGCTTCGCCGAATATGGCCAACCGCTCAATGAGGCCGACCTCACGCGCTTTGCCGAGATCGTCACGATGGCGGGCCGCCCAGTGATCGCGCCGAGCCAGAAGAGGTTCACCGCGGCCGATGCGCCGCGGCTGAAGGCAGCCGGGATCGGGGCAATTCTGGTTGGTGTGGTGGTGACGGGACTGGAGCCGGAGGGGCTGCGGCGGGCGGTGGCGCCGATAGTCGCGGCGGCACGGGCGGCTTAGAGTTTGCATGCGGTGGTGATCCGGTCACATTGACCTGACACCGTGCGCCGCGCACGCCCCCGGAGATCTAAGCATGGTTGACTATCGCTACCTTGGCCGCAGCGCCCTCAAGGTATCCCCGCTGTCGCTCGGCACGATGATGTTCGGCCAGCAGACCCCCAACCCCGAAGCGTTTCGGATCATCGACAAGGCGCGCGAGCAGGGGATCAACTTCATCGATACCGCCGACGTCTATGGCGACGGCGCCAGCGAGCGGGTGGTCGGGCAAGGCATCAAATCGAGCCGCGACCACTGGGTGCTGGCCACCAAGTTCGTCAACTCGGGCAAGAAGGGCCCGAACCTCGGCGGCTACTCGCGCAAATGGGTGATCGAGACGGTCGAGAACTCGCTCAAGCGGCTCGGCACCGACTATATCGACCTGATCTACTTCCACCGCGCGGTGTTCGACGCGCCACTCGAGGAGCCGGTGCGCGCCATCGCCGACCTGATCCGCGCCGGCAAGCTCCGCTATTTCGGCGTCTCGAATTTCCGCGGCTGGCGCATCGCCGAGGTGGCGCAGCTCGCTGACCAGCTCGGGATCGATCGGCCTATCGCCAGCCAGCCGCTCTACAACATCGTCAACCGCACGGCCGAGGCCGAGCAGTTGCCGGCGGCGCAGCACTATGGCCTCGGCGTCGTCTCCTATTCGCCGCTGGCGCGCGGCGTGCTGACCGGCAAGTACCAGCCAGGCCAGGAGCCGGCCGCCGATACCCGCGCCGGTCGTGGCGACAAGCGCATCCTCGAAACCGAGTGGCGGCCGGAATCGCTCGCCATCGCCCAGGAGATCGCGGCGCATGCCCGAGCCAAGGGCATCGACGCCGCCGACTTCGCGCTGGCCTGGGTGCTCAACAACCAGCTGGTGAGCGCGGCGATCACCGGGCCCCGCACCGAAGCGCACTGGGACAGCTACATCCGGGCGCTCGACGTCAAGCTCGACGCCGAGGACGAGGCGCTGGTCGACCGGCTGGTCGCCCCGGGCCACGCTTCGACCCATGGCTTCACCGATCCTGGACATCCGGTCGAGGGGCGGGTGGCGCGGTAGAGGACGACGACAAACTAGCTGACGAGCTGGTGCGGGAAACGTACCCCCACCC
>NZ_LAJE02000184.1 GCF_000970465.2 Devosia insulae DS-56
GCTATGGCGTCACCTATCGCTATCGCGTCTCGGCGACCACCACCGCCGCCGGTGTCGGTCGCCGAGACGCGATAGCGATAGGTGACGCCATAGCCGTAGAACGCTCCGATCCTGAGCTCGATGGTTGAACCGTCGGCGAGTGTCGGCGAAGGCGTAACGTGGACCGAGATCGAGTTCGTGCGGCTTTCGGACCCGCCCTGCTGTGCATCGGGCACCGACACGTCGGCGCTGGCCGGGTCTTTGTCGAACTCAAAGCCACCCGTGGGGCTGTTGATGCCGATGCCCGCATAGATGCGGTTCGGCGTTGCCTTGCCCTCGATGGTCATGTTGACGGTAAAGCCCGCGCCGTCGCTGGTGCGGGGCGGCTGGGTCCAGGTGTAGTCGGCCCGGTAGGTCTTGTACTGGGCGTCCTCGATCGAGATGTGCCCGTCTGCAACACCCCAGCGCGGATCGTTACCGGGATCATCCGGCACGATCTCGATCATTTCGAGATACGGCCCCTGGGCTGAGGCGCTGCCGACGAAAACAAAAAGGACGGCCAGGCCGCCCATCAGGAAACTTGTTGCTAGAAGAAGAACCGCGGCCTCAAACCGCGCTGCGCGTCCAAACGAAGCCATCGCCCTTTCCCCCGGGCCAGTGCTGCGCCGCAATCAGTTGATGGTCGCACCGCGAGCATTCGCAATCAAGGCGGCAGGGAAAATTTGAGCGCTAGTGCTTAGGCCGCGTCGAGGAGGGCCGAGAACAGGTTGCGACCGTCGGTGCCGCCGTGGGCGCTCTCGATCAGGTTCTCGGGGTGCGGCATCAGGCCGAGGACGTTCTTTTGCGCGTTGAACACGCCGGCGATGTCGTTGAGCGAGCCGTTCGGGTTAGTGCCCTCGGCATAGCGGAACGCCACCTGGCCGTTGCCTTCGACGGCGGCCAGGGTCTCGGCGTCGGCGAAGTAGTTGCCGTCGTGGTGGGCCACCGGGCAGCGGATCACCTGGCCCTGGGCATAGCCGCTGGTGAAGGCGGTGGCGGCATTCTCGACCGAGAGCTTTACTTCGCGGCAGACGAACTTGAGCGAGGCATTGCGCATCAGCACGCCGGGGACGAGACCGGCCTCGCTGAGAATCTGAAAGCCGTTGCAGACGCCCATCACCTTGACGCCCTGTGCCGCGCGCTCACGGATGGTCTCCATGGCCGGGGAGCGGGCCGCAATGGCGCCGACGCGCAGGTAGTCGCCATAGGAGAAGCCGCCGGGGATGACGATGAGGTCGACCTTGGGGATCTCGGCGTCCTTGTGCCAGACGATCGCCGGCGCCTCGCCACCGATCTTGGTGAGGGCCGCGATCATGTCGCGATCACGGTTGAGACCGGGGAACACGACGACAGCGGCTTTCATTGGCAGCAGCTCCAGATGCGGGATGCCGATCCTTTGGTGAGTCTTAGTCGCAAAAGCAAGCGCGGAACTGCAGTTCCGCCCGATCGGCTGTGGCTTACTCGGCCGGCTGCACTGCGGCCGGCTTGATGGTGCTGCGGCTGCCCGGGGTGCCGGGAATGTGGGCCCAGGCCGGGCGTTCGAACAGGAACCTGCCCCAGCCGGTCTTTTTGATCAGCCAATAGAGCAGCAGCGGCGAGAGCAGCGCGATGCTCATGACAATGACGCTGACGGTGCTGACATCGGTGATCAGCCCGGTCTTCAGCAGCAGCGTGCGGCTCGCGGCCATCGGGATCGAGAAGCTGAGGTAAACGACGATCGAGTGCTCGCCGAGCCAGCGCAGCCAGCCCATCCATGGCAGCCGGATCAACAGCGCCGCGGTGAGGCAGACGGCGAGCGAGCCGATGAAGCCCAGCGCCAGGTGCAGCACGGGCAGGGCGGCATAGCCCATGGTGATGCCGCGCGGGTGCAGTTCCGCGCCACCGGCAAACACCAGGTAGCCCTCGATGACGGCATAGCCGACGAGCGCCAGCGCGGCCCAAAGCGCATTGCCTTGAGCCGAAGCGACGATGCGGAACACCAGCGGTGCGAAAGCGTAGCCGGCGTAGAAGTAGACGAAGTAGGCGGCGAAGTGGTCGACGATGCCGATGCCTGATGTGACCGGGAAGATCTGCAACGCCGCTGCCGCGGCGAGCGCCAGCCAGTGCGGTACCTTGAAGCTGAACAGCAGCTTGGTCACCAGCGAGTAGACCGCCAGCATGTAGATGAACCAGAGGACGCCGTAGGGCTCGACAATGGCCCAGAGGATCTGGCTGCCGACGGAGGCAAAGTCGCCGGTGCCGAGGCCGACTTTGAAGACGATCTGCAGCACAGCCCAGAGCGCGTAGAAATAGAGGTAGTGGACGATGCGGCGATCGGCATAGGCGGTCCAGGGACGCGCGATCACCTGTCCGAGGAACAGGCCGGAGATCAGGAAGAACTCCGGCATGCGGAACGGGGTGGCCCAGCCGATGATGTAATGCAGGACGCCAGTACCGTTCAGGTCTTCGCCGACGCCGTAGGCCGAGTGCATCATCACCACGAGGATGATGGAAAGGCCCTTGGCGGCATCTACCCAATCGAGACGGTTGGCTGCAGTCGGCATTTCTTTGGGCTCCCGGGGCGCGTCCCGCGCGTTGTAACGCCTGGGACCGCATCTGGGACGAAATGCCTGCACTTAGGCTTAAGCCAAGTGCTTAATAACTAAAGATTTATCGAGCATACGGGGTGCGTCGGCCGTCACGCCCTGTTGTCGCGATCAGAACGGCAGCGACAGGTGGGTGGCGAGCAGGACGCCGATGGTCATGAAAAACAGGGCAGAGAGCGAGAAGGTCTTGATCATTTTCAATATCGGTTGGCAGCGCGAGGCTGCGCTTGGGTTAGGGCGGTGTGTAGGTCGGTTCGCGGGACCGGAATAGTCACGGACCGTGCATGGCTCCAATGCGCCCCTATGGCTGAATGGAGTCTGAACCAGCACGGTTAATTGGAGGGTGTGATGCGCCCCTGCGCCAATTCGATGGGCGCGCGGCGGCGGAAAAGTGGCGGTGTCCACGCTGTGGCATCCGCGTCACGCGACCAAAGTCTAAGCTGGATCATCCCGCCATGTGCGGGCGATCCAACATCCACGCAACGGCATGAGCGCCGGCGAGTATGCCTGCTGGCAATGACAGGGGTAGTGCTGAGGCCTACGCCTCAGACGGGGACGGACGCGTAGGCGGCGAAAAGCAGGCCGAGCGCGAGGAAGAAGGCAATCGACAGGGAGAATGTCTTGAGCATCTGGGACGGTCTTTTACTGGTACTGGCTCAGGGTTACGCGAGCGGCCAGCACCATAAGCGGTGAATCTTAAGGCGTGATTTCTATCGTGTAGTTTTCGATGACGGTGTTCGCCAAGAGCTTCTCACACATCGCCCGGACATTAGCCTCGGCCTGTGACAAATCGGATTCACCCAGCTCGACGTCAAACACTTTTCCCTGCCGTACGGCGCCGACGCCGGAAAAGCCGAGGCTTTTCAGCGAACCCTGGATGGCCTGACCCTGAGGGTCGAGGACGCCGGATTTGAGCGTGACGGTGACGCGGGCCTTCATCGAAAATTCCCGAAACAGGGCAGGGCGTGACACCCTGCATTTTCAGTGGTCGCGCGGTCGGACCGGAAAGCTTGCAACCTTTCCTGACCGCGCCCCGGGGTCATTGCACGAGTCGTGGGCCGGTGGTCAACGCGTTGTCGGTTTCCACAAGAATACCGAGGCGCTGCGCCACTTCACGATAGGCATCGACCAGCCCGCCGAGGTTCTCGCGGAAGCGATCCTTGTCGAGCTTGTTGCGGGTCTTGATGTCCCACAGGCGGCAATTGTCCGGGCTGATCTCGTCGGCGAGGACAACCCGCATCAGGTCGCCGTCATAAAGCCGGCCGCACTCGATCTTGAAATCGACGAGCTGGATGCCGACACCCATGAACAGGCCGGTGAGGAAGTCATTGACGCGGATGGCCAGCGCCATGATGTCGTCGAGTTCCTGCGGCGTCGCCCAGCCGAAGGCAGTGATGTGCTCTTCCGACACCATCGGGTCGCCGAGCGCGTCGTCCTTGTAGCAGAACTCGATGATCGAGCGCGGCAACTGGGTGCCAGGCTCGAGGCCGAGACGCTTCACCAGCGAGCCGGCAGCGACGTTGCGCACGATGATCTCGAGCGGGATGATCTCCACTTCCTTGATCAGCTGCTCGCGCATGTTGAGCCGGCGGATGAAGTGAGTGGGAATGCCCAGGCCATTCAGCTTGGTGAAGATGTACTCGGAGATCCGGTTGTTCAGGACACCCTTGCCGTCGATGATCTCGTGGCGCGCGCCGTTACCGGCCGTGGCGTCGTCTTTGAAATACTGGATCAGCGTCCCGGGCTCCGGGCCCTCGTAGAGCGTCTTGGCCTTGCCGTCATAGATTTTGCGGCGACGGTTCATATGAGCCCTGCCTCTCGGACAATGTAGGGAATTGCGGCGTTCATGCGCCAGAATGGCAGCCTAATGCAAGCTCTTTCACCGCCGGCGGAACCGGGTGGCACGTCGCGCCGAACCCGGCAAAACGCGGGGTGCCGGCGCTTCACATGCATCCAATGAGGGCGGGGATCGTTGATCGGATTGACCAAATGCCGCGACCGCCACCCGTTGATTTGGTTGGCGGTCCAGCTTATGTGCAAACCCATCGAGGGCGCCCGACTGCCGGGCAGATTTGCGGAGAGCGTAGATGTCGGGATTCAACGATCGCGAAAAGGGTCAGGAAGCGAAGTTTGCTCACGACTCGGAGCTGCGCTTTAAGGCTGAGGCGCGTCGCAACAAGCTGCTCGGGCTGTGGGCCGCCGAGCATATGGGCCTAAGCGAAGAGCACGCCAAGCAGTACGCCGCCGAAGTTGTCGCTTCCGACTTCGAGGAGGCCGGCGACGAAGACGTGTTCCGCAAGATCTCGGGCGACCTGAAGGCCAAGGGCGCTTCGGTGTCCGATGACATGATTCGCCAGAAGATGGCGGAGCTGGTCGCCGTGGCGCGCGACCAGGTGCTCAACGAGGGTTGATACCCTCACGGTAAGCCAGCCGAAACCATCGTCCGGATTTGCCTTGCGCCCCATGGGCGCGAGGCGTTTCGTCTTGAACCTTCGCGAGGGCGTGACTACGCCCGGAGGGATCGAGATGGAACGCACACTGCTTATGGGCCGGCGCCCCGCCATGGCGCTGATCACCGGCGTGATGCTGGCCTCGATCGCCGGCGTTGCACTTGGCGACGGCGCGACGATCACCGGTACGGTGGTCTATCGCGAGCGCATGCTGCTGCCCGAGGGCGCGGTGGCGACGGTGCGGCTGGAGGACGTGTCGCTTGCCGATGCGCCTGCCAGAGTGATCGCCGAAACCAGCGTGCCGGCGAGGACCAGCCCGACCGCCTTCAGCATCGCGTTCGATCCTTCGCAGATCGAAGCCGGGCACACCTATGCCTGGCGGGCGAGCATCACCGCGGGCGACGAGCTGATGTTCACCACTACCGAGCGCCACACCTTCGACCCGCAGGCGGCAGGCGTCGAGTTGCTGGTGCAGCGTGTCGCCAGCAGCGAAGCTGCGGCACTGCCATTGGCCGGCGCGTGGCTGGCCGAGGACATCAATGGCGGCGGGGTGATCGACTATCTGCAGACGACCCTGGAGATCGCCGCGGACGGCAAGGTCTCCGGCAATGGCGGCTGCAACCGTTTCAGCGGCAGCGCTACCATCGAGAGCGACAAGATCACATTCGGCGAACTGGCGTCGACCATGATGGCCTGCACCGAAGCGGCGATGGACCAGGAGATGAAGTTCCACGCCGCGCTTGCCGACGCCCGCACCTACCGGATCGATGCCGAGCAGCGGAAGCTGTTCCTCAGCGACACCGCAGGGAAGGTCGTAGCGCAGTTTTCGGCGATGTAGCGCCTCAGGCCGGCCAGAACAGCGCGGCGCCGGCTGCGGCGCCGATTGCCAGCATCAGCACGCCGGCCGGTATGAAGCTCCTGGGGGCGCGTTCTGGGATGGCCATCGACGCCATGCCGAGATTGGGGAGCAGAAGCCCGACTGTCACCTTCAAGAGCAGAAGCCAGCCATAGATGGTGACGACGATCGCCGGACCCGCCCACACCTGGTGCAGGCTGACGATGAGCAGCGCCGGCCACAGCTCGACCTGCATGATCTTCGTCACCAGCCCGGCGCGGCCACGCTCTCGGAGGTTGGCGAAGTAGTCGGCCCACAGCGCCGGCTGCAGGATGTGGGACAGGCCGATGATCAGGCTGCTGATCAGCACGACCAGTTGGACGAACGAAGGCGGATCAGTCAGGAACGGCCACATCTGGCGAACCTATCGCAGATGCGAATCATTCGCAACTGAGTGCGACTAGATCCGCTGCATCAGGCGGGTGAACATCAACAGGCCCTCGGGCCAGGGGCCGTGGCCGGAAGCGAGGTTGATGTGGCCGGCTTCGCCGGCAAAGTGCAGCTCAGAACCCCAGGCGGTGGCCATGTCGGCGGCGCGGTTGGGAGAGACGTAGCTGTCGTTGGTCGAGACCACCAGCAGCGAGGGGAAGGGCAGCGGGTCGGTCGGCACGTTGTCGAAGCTGCGACCTTCGCGCGGGAAACCGGGGCCTTCGTGATCGGGCGGCGAGACGAGGAGGGCGCCCTTGACCTTTCCGGCTGGAAAGCGCGACGCGGCATGCACCAGCGCCGAGACGGCCAGCGAATGGGCGATCAGCACCACCGGTCGCTCGGCGGCTTCCACCGCCTCGACGATGGCCGCGGTCCAGTCGCGCAGGTCCGGGTCGTCCCACTCGTCCTGCTCGACGATGCGGCCGGTGGAGAAGCGATCGGCCCAGCGGCGTTGCCAGTGGCCGGCGCCGGAATTGCCGAGCCCGGGCAGGATCAGGATGTCTGCGTCCGCGATTCTCATACGCCGCGCTTTCGGTTCATGAAGTAGGCGTGGCCATAGGGGTGGAGATCCACCGAAGGCCCATGCTTGTCGTAGAAGCCGACCGCGCCGGGAACAGAGAGCAACCCCATGCCGACACCATCGCCGAGATGTTCGCGGCAGGCTTTGAGCAAGCCCTTGCCGATGCCGCGGCCCTGGAAATCGTCGTGCACGGCGAGATCGCCACAATAAGCGACCCAGGCAAAATCGGTGAGGCAGCGGGCGAGCCCAACGCAGCGGCCATCGAGCCGGGCGCTGACGATCAGGTCGGCGCCCTCGATCATTGCCGCGATACGATCCCGGTCGTTGATCGGCCGGGTCGCCCCGAGCGCGCTGTGCCCGACCACGTCGATATAGTCATCGACGGGCAGGGCGGCTTCGCGCGCGTAGACGACCGACATCACACCTCCGGTCCGAAGACGCGCTCGAACAGCGCGTCGACATGCTTCAGGTGGTAGAAATCGTCGAACATGGCGTCGATGTCCGAGGCGCTCAGCTTGGCGGAAACCTCGGGATCGGATTTCAGCAGCTGCGCGAACAGCCCGGCGCGGTCGCCGCGAGCCTGCCACACCTGCATGGCGTTGCGCTGTACGGCCGCATAGGAATCCTCGCGGCTGAGACCGGCCTGAGTGAGCGCCAGAAGCACGCGCTGCGAATTGTGCAGCCCGCCCAGCAGGTCGAGGTTGCGCTTCATGTTCTCGGGATAGACCAAGAGGTTTTCGATCAGCCCGACGAGGCGGTTGAGCGCGAAATCCAGCGTGACGGTGGCATCGGGGCCGATCATCCGTTCGACCGAGGAGTGCGAGATATCGCGCTCGTGCCACAGCGCCACGTTCTCCAGCGCCGGGGTGACCATGCCGCGAACCAGCCGGGCGAGGCCGGTGAGGTTCTCGCTCAGCACCGGGTTGCGCTTGTGCGGCATGGCCGACGAGCCCTTCTGGCCAGGCGAGAAGAACTCCTCGGCCTCCAGCACTTCGGTGCGCTGCAGGTGACGGATCTCGGTGGCGATGCGCTCGATCGAGGAGGCGATGACGCCGAGCGTGGCAAAGAACATGGCGTGCCGATCCCTGGGGATCACCTGGGTGGAGATCGGTTCGGGCGTCAGCCCCAGCTTGTCGGCCACATAGGCTTCGACCTGCGGGTCGATATTGGCAAAGGTGCCGATGGCGCCGGAGATGGCGGCCGTGGCGATTTCGGCGCGCGCCGCGACAAGCCGGGCGCGGTTGCGGGCGAACTCGGCATAGGCCTCGGCCAGCTTGATGCCGAAGGTGGTGGGCTCGGCATGGATGCCGTGGCTGCGGCCGATGGTGATCGAGTATTTGTGCTCCTTGGCGCGCTTCTTGATCGCCGCCAGCAGCCGGTCGATGTCACCGAGCAGGATGTCCGAGGCGCGGGCCAGCTGTACGGCGAGACAGGTGTCGAGCACGTCTGACGAGGTCATGCCCTGGTGCAGGAACCGGGCCTCGGGGCCGACGATTTCGGAGACATGGGTGAGGAAGGCGATGACGTCGTGCTTGGTGGTGCGCTCGATCTCATCGATGCGCTCGACGTCGAAAGTGGCGTTGCCGCCCTTGGCCCAGATGGTTTCAGCCGCTTCTTTCGGCACGACACCGAGTTCGGCCAGCTTGGTGGTCGCGTGGGCTTCGATCTCGAACCAGATCTTGAAGCGGGTCTCGGGCGACCAGATGGCGACCATTTCGGGGCGGGAATAGCGCGGGATCATGGGCTTATGGCTCTTTGTTCGCGTAACCGATGCGTTACGCGGTAACGGCGGTGGCGGCGTTGCGGATGGCCGCGATACGGCCGGCATAGGTTTTGGGGTCGTTGCCGGCAAATACCGAGGTGCCGGCGACGTAGAGGTCGGCGCCGGCCTCGGCTAGGGCTTTAGCGTTGTGCTCGGTTACGCCGCCATCGACCTGGAGGTCGATCGGACGGTTGCCGATCAGCGCGCGCACCTGCCGGATCTTGTTGAGGCTCTCGGGGATGAACTTCTGCCCGCCGAAGCCGGGGTTGACGCTCATCACCAGCACCAGGTCGACATCGCCGATAACATGCTCGATCGCCGACACCGGGGTGGCCGGATTGATGGCGACGCAGGCGCGCTTGCCTTCGGCACGGATCGCCTGCAGCGAGCGATGCAGGTGCGGGCCGGCTTCGGCATGCACGGTGATCGAGTCGGCGCCGGCCTTGGCGAAGGCGCCGAGATAGGGGTCGGCCGGGGCGATCATCAGGTGGACGTCGATGATCTTTTTGGTGAGCGGACGGATGGCCGAGACGATCAGCGGGCCGATGGTGATGTTGGGGACGAAGTGGCCATCCATCACATCGACATGAATGTAGTCGGCGCCGCCCGCATCGATGGCGCGAATCTCGTCACCGAGCCGGGTGAAATCGGCGGAGAGGATAGAAGGCGCGATGCGGATCGGGCGGGACATGGGGCCTCGGTCACCTGGGGCTGACATACATGGGCTGCTTACCCCGCCCCAACCTCGATGTCATCCCTCGCGAAAAGCGAGAGAGTAGTCTTGCATGTGCCGCCGCGGGAAACGTCCCTCCCCAGCAGGGGCGATGCGACCGAAACACTAATGCTGGTGAGAGCGTCTCCCTCACTGCCAGCTCATGGCGGCGCAGTTCACAGCGTTAGACACATCACGTCTTCACCACCGATGGTCTCGCCGGTGGCGACGAAACCGGCCGAGGTGTAGAGCGCGCGGGCGCTGGTATTGGTCGGTTCGACTCCGAGCACGATACGCGGGCAGTTCAGCAGCGCTGACATCAGCGCGATGAGCTCTGCCAGTGCGGCGCGGCCGATGCCACGATGCTGGTGCCGCTGGTCGACCATCAGCCGATAGATCCAGTAATTGCCGTCGTCCGGATCGAGCGCGTACATTGCGAACCCCAGGACGCTGCCATCGACGGTAATGGCGAAGGGGAAACAGGCCGGGTTCCCCTCCGCCTCGCGCAGGGACTCAGCGTTGGTCGCGACGAAATCGCGTTGCTGCGCGGCGACCGAGAGGGCGACAAGCTGGGCGCGGTTTGCAGGCGTGACTGGTTCAAGACGAACGACTGGCGACATCGACGCTCGTTGGCTGATTGGCAGTGGCTGAGTGCTACGTCACTTCCAGCTGTGCGACCAGCCGCCTTCACATCAGAGCGAGCGGCGGCCCGTCGCATTGCCTTCGGCCCCGAACCGGCTATGACTTCGCGCGATTTGTCGGAGGCATGATGGACGGGTTTTCGTTCTGGCTGGTGTTCGGGGCAGGGGTGCTGAGTTTCCTCAGCCCGTGCGTGCTGCCGCTGGTGCCGCCCTACCTTACCTATATGAGCGGCGCGAGCTTCGACCAGCTGCGCGACGATGGCGTCACCGCCGGAGTGATCTGGCGGAAGAGCGTGTTCACCTCGCTGTTCTTCATCGCCGGGTTCTCGATCGTCTTCATCCTGTTCGGCGCCACGGCGACGGCGTTCGGGCAGGCCTTCCGCCAGGCGCTGCCGATCATCACGCCGATCGCCGGGCTGTTCATCATCGCCATGGGGCTGCATTTCCTCGGCGTCTACCGCATCGCCTTCCTCGACCGACAGTTGCGCCACAATGGTCCGGGTGTGGCCAGTGGCCCGGTCGGCGGGTTCCTGCTCGGGCTGGCGTTCGCCGTCGGCTGGACGCCATGCATCGGGCCGGTGCTGGCCGCCATCCTCGCGGTCGCCTCGACCAGGGAGACAGCGCTCGATGGCGCGGCGCTGCTCGGGCTCTATTCGCTCGGGCTGGGCGTGCCGTTCCTCCTCGCCGGCATTGCCATCGGGCCGTTCCTCACCTTCTTTTCCGGCTTCAAGAAGCATCTTGGGATGGTGGAGAAGGTGATGGGCGGGCTGTTGGTGGTCACTGGCCTGTTGTTTCTCACCGGGCAGTTCACCCGCATCTCCTACTGGTTCCTCGAAACCTTCCCGATTCTGCAGCAATTCGGGTAAGCGCGGCTTAACCGTCGCTGCCGAAATCCAACGCCGAACCGTCCGATCACGATTCCGTCAACAGCCCATTCACTGCCGCTCGCGATAGTCGCCGCAACCTTGGACGAGGATGCGACTATGGCTCTCGAAGCCTATGCAGAAGATACCCCGCCGCCGCGGCCGCAGCGCCAGCGCCTGACCATGGTGCCGGTGGCGACGGTGCAACTGGCGCATCGGATCGACGAGGTCGCGACGACCTGGGCGGCGCTGGAAGCGGCTCAGATCGAGTCGCCGGGCCAGAGCGCCGCCTTCACGCGCACCTGGGTCAACGCCTTCGGCATTGCCGAGGATGATCAGTTCTACCTGACCGCGGCGTTCGACGGCGAGCCGGTGGCGCTGTTGCCGTTGTGGCGGCGGCGCGTCAAAGGCGTGCGGCTGCTGTCGTGGTTTCCGGGGCCCCATGTCGGCTGCAATGCGCCGCTGGTCGATGCGGCGCGGCTCGCAACGCTCGGTTCGGTCGAGCGGGCGGCTTTGTGGTCGGCGATGCTGGAGCGGCTCGAGGGCGCCGACCTGATCTATCTGAAATCGGTGCCGCAGCTGTTCATCGAGGGCGTCGATATCTTCGCTGAGCTCGGCCAGTCGATCGAGGCGGAGACCCTCTATCGCGGGCAGTTCGCGAGTTGGGACGACGCCAACACCACGCAGCGCTCGAAATCGCGCCGCAAACACGATCGCCAGCAGGGTGAGCGGCTCGAAGCGCTGGGCCAGGTGGGGTTCGAGGAGGTGCGCGGTGGCCCCGAGGCCCTGCCGATCCTCGACGTGATGTTCCGCCAGCGCGCCGCGCGCTTCGTCGCCATGGGCGTGCCGGATCCGTTTGCCGAACCGGGTGTGCGGGCGTTCTATGACGCAACGCTGTCGCCGGCGGTGGAGATCGATGTGCGCCTGCACGTGCTGCGGCTCAACGGCGAGATCGTCGCGGTGCGCTACAACATCGCGCATGGCGAGCGGCTGTTCTGCCTGATTAGTTCGATGAGCGACGATGCGACGATCCAGACCGGCTCACCGGGCAAGCAGTGCCTGCTGCGGGTAATGCAGACGGTGTTCGATGCGGGCTATCGCGTCTTCGACATGGGCGCCGGTTTCACCGACGAGAAGCGCCACTGGTGCAACCTCAAACTGCCGGTGCGCCAGCACTACGTGCCACTGACAACGCTGGGCACTGCGGCGGCCAAAGGCCACCTCGGCTGGCAGGTGCTGCGGCAGAAGCTCAAGGCTAACAAGGCGGTGATGGGCGTGGTGAAAGCGGTTCGCGGGCGGATGTTGCGCAGCAGCATCCCAGCTCAGGCGGACGACTGATAGAGACGGCCCCCTCCCATCCTCCCCCATGATGGGGGAGGTGCCGCATCGAGTGTTTGGCACGATCGAGCCACCGCCTCGACCCTTCACCTCCCCCTTCATGGGGGAGGATGGGAGGGGGCCGTCTGCTTCAGTCAGCACCCTTCACACCTCAAATCAGCTTCAGCCCCTTCATCGAAGAATGTCCCGCCTTCCCGATGATGATGTGGTCGTGCACGGTGATCCCGAGCGGTCGTGCGACGTCGTTGATCCTGAGCGTCATCTCAACATCCATCGACGATGGTGTCGGATCGCCCGAGGGGTGGTTGTGGACCAGGATCAGCGCGCTGGCGCTGAGCTCCAGCGAGCGCTTGATCACCTCGCGCGGATAGACCGGGGCGTGGTCGACCGTGCCGGTCTGCTGCACTTCGTCGGCGATCAGGCGGTTCTTCTTGTCGAGGAAGAGGATGCGGAACTGCTCGATATCGTTGAACGCCATCTGGGCGCGGCAATAATCGATCAGCGTGCTCCATGAGTTGAGGACGGGCATGTCCGGCACCATGCGATCCCGCGCGAAGCGCTGGGCGGCCGCCTGGATGATCTTGAGGTTGGTGGCCGAGACCAGCCCGAGGCCTTTGATCTCGTCGAGCTGCTGCGGAGTGGCTGAGAACACGCCGGAAAATGAGCCGAACGCTCGGATAAGCTCCTTGGCGAGGGGCTTGGTATCCTTGCGCGGGATGACGATCTGCAGGATCAGTTCCAGCAGTTCGTAATCCTCGATGTGTTGCTCGCCGAGTTGGAGAAACCGCTGCCGGGCGCGCTCGCGATGGCCGAGATAGTGGGGCGGAGCCGCCTCGCCGAGTCCGTCCGGCGATGGCTTGTCCCCCTCGCTCATCGGTCAGCGGCGGGCGTCGAGCGGGTTGAACAGCCCCCGCGGCGAGGTGGTGAAGATCTCGACGCCGGTCTCGGTGATGCCGATCGAGTGTTCGGCCTGGGCCGAGAGGGTGCGGTCGCGGGTCACCGCGGTCCAGCCGTCGCCGAGGATTTTGACGTGTGGGCGACCCAGGTTGATCATCGGCTCGATGGTGAAGATCATGCCCGGCTTCAGCGGCACGCCGGTGCCCGGCACGCCGAAATGCATGATGTTGGGCTCGTCGTGAAACAACTGCCCCACCCCGTGGCCGACGAAATCGCGCACCACGCTCATCCGCTCGGCTTCCGCCAGCGCCTGGATGGCGGCGCCGATATCGCCGGTGGTGGCGCCGGCCCTGGCGGCGGCGATACCGGCGGCAAGGCCGGCATAGGTCACCTCGATCAGGCGCTCTGCCTTCCGGCTGATCTCACCCACCGGGTACATGCGCGAGCTATCGCCGTACCAGCCATCGACGATCAGCGTCAGGTCGATATTGACGATATCGCCTTCGCGGAGCGGCCGCTCCTCGGGAATGCCGTGGCAGACGACGTGGTTGATCGAGGTGCAGATCGAGTGGCGGTAGCCCTTGTAGAACAGCGTCGCCGGGATGGCGTCGTGGTCGCGGGCGAACTCGTAGGCGAGCCGATCGAGCGCCGCGGTGGTGACGCCGGGCTTCACCGCATCGACCAGGAGGTCAAGGGCTTCGGCGGTGAGGCGGCCGGCCTTGCGCATGCCGTTGAAGCCCGCTTCGCCGTGCAGCGGGATCACGCCCGAGGTGCGGCGGCTTTTGGTTTCGGCTTCGACGTAGGTGATCATGGCAGCTCCGTTCGAAACGAAAGTAGGCGTTCGGGCACAGGATTGGAAGTGTGTTGGCGCTGCCAGCCCACCGGCAATACTGTGGGCACCGGGCCCGATGATCCGCCGGATTGCTTGACCTTTCGGGCTTTGGTGAGGCAATGCATTGTGCCTCGCAAATCCGGGGCCGCCATGCCATCGCCCGAAGCCGTTACCGCCGCCCTCGTCGTCATCGGCGATGAAATCCTGTCCGGCCGGACCAAGGATGTGAATATCGGCGCCACGGCGGATTTCTGCACTGAACTCGGCATCGAACTCACCGAAGTACGCGTCGTTTCCGACGTCGAGGACGACATCATCGCCGCGGTCAACGCGGTGCGGGCCCGCTACACCTACGTGTTCACCACCGGCGGCATCGGTCCGACGCATGACGACATCACTGCCGACGCCATCGCCAAGGCGTTCGGCGTGGCGCTGCCTATCAATGCCGAGGCGCGCGCCATGCTGGAAGCGCGCTGGACGCAGACCGGGACCGAAGTCAACGAGGCGCGGCTGCGCATGGCGCGGATCCCCGAAGGCGGCACGCTGATCGTCAACTCGGTCAGCGCGGCGCCGGGTTTTCGCATCGGCAATGTCCACGTGATGGCCGGCGTGCCCAAGATTATGCTGGCCATGCTCGAGGCCATCGCCCCGACCTTGCAGGGCGGCAGGAAGATCAAGTCCGTCACTATTCGCTGCCGGGTTGGCGAGGGGACGATCGGCGGGCCGCTGGGACAGCTGCAGGGCGAATTCCCCGACGTGAAGATGGGCAGCTACCCGCAGATGGGGCAGACCTTCGTCATGACCGAACTGGTGCTGCGCTCGTCCGACGAGGCGCGGCTCGCCGAGGCGGCGAGCCGGGTGCGCGAGATGGTCGCCGAGGCGCACCGCGCCGCCGGTCTGTCGCCGGACGTCGAAGCCTACTGAGTTTCGGGCCGTTGGCCCGTTGTTTGAGATCGAGGCGGCAGAGCCGTCCAGGAGAAGCAAGTGAACCAGACCCAGCAGAAATCTTTCCCAGTCACCTGGGACCAGTTCCACCGCGACAGCCGGGCGCTCGCCTGGCGGCTGCAGGCGCTCGGGCCGTTCGACGCCTTGGTGGCGATCACCCGTGGCGGCCTGGTGCCGGCAGCGATCGTGGCGCGCGAGCTGAACATTCGGGTGGTCGAGAGCGTCGCGGTGAAAAGCTATGATCATCAGAGCCAGAGCGGCATCAAGGTGCTGAAGCCGATCGCCCCGGAGCTCCTGGAAACGGCGCGCAACGGCGGCAAGATCCTGATCGTCGACGACCTGGTCGACACCGGGGCCACGGCGCGCGTGGTGCGCGACATGCTCCCCGGCGCGCATTTTGCCACCGTCTATGCCAAGCCGAAGGGCCGCGAGATGGTCGACACCTTCATCACCGAAGTCAGCCAGGACACCTGGATCTTCTTCCCATGGGACCTGGATGTGGCCTATGTGCCGCCGATCTCGGGCGGCACGGACTAAGCCCCATCGAGGCGCCATATCGCCTCTGCAGGGCCCCCCACACTCGGGGTCATCCCCGCGAAAGCGGGGAACTCCGTTTGCGATCGTGCGGCAGGCACCAAAACAGAGGGTTCCCGCTTTCGCGGGAATGACCCGGTGGGTGGGCACTTCGACGGAATCACACCGATTTGGTCGCTCCGCCTAAAGCTGCTGCACCACGTTGATCCACAGGCCCGACGGGTCCTTCAGGCTGAAGCGGCGCTGGCCGAAGGGTTCGTCGGTCAGCGGGTAGTCGGGCTCCTTGCCGCTGGCGCGGACTTCCTCCAGCGCCGCCGCGGCGTCTTTCACCTCGAGCTCCATACTGGTGCCGGCGGTGTAACCTTCGGGCCCGGGCGGCCATGAGGGATGAGTGGGCGACATGAAGGCGATGCTGGCCCCATCGGCCTGCATCAGCACGAACCACTCATTCTCGAAGATCACCGAGAAGCTCAGGTGCCTGGCCCAGAAGTCGCGGCAGGCGAGGAACTGGTCGGTAACGGTGATGGGGTAGCGGTCGATGAACTGCATGTCGGCCTCCTGTGCCAGGTTGGAGCGACAGGGATAGTGCACTGACCCTGACGGAAGATGTCAGGGTTTATCGCGCACGACAGCTCTCGATGGCTGACGGTTCAGACCATGAGCCAGCCGGGCGGCGAGCGATCGGTCGGATCGACCGGATACGGATAGTCCGGCCCGAACCATTGCTTGGGGCCGATAACCAGCTTATCCGGCGCGGCGCCAAGCCATGCGGCCCACCAGCTGAAGGTCGAATTGGCGATGACGAAGTGCCGGCACGAGGACATGAGGTGCATGTCCTCATAGGCCGAAAAGCCGGTCACCGGCCGCAATCCCTGCCAACCCTGGAGCTCCGCCAGGGCGATGTCCGGATCGTCGCTGAACAGGAAGTAGGTGGGGTGTTCGACCCTCGCTTCTAGGGCGGCTTTGGCAGCGAAATAGTGCTCGGCATGCAGCAGGCCGTAGAAGGCAACGGTCTCGGGTGATTTGGTGTAGTCGCCGCGGCGGATATGCACGGCGACAGGGTTCCTGGCGACCGCGATCTCGGCGGCGAGGTCGGCGGTTCGCGCCGTTGCGAACCGCCGCACGTCGAAGGCACGGCGAACCGACGCCTCGTGCCCCTCGAAATAGCGCCAGGATTGCAGGAAGCCGGACAAGGCGGCAGGGGCCGTCAGTTCGAGAAACCGCGGATCGAAGCCCTCGACACGGGTCAAACTTGAGCCGCCGCGAAATGGGTTGGGCAGCAGCCGCAGCGCGGCGGCGATACGGCGGCCGGGCTTGAATGGCGGCACCCGCGCTGACCGCAGTTCGATGCCGAAGTCGCGCAGTCCCAGGCGGCGGTCGCCGCGATCCTTGCGCTCGTAATGGCGGATATCGACGCACAGCTCGGCCCCGAGCCGTTCCGACAGGGCCAACCCGGCGGCGTACTGGAACATCTGGTTCCCGAGCCCGTCGTGGATCTTGACCCCGACCAGGTTTCGTCGCGCGTTGGGCAAGATACCCTCTGTTTGCCTCGGAACGACTATGGCGAGAAATTGTGTGGTTGTCAGTGTCCGAGCCGATATGGCAGTGGTCAGCGGCCGCGGGCGTGATGGAATGGTAGACATACCGGACTTAAAATCCGGAGGGGGTATCCCCGTGTGGGTTCGAGTCCCACCGCCCGCACCACTCAAAAGATTAGAATCATCCGAACGGGCGACAGAGGTACTGGCTATCGGCCCCGCGTCTCGCTCGTCACTCGAGCATTCCGGGCAAGATGTGCTTCGAAAAGAATGACGGATGCTGCAGTTCTGCCTGGTGTGGGCTCGCCTGTATCGCGCGGGTCTTCAGTTCGGCGACCAGCAGCAGCGCATCCTCGGCCTTGCGGTTGACCCGGTGCTGGCGATAGGCGGCAAAGATCTCCGGGCGTTCCTCTGCGGGAAGCAGCACTTCGGTCGAGCGGTCCTTGAAATAGAGCCGACAGGCTCTTTGCCAGATGCGCTGGTGCTCCGGCTCGGAGATGAGCTGCCGATCGCGCAACCGATCAAGCGTCGGCTTCACATTGACCAGCGGCTCGGTCAACGGCGGATAGCCGAGTTCTTCCGGGCCGTGGGAAATCGCGACCGCGGCATCGTCGTCGAGGGCCCCGCTGCAATAGGCCCTGTCTCTTATCCACTTCTGACGCTGCCGACGAGCGAGCCTGTGTAGACATCCGTGGATGACGTTCCAGTGAAAACAAACCACATACTCGTAGATGTAGCTGCTGTCTACACACGGACAC
>NZ_LAJE02000185.1 GCF_000970465.2 Devosia insulae DS-56
CTGCAGGAATTCCTGCTGCGGATGCTTGCGGCCGCACTGCGGAGGCACCGAGGCAACGGTGCCTTCCATGATCTTCAGCAGCGCCTGCTGCACGCCTTCGCCCGACACGTCGCGGGTGATCGACGGGTTGTCCGACTTGCGGCTGATCTTGTCGACTTCGTCGATGTAGACGATGCCGCGCTGCGCCTTCTCGACATTGTAGTCGGCGGACTGCAGCAGCTTGAGGATGATGTTCTCGACGTCCTCGCCGACATAACCGGCCTCCGTCAGCGTCGTCGCGTCGGCCATGGTGAACGGCACGTCGAGGATACGGGCCAGCGTCTGCGCAAGCAGCGTCTTGCCGGTACCGGTCGGACCGATCAGCAGGATGTTCGACTTCGAGAGCTCGATGTCCTGGTTCTTGGTGGCGTGGTGCAGCCGCTTGTAGTGGTTGTGCACCGCAACGCTCAGCACGCGCTTGGCGCGATACTGGCCGATGACATAGTCATCCAGCACCTTGCAGATTTCGGCAGGCGTCGGCACGCCGTCCGAGGACTTCACCATCGAGGTTTTGTTTTCCTCGCGGATGATGTCCATGCACAGCTCGACGCATTCATCGCAGATGAAGACGGTCGGCCCGGCGATCAGCTTCCTGACCTCGTGCTGCGATTTCCCGCAGAACGAGCAGTACAGCGTGTTTTTGGAAGATTCGCCGCTGGTCGTGTCCTTGGACATCCTGTCACTCCTGGGAGTTCGGGCTCCCATCCCGGCTAGAAGAGAACGCTAGCCCCGGATACCTAAACAAAATGTAAGCCCGACCGACCTTAACGGCCAGCCGGGACCCACACAATCACACAAGTGTCACACTCGCGTAGGGCATTGAGATTCACCTTAACGGGCGAATCCTCACACCGCGTCGGGTGCTGCCCGCTTCTCGAAGATCGAGTCGATGATGCCAAAGTCCTTGGCCTCTTCGGGGTTGAGGAAACGATCGCGCTCGAGCGCGTTGTGAATGGCCTCGTAGTCCTGGCCGGTATGCTTGACGTAGATCTCGTTGAGCCGGCGCTTCAGTTTCTCGGTGAACTGGGCGTGGATCAGGATATCGGTCGCCTGGCCCTGATAGCCGCCGGACGGCTGGTGCACCATGATCGAGGCATTCGGCAGCGCCGCGCGCAGGCCCTTCTCGCCGCCGGCGAGGAGAAGCGAACCCATCGAAGCCGCCTGCCCGATGCAGAGCGTCGCCACCGGCGGGCGGATGAACTGCATGGTGTCGTAGATGCCGAGGCCGGAGGTCACGACGCCACCGGGCGAATTGATGTAGAGGCTGATTTCCTTCTTCGGGTTTTCCGACTCGAGGAACAGCAGCTGCGCTGCGATCAGGGACGCCATCTGGTCTTCGACCTGGCCGGTCACGAAGATGATGCGCTCCTTGAGCAGGCGCGAATAGATGTCGAAAGCGCGCTCGCCGCGCGTCGTCTGCTCGACCACGGTGGGCACGAGGTAGTTGTAGAAGGTATCGACCGGATCTCTCATTTCGAGATTTGTCCCTTATGGAAGGAAGAATCAGCGCTCGCGGCCGACTGAAGGCGATGCCCTGTTAAGGGCGGGTAAAGCGACAGATAGGCGCCAATGTGGCGGGCCGCAATACTCACATATTCGCGCAAAGCCACGGATCAACGGAACCTGCCCGTATGGGGAGGGATCGACGGCGCTAGGCCTTGAACCCTACGGCAACCCCGCGCTTCTTGAAGTAGGACTGCATGGTCTTGCGCCCCTGGCGATTGTTCTGGGCGAGCTTGGCCGGATCGAACACCGCTTCCTTGGCGCCTTCCTTGGCCATCGCCGCCTTCAACGCCGCGATGTGGACGTCAATGTCCGCATTGTTCTCGCGCAGCGAGGTGTAGATGTTGTCGATCGCTTCGTTGAGGGTGAGGTCGCTCACAGGCTCGAACTCCAATCAGTGTCTGGCGAGGCTACTAGCCGGTTTTTCCGTTGCGGCAAGCTGTTTCAGCAGGTCGTGACGGCTTCCCGACCGGCCGACGCGCCGTATAGCATGGCCCGCAGTGTCAGTTTCAACGGGTCTAACCTTGTCCGCAGCCGCTCCCTTCGCCCTCGCCGACCGTCACGTCAGCGCCCAGCCGCGCGAGCTCGCCTTCTATCGCGATCCCTACGCCTTCTATGACGCCGTGCACGCGGCCTCGCCCGCCTTCTTCTGGGACAATTACGATCACTGGTGCTTTGCCGGCTTCAAGGATGTGAGCCTGCTGCTCCGCGACAAGCGCTTCGGCCGGCAGATCCTTCACCTGATGAGCCGCGAGCAGCTCGGCATGGCGCCGCCCAAGGCCCACACCGCCGCTTTCGACCAGACCGAGAAATACACCCTGCTCAACCTCGAGCCGCCGGCTCATACCCGGCTACGCGCCCTGGTCAACCGTGCCTTCGTCTCGCGCAACGTCGAGCAACTGCGGCCGCGCATCGAGCGCCTCGCCAACGAGCTGATCGACGGCTTTGCCGCCGACGGCCAGGTCGAGCTGCTCCGCGCCTTTGCGGCGCCGATCCCGGCCATCGTCATTGCCGAGATGATCGGTATGCCCGCCGACATGGCGATGCAGCTGGTCGATTGGTCCAACCGCATGGTCGCCATGTACATGTATGGCGTGTCCTACGAGACCGAACTCGACGCCAACCAGGCCTCGATCGAGTTCATGGACTATGTGCGCGAAATGATCGCCGAGCGCCGCCGCCAGCCGCGCGAGGATCTGCTGACCCACATGCTGACCACCGAAGTCGATGGCGAGAAGCTGACCGACGACGAGGTGATCTCGACCACCATCCTCCTGCTCAACGCCGGCCATGAGGCGACGGTCCACACCACCGGCAACGGCGTGAAGGCCATCCTCGAAAGCGGGCTCGACCCCAAGGCACTGTTCGCCGATGCCGACCAGACCGAGGCGACGGTCGAGGAGTGCATCCGCTTCGACGCGCCGCTCCATATGTTTACCCGCTACGCCCTGCAGGACGTGACGCTCGACAACGGCCTGAGCTTCAAACAGGGCGAGACCATCGGCCTGATGCTCGGCGCTGCCAACCGCGACCCCTCGCGCTTCGCCGAGGCCAACCGGTTCGACCCGTTCCGCAAGGATGGCGCCAATGTCAGCTTCGGCGCCGGCATCCATTTCTGCATAGGCGCCCCGCTGGCCCGCATCGAGCTGCAGGTGGCAATGCAAACCCTGTTCGACCGGCTGCCGGGGCTGAAGCTCGCCACCGAGCCGCAGTACAAGAACATCTACCATTTTCACGGGTTGGAGCGGCTCGAGGTCAGCTGGTAGCTCCGGCGCCCTGCCAGCCACCGGGTCATTCCCGCGAAAGCGGGAAACTCCGTCTACGATCGTGCCGTAGGCGGGAAAACAGAGGTTCCCGCTTTTCGCGGGAATGACTCCGTGCATAACCGCGTCTACTCAGTCAGCTCAGCCAGCACATCGGGGATCAACCCCGGCAGATCCTCGGCGATCAGCCCCGGGCCGCCCCACAGGTTCCCCGTCTCGCCGTGGATCCACACCCCGGCGCAGGCGGCATCGAAGCCCTTCATCCCCTGCGCTAGCAACCCGGCAATGATCCCGGCCAGCACGTCGCCCGAGCCGGCCGTGCCCAAAATCGCCGGGGCATTGTCGTTGATCACCGCATGCCCGTCCGGCGCCGCGACCACCGTGTCGCTGCCTTTCAGCACTACGATGGCGCCGGAGCGCAGCGCCGCCGAACGGGCCCGGTCGACCTTCGAGCCATCCACCTTGCCGAACAGCCGCTCGAACTCGCCCTCGTGCGGGGTCATCACCACTGCCCGCTGAGGCCTCGCCTTGATGGCCGAGAACAGCGCCTCCGGGCTGTCCTTGAAGCTGGTAAGCGCATCGGCATCGAGCACGGTGGCCACCTGGCTCGCCAGCACTGCCAGCACGTTGGCCTTTGTGGCCTCGCCCAATCCCGCCGCCGGACCGATCACCACGGTGTTGATCCGCTGATCGTGCAACAGCAATTGCAGACTGGCCGCCCCATCGACGGGCTTCAGCATGATGGCGGTCACATGGTTGGCCTGGATCAGCAGCGAGGAATGCGCGCCGGCCAACGTCACCAGCCCTGCCCCGGTCCGCAACGCCGCGGTCGCGGTCATCCGGCTGGCGCCGGTCTGCAGCGGCCCACCCGACATCACCACGCAGTGGCCGCGGGTGAACTTGTGCCCGTCCGCCTCGAGCCTGGGCAGCTGCCAGAGGTCAGGATTATTGCGGTTGAGGTTCGGCCGGATGTCGCCCAACACGCTGTCCGGAATGCCGATCTCCGCCAGCACCACCTCGCCGCACTGCTGCCGGCCCGGCAGCAGCAGATGCCCCGGCTTCAGCCGGAAGAACGTCACCGAGACATCGGCCTTGATCGCCACGCCGCGGACCTGCCCGCTCGTCCCGTCGATCCCCGAGGGCACGTCGACCGCAACGATCGGCACCCGCAGCCCGTTCACCGCCTCGATCAGTTCGGCCAACCCGCCCTCGATCTCGCGATCCAGCCCGGCCCCGAGCAGCGCGTCGACCAACACCTTGGCGCCGCGCAGCCCGTCGGGCCGCGCCGCCTGGATCGGCCCGTTCCAGAGGTCAGCGAAGAACGCCGCATCCCCGGCCAGCCGCTCGCGGTCGCCAAACAGCGCCACCCGTACCTCGCGGCCGAGTTCCTTGAGCTTCTTCGCCGCAACGAACCCGTCGCCGCCATTATTGCCGGGGCCACAGAGGATCAGCACCTGCCCATCCGGATAGCGCTCCGCCACCAGCTCGGCCACGGCATTGCCGGCCGCCTCCATCAGCTTGAACGACTGAATGCCCGACGCCACTGCCAGCGCATCGGCGCGGCCCATTTCGGCTGGCGTGAGGAGGACGTGCTCGCTGGTCATGGCGCCGACCCTAACCGCCCCCACCGAAAACAAAAAGGCCGCCCCGAAGGGCGGCCCTGAACTTGTGATCGAAGCGCCAGCTTAGTGGTGATGCTCTTCCGGAACCTCGTCCTCTTCCGAAGCAATAATCTTCGAAAGCTCAGCACGGGTCATCGGCTTGTCAGTCTTCTTGGCGAGCTCGGTGACGAAATCCACCACCTTGTTCTCGAACACCGGCGCGCGGAGGCCGGCGAGGGCCTGCGGGTTCTTGCGGTAATAGTCGTAGACCTGCTGTTCCTGGCCCGGGAAGCGGCGCACTTCGGCGATCAGCGCCTGCTGGTGCTCTTCCTCGGTCACTTCGACCTTGTTCTGGTTGCCGATCTCGGCGACCACCAGACCCAGGCGCACGCGGCGCTCGGCGATCTTCTGGTACTGCTCCTTGGCCGCTTCCTCGGTCGTGCCCTCGTCTTCGAAGGACCGGCCGTGGTGCTCGACTTCGTGCACGACGCGCTGCCAGATGGTGTTGAACTCGGCTTCCACCAGCTGCTCGGGAACGGCGAACTTGTGGCCGTCATCGAGCTGGTCGAGAATCTGCCGCTTGATCGCCTGGCGACCCATCGAGTCGAGCGCAGTCTTCATCTGGTCCTTCACCGCGTCGCGGAGGCCCGCAACGTTCTCGAGACCGAGCGACTTGGCGAACTCGTCGTTGAGCTCACCGGCCTTGGGCCCATCGATGTGGAGGATGGTGACTTCGAAGTCGGCCTTCTTGCCGGCCAGTTCGTCCTGCGCATAGTCCTTGGGGAACGTGACCTTGACCGTCTTGGTCTCGTTCTTCTTCATGCCGACGAGCTGCTCTTCGAAGCCCGGGATGAACTCGCCCGAACCGACGGTCAGGTGCGCATGGTCGGCCGAGCCGCCGGCGAAAGCCTCGCCCTTGATCGTGCCCTTGAAGCTGAGGCCCAGACGATCGCCGGTCTCGACGACACCGTCCTCACCCTTTTCCTCGTAGCCGCGCTGCTGCGCGAACACGCGCTGCACTTCGGTATCCACGTCCTTCTCGTCGAGCTCGACCACCGGCTTGTCGACGGCGAGCGACTTGAAGTCCATCAGGGTGACCGGCGGCAGCACTTCGTAGCTGACCTCGAAGTTGAGATCGGCTTCGCCGTCGAGCACCTGGTTGATCACGCCCTGGTCTTCCGGCAGGTCGACCTTAGGCTGGGTGGCGGCGCGCTCGGAGCGGTCGTCGAGGGTCTTGGAGACGGTCGAGTTGATCGCGTCCGACAGCACTTCCGACATGGCGGAGCGGCCATAGACCTTCTTCAGGTGCGCGGTCGGCACCTTGCCGGGGCGGAAACCCTTGATGTTCGCGGTGCCCTTGAGCTCATCGAGCCGCGCATCCAGCCGGTCGCTGAGATCCTTCTTGGGGATGACCAGGGAAAGTTTGCGCTTGAGGCCCTCGTTGAGGGTTTCTGTGACCTGCATTGGGGTATCCCGTTGTCTCTTCAAAATTCGGTTGGCCGAAGTCGCTGGCAGTATCGCGGCGAGCTCTGGTGCGGGTGAGAGGGCTCGAACCTCCACGCCTTGCGGCGCTGGAACCTAAATCCAGTGCGTCTACCAGTTCCGCCACACCCGCAAGGTGCCCCGTCGGCCGGGTCGCGTGCATATATGTGAAGAATTGGGGAAGGTCAAAGGGCGTTTGGCCGGTTCAGCGGCGTCTGGTCTGCTCGGCAACGGCTGCCGCAGCCGCTTCCATAGCGCCGAAGCCATGCGGGATCTCCAGGGCCTGCATCCCCGCTTCCATGGTCGCCAGCGCTCCGAGCAACATATGGGCATTGACGTGCCCCATATGCGCGACGCGCAGAAAGTCGGCATAGGCAGGATCGGTCGGCATCGCCATGCCCAAACCAATCCCCAAAGTCACACCTGCTTCGACCTCCAGCCACTTTCGCAGCGCACCGGCCCCGCCGCTGCCGATCCGGGCGGCAGTCACCGAGCGGCCACGGTCGTTGGGCGCGGATATGTTGAGACCAATACCGTCGCTTCCCCTGCCCCAGGCATCGAATGCCGCCCATACGGCGTGTGCCAGCGTCTCGTGCCGGCCCCACACCTGCGGCAAGCCCTCCTCCTCGAGGATCATCGTGAGCGATTCACGCAGGCCGAACAGGTGCGCGGTAGGCGCCGTGCCACCGAAAAGCTGGTAGAATTCCTGCGCCTGCCCCCTTGGCCTCCAGTCCCAGTACGGCGTCGCGAGCCCGGCATGCTGCGAAACTTCAAGCGCACGGTCCGAGAACCACACGAAACCCAGCCCAGGCGGCAGCATCAGGCCTTTCTGGCAGGCCCCGACCAGAACATCGATGCCCCACTCGTCCATCCGCATCTCATCGCATCCGATGGTGGCAATGGCGTCGACGGCCAGCAGCGCCGGATGCCCGGTCGCGTCGATGGCAGCCCTGATGGCTGCGATATCACTGCGCGCCGACGAAGCGGTATCGACATGCGTAACGAGCACGGCGCGAATCTGCTTCGCCTTGTCGGCGGCCAATGCCTCGGCGATGCGGTTCGGGTCGGCCGGAGCCGATTTGCCGAAATCGATCATCTCGACCTCAACGCCCATCCGCTCTACCGCCTCGGCCCAGCCGTGCCCAAACCGCCCGGTGGCGGCGACCAGTGCCCGATCGCCGCGCGAGAACATGTTGCTTATCGCCGCTTCCCAGGCGCCGTGCCCATTCGCGATGTAGATCGCCACGTACTGGCTGGTCATCGCCACGCGTTTCAGGTCCGCGACCACGCCGAACGTGATGTCCAGGATCTCGCCCTCATAGATGTTGGGCGAGGCGCGATGCATGGCATTGAGAACGCGATCGGGCACCACGGAGGGGCCGGGAATGGCGAGATAAGTGCGGCCAGAACCATGGGCCATCGCGAACTCCGTAAGCAGAAACCGCCGCAATGTGAGGTATTTGTGATCCCGCGTCACCTCGCGAGAGACGAGATCGTCTGACGAGAGCTGCAGCCCGAGCATTTGCCCACTTTCGCTGCAAACCGATCTTTGCCACTGTCCGTTTGCGCGTTTCGACCCATCGAAATGAACAAATCTGCAGCGTCATGCGCATTCTTTGTGCAAGCACCTGCCAACCGGCCTAGCGCGGCGGATCAGATGTTCGTCCTAGGCGCTTATTTTGGCAAGGTTTTCTCCCGCGCTGGTGAGCTGGCACGGACCCTGCATACAACCGAGCGGCACCCGACCGGTGCCTGTTGGAGGCCTGAATGAAGAAGATCGAGGCTATCGTAAAGCCGTTCAAGCTCGACGAAGTGAAGGAAGCGCTGCAGGAAGTTGGTCTGCAGGGCATCACCGTCACCGAAGCCAAGGGCTTCGGCCGTCAGAAGGGACATACCGAGCTCTACCGGGGCGCGGAATATGTCGTCGACTTCCTGCCCAAGGTGAAGGTCGAGGTGGTGTGCCCCGACGACCTCGCCGAAAAGGCGATCGAAGCGATCCGCACGGCTGCGCAAACCGGTCGCATCGGCGACGGAAAGATCTTCGTCTATTCGATCGAACAGGCTATCCGCATCCGCACCGGCGAATTCGGCGACGACGCGCTCTAAGGGGCACCTCTTCGCGCGTCTCTCCCGCCTAGCATCAACCCAGACTTACACAGGGGAACTGAATGACCACTGGAGCCGACATCCTCAAGCGCATCAAGGACGAGGATATCAAATACGTCGATCTGCGCTTCACCGACATGCGCGGCAAGCTGCAGCATGTGACCTTCGACCAGACCATGGTCGATGAAGACCTGTTCGAAGAAGGCACGATGTTCGACGGTTCGTCGATTGCCGGCTGGAAGGCGATCAACGAGTCCGACATGGTGCTGATGCCCGATCCCGACTCCGCCTATATGGACCCGTTCTTCGGTGCCTCGACCCTCGCGATCAACTGCGACATTCTCGAGCCGCTGACCTACCAGCCCTACTCCCGCGACCCGCGCACCACGGCCAAGAAGGCCGAGGCGTACGTCAAGGAACTCGGGATTGGTGACTCGGTCTATTTCGGCCCCGAGCCCGAATTCTTCATCTTCGACGACGTCCGCTACTCGAACACCACGTACAAGGTGGGCTTCTCGGTCGACTCGACCGAACTGCCGACCAACAACGACACCGAGTACGAGTCGGGCAACACCGGCCACCACATCGCGCTGAAGAAGGGCTACTTCCCGGTTCCGCCGCTCGACAGCGCGCAGGACATGCGCGGTGAAATGCTTGCCGCGATGGGCGCCATGGGCGTGCCGATCGAAAAGCACCACCACGAAGTGGCCTCGGCCCAGCACGAACTCGGCATCAAGTTCTGCCCGATCATCAAGGCCGCCGACTCGGTCCAGATCTACAAGTACGTGATCCAGCAGGTCGCCCAGGCCTACGGCAAGACCGCGACGTTCATGCCGAAGCCGGTCTATGGCGACAACGGCTCGGGCATGCACTGCCACCAGTCGATCTGGAAGGACGGCAAGCCGCTCTTCGCCGGTGACCAGTATGCCGGTCTGTCGATGGACGCGCTCTACTATATCGGCGGCATCATCAAGCATGCCAAGGCCGTCAACGCCTTCACCAACCCGACCACCAACTCCTACAAGCGCCTGGTGCCCGGCTTCGAAGCCCCCGTGCTGCTCGCCTACTCGGCGCGCAACCGTTCGGCCTCCTGCCGTATCCCGTTCGGCCAGTCGCCGAAGGCCAAGCGCGTCGAAGTGCGCTTCCCCGATCCGCTGGCGAACCCGTATCTCGGCTTTGCCGCGATGCTGATGGCCGGCCTCGACGGCATCAAGAACAAGATCCACCCGGGCGACCCGATGGACAAGGATCTGTACGAGCTGCCCAAGGAAGAGCTCAAGGAGATCCCGACCGTTTGCGGCTCGCTGCGTGAAGCCCTCGAGTCGCTCGACAAGGACCGCGAGTTCCTGCTGGCCGGCGGCGTCTTCGACAACGACCAGATCGACAGCTACATCGAGCTGAAAATGACTGAAGTGATCAAGTTCGAGCACACCCCGCACCCGGTCGAGTACGAGATGTACTACTCGGCCTAAGCGCCGGATCGATCGATGAACATGGAAGGGCCCGGCAACGGGCCCTTCTGCTTTTCGGTGGACAGAAATAGCCGAGGGCTGAACACTGCCCCGATGACTCACAAGAATCTTGCCTTGGTGCTCGGTGGCGGCGGCGCTGCCGGCAATGCCTGGATGATCGGCGTCGTCGCGGGGCTCGCTGAAGCTGGCGTCGACCTGACCGAGATCGCCGACCTGGTGATCGGCACCTCCGCCGGCGCCAATGCGGCGGCGCAGGTGCGCAGCGGCACCCCACCGGCAGCACTCCTCGCCGCGACCCTGGCGCCGCCGCCGGTTCAAACGGCGAGCCAGCCGCGACCACCATCGCCGCCGCGACCGATGGAGGCAGTGTTCGAGCAGATGCGGACCATCTCGGCTGCCGCGACCAGCCAGGCCGAACTACAGCGCGCCATGGCCGCGTACGGACTGGCAAGCGACGCATCCTTCGGACCTGAGATCGCCGAGCAGCGGCGAGCCCTCGTCGCCCGGCGGTTGCCGAGCCACGCCTGGCCCGAGCGCCCAATGCTCATCGTCGCCGTCAACGCCGAGACCGGGGAGCTCGCCACCTTCGACCGCGAGTCCGGCGTCGAACTGGTGGATGCGGCCACGGCCGCCATCTCGCTGCCCGGCGCCGGGCCGACGCACAGTATCAACGGCACGCGCTACGTCTCGGGCGGGGTGCGCTCGGTCGACAATGCGGACCTCGCCACGGGCTACAGGAACGTCATCGTGCTGTCGCCGTTCAGTGGTCGAACCGGTCCGCTGCCGCCGGGTCAGTTCGAAGGTCTGCGCCGACCACCTGGCGCCGACCTGGCCAGCGAGGTCGAGGTGCTGCGCAATGAGGGGAGCCGCGTCGAGGTGATAACCCCAGATGCCGACTCGCGCGCTGCCATGGGTGTCAACCAGATGGACCTCGCAACCCGCATCCCCTCGGCCCGCGCCGGCTACGAGCAGGGCAAGCGCGAAGCCGCACGCCTGGCCAACCTCTGATGTCGAGCCGCTGGCGCGAGACTTCACCCGCCGAGCTCGCCGGCTGGCTCGGCCGAGCCGCCATGCCCTGGGGCATCGCCGGCGGCTGGGCGCTGGACCTATGGCAAGGCAGTGTCAGCCGGCCGCACTCCGATATCGAGATCAGCTGCTTTCTCGCCGACCTACCCGCCCTGCTGCCGATTCTTGACAGTTTCGAGATCGTCGTCGCTCGCAACAAGCAGCTGACGCCCCTTGCGCCCGGAACAGCGCTCCCGAGCCCGCCGTTCAGCCTCTGGCTGCGCCGCCGTGGCGAAACCTTGTGGGATTTCGAGATCGTCGCCGAGGCACAAGTGGATGGCCAATGGGCGTACCGCCGGGAGCCGACCGTCCGCCGCCCCCTGAGGAGCGTCTTCACGCGGACCACATCGGGCTGGCCGATCATCGCGCCCGAGATCCAGTTGCTCTACAAGTGCAAACAACCACGCGACAAGGACCTGCTCGATCTCGAGCGCTACGTCCCCCAGCTTGACGAGGCGGCGCGTCTCTGGCTCCGTTCCGCGGTAGCGGCGGCGCATCCGGAATTCCTGCCGACACTGCTCGCCCTTGAGGCGCGGTGCTGAAGCCACGATGGAGCGAGGCCGGACTGCCCAGCGATAGGCATTCTCAGGTGGCAGTGCCGGTTAGCCGCAGCACCTTGCCGGTGTGCCAGGTGACGATGCCGCGCATAAAATCGCGGTCTGGAAAATCGGTTTCGAGAATGCGCAGCGGCCCCTCGACCAGCGACAGGGAGCGCGCCAGCTCGTAGAGCGCCATGCGCTCTGGATCGAGCTCGACATCTATTCCAAGCGCCTCATAGCTCCTGCCGAAACGCATCCGCGTGAACTCGTGCTCCCACTCGGCGTCGAAGAACATGACGCCCTCGATGTCGATGATGACCGGCCGGCCATCGCTATCCAGCATGACATGATCGGCGCCGAGCTCGCCGTGGATCAGGCTGTACCAGTCGCGCGAGCGAACGCGGGCATGGCGCTCGCGCAAAGCACCCTCGATCCGCTCGCGCGCCTGTCCCAGCTCCGGAACCTTTGTGGCGACGCTCACCAGGTGCGCGAGGCCCTGATCGAGCACGATCTGCTCGGCATTGCGGTCCTGTGGCGCGCTGCCGGCCACGGCGGCAGCGACCTTGCCCAGCCTCGGACCCCGGTACTTGGCCATACCGTTAAGCATCGCACCCACCGTGCGCAGGGGAGCTGCCGCTGCGCCGGCATCGCTGGAGATCATCGCTTCGAGTGTGCCGCCTCGCAGATCCTCGACGATGGCGATGTCGGCCGGATAGATCGATTGGCTGCGGTCGATGAGCAGAAGCGCGGGTGCCCGCGCGCCGGCCTCCGCCAGCGCCAGGCTGGCCGCCTCCAGCAGATCCAGTCCCGAGGCCTCGGCGAAGGGGTCGCGCGGATCAGTGCTATTGTCGGTCCAGTAGTTCTCGGCAGCGCTCCAGGCGTAGAGGACCACCGAGGACGCATCATCGAGCATCAGCCGATAGACGCCCTTCTTGCTGCCACCTGCCAACCGCTCAAATCCTGTCAGCTGCCTGCCGCCAGGTAGCGCGGCTGCGAACGATGCCAGGTCCGTGTGTTGCATGAACCGACGCTCGGCCATTGCATCCCCCCTTGTGCCCCCTGCCGCCGATGCCGGTCCCACGGTCAGGGGAGCTGCTTCTAGCCTCGCGTCGGTGTCGATGACAGCAGTTTCCCGCAACTGCCCAGGCTGGCATGGTGTGCAAGCAAGGGGATTCGGAATGAGCGTTGGACTACTCGGCCTTCTCGATGACGTGACCGCCCTCGCCAAGGTCGCCGCCGCCTCAATCGACGATGTGGCGGGACAGGCGGCCAAGGCCGGGTTGAAGGCCGCCGGCGCGGTGATCGACGATGCGGCCGTGACGCCGCGCTACGTCACCGGCTTTTCGGCCGATCGCGAGTTGCCGATCGTATGGAAGATCGCTGTCGGCTCGATCCGCAACAAGCTGCTGTTCCTCTTGCCGGCCGCCTTGGCGCTGAGCTTCTTCGCACCCTGGCTGATCACCCCGCTGCTGATGATCGGTGGTGCCTATCTTTGCTATGAGGGCGCCGAAAAAGTGTTCGAGGCGGTGTTCCCGCACGAGGCGCATGCGCACGAGGCCGAGGCGACCGAGGCAGTTGCTGCCGATCCCAAGAAGCTCGAGGAAGAGCGCGTTGCCGGCGCCATCCAGACCGATTTCATCCTCTCGGCCGAGATCATGACCATCGCGCTCGCCGCCCTGCCCGGCCTGCCGTTCTGGGAGCAGGCGCTGGTGCTGGTGGTGGTTGCCTTCGGCATTACCGCGGCGGTTTACGGCGCCGTGGCGCTGATCGTCAAAGCCGATGATTTCGGCCTGATGCTCGCCAGCAAGGGCCGCACCGGCGTCGGCCGCGCCACCGGCCGCGGCATCCTCATCGCCATGCCATGGGTGATGCAGACCCTCAGCATTGTCGGCACGGCGGCAATGATCTGGGTCGGCGGCGGCATCATCGCACACGGCCTCGCGGAGCTGGGCTTCGCCCAGCTCGAACACCTGATCGAAGCCATCGCCCACGGTGCCGAGGAAATGCTGCCGGCGTTCGGCGGCTTCATCGAGGGCCTTGCCACCATCCTTGCCGACCTGGTGCTGGGCCTCGCCCTCGGCCTGCTGCTGATCCCAGTTGCCGGCAAGCTGATCGGGCCGGCCTGGAAAACCATCCGTGCCATGCTGCCGCAGAAGCCGGCAGCCTAAGGCGTTGGATGCTGCCGGGCTGAACTCCGGCCATGACTGCCGACATGCTGCACCCATCGTGGCTCACCCCTCATCCGGCGCTACGCGCCACCTTCTCCCCGACGGGGAGAAGAATACCGAGAGCGCTGTGGTCACCTCTGTTCCTCTCCCCGTCGGGGAGAGGGTGGATCGCGCGTAGCGCGAGACGGGTGAGGGGTGGCGATCACTCGACCCGTCATGGGGCAACTCCCACCAAAACAAAAAAGGGCCCTACCAGGCCCTTTCCTATTTGGTCGTTGGTTCAACCGATCTGAGCAAAGAACCCGCGCACGTCTCCAATCCACACACCTGGCACTTCCAGCACGGCGTAGTGGCCGCCGACGTCGAACTCGTTCCAGCGCACGATGGTGTTGCTGGTTTCGCCGTAACGGCGGATCGGCACTTCGTCGAAGCCGAACACCGCAACACCGGTCGGCACGCCCGAGTTCGCCTTGGGCGACCAGGCCTCCGGGTCATGCGCGTTCTCGTAGTAGAGCCGGATCGAGGAAGCCGCGGTGCCGGTGAACCAGTAGATCATGAAGTTGGTGAGGAAGCGGTCCATCGGCACGGCGTCGACGCGATCGCCAAAGCTGGTGAACAGCTCGCTGATCCAGGCCAAGAGCCCCGCCGGGGAGTCCGAGATGCCGTAGGCCAGGGTCTGCGGGCGGCTCGACTGCATGACGTTGAAGCCGAAATGCTCCGCCATGAAGCGCTGCACCCGCTGCAGCCGCACTTTTTCGCTGTCGGTGAAGGTCGCGATCTCCTCAGGCGACACCGGGCCAAACGGGATGAAGCCCATGGTTGCGGCGTTGAGATGCACGCCGATCACCCGCTCCGGCGACAGCCGGCCGATCTCCGGCCCGATAATGGCGCCGGCGTCGCCGCCCTGCACGCCGAAGCGCTGGTAGCCGAGCCGGCTCATCAGCTCGATGAAGGCCTTACCGATGCGGACATTGTTCCAGCCGGCCTCGCGGGTCGGACCGGAAAAGCCGAAGCCCGGCAGCGACGGCACCACCACATCGAACGCATCCTCGGCCTTGCCGCCATGCGCCACCGGGTTGGTCAGCGGCCCGATCACGTCGAGGAACTCGACGATGGAGCCGGGCCAGCCATGGATCAACAGCAGCGGCGTAGCGCTTTTCTCGGCCGATTTCACATGGATGAAGTGGACCTTCTGCCCGTCGATCTCGGTGGTGAACTGCGGCAGCGCGTTGATCTCGGCCTCGGCCTTGCGCCAGTCGAAACCGTTCAGCAGCCGGTCGACGGCGCCACGGACATAGGCATTGGTCGGGCCTGCGGCCCAACTGCCGTCGACTTCGCTCGGCATCACGGTGCGGCCGAGGCGATCCCTCAGGTCCTGCAGCTGAGCGGCGGAAACGTCGATCTTGAAGGGGGTGATGGTGGCCATTTCAGGTACTCCGTTCGGGGGTGATCGTTGAAGACACCCCCTTCGTACCCAACCCCCATCCGGGATTATTGGAAGTTTCCGACAACCTCATCAGGTCCGGCGCGAACGATCTCTCTCGGCGTCTGTCCCATGATCGCCTTCAGCGAGTTGATCATGTGCGCCTGGTCGGAAAAGCCCAGCGCCAGCGCCACGTCCACCGCCGGCCGGCCCATCTGCAGCATGGCCACCGCCTTCTGAGCCCGCTGCACCAGCGTGAAGTGCTTGTAGGTGAGCCCGGTGGTCCTGAGGAAATGCCGCTGCAGCGTCCGCTCGGTCATCGCCTTGGGCTGTCCTTCGACCACCGAGGCCACCAGCTCGTTGCTGTCGATGATCCCGTCACGTACCAGGCGCTCGACGAAGACGTCGGCATTCTCGAAGGTCGGGATCTCCCGCACATCGGTACCGATCCAGAATCCCGCCTTGCCGAACTTTTCCAGCATCACGCCTTCGTCGCGCATGATGTCGCCGGGCATCAGCGGCATGAAGCTGTGTGGCTTGAACGAGATCACCAGCTGCTCATCGCCCACCTCGTGCTCGTAGACCACCGCCTGCGTGGTGAGCCCGGTGCGCAGCACCATGGTCTCGTCGCCGCGCTTGATGATGGCGATATCCCAGCAGCCGTCGGGCTGCATCAGCGTCGTTCCGGTCGTGTCGAAACGAACGGAGCTGATGCTCTCGACGAAGGGCGAGTCGATCGGCCGGCTTTGCACGATGCGCTTCATGGCCGGGAGCCTAGCAGCGACTTGTGAAGATGCCAAATCACCTGCATCACCAACCCTCTGGCGCTCTTTGCCGGCATCGCTATGCTGGCCCCGCCCTCGCTGGTCCGGAGCCCGCCATGACGCCCGAATTCCTCATCACCACGCTGGTCATCGTCGCCTCGCCGGGCACCGGCGTGCTCTACACACTGGCTGCCGGGCTGACCCGCGGCGCCCGCGCCAGCATCCTGGCGGCTTTCGCCTGCACGCTGGGAATCATCCCGCACATGGCGGCGGCGATCACCGGTCTTGCCGCCCTGCTCCACACCAGCGCCCTCGCCTTCGAGATCATCAAGTATCTCGGCGTCGCCTACCTGCTCTATATGGCCTGGGCGACGCTGCGGGAGAAAGGCGCGCTCAGCGTCGATACCGAAGCAGCGCCGAAATCGGTGCGCCAGGTGCTGGTCTCGGGCATCCTGATCAACATCCTCAACCCAAAGCTGTCGATCTTCTTCTTCGCCTTCCTGCCGCAGTTCGTCAGGACCGACAGCGCCGACGCCCTGCCCCAGATGCTGGAGCTGAGCGCGGTATTCATGGCCGTGACCTTCGTGATTTTCGCCATCTACGGGATATTTGCCGCAGCCGTGCGCCAGCACGTCGTCACCCGTCCGCGCGTCCTCACCTGGATGCGCCGCACCTTCGCCGCCGCCTTCGTGGCGCTTGGCGCCAAGCTGGCCTTCACCGAGCGCTAGCCGTCAGGCATCGACAAGATGGAGCCGGTCCTCGAGGCTGTCCGGCTCCTGCTCGACCAGGAACTGCACGGCGAAGCCGACATCGAGCCAGCGCACGACACGCGCCACCACCCGGCCAACCGCCAGCGGCGTACCAAGGTCCGGCTGCACGTCGGCCGATAGAGCCGCGCCGGAGCGCGACATGTCGATGATCAGGCATGGCAGGCGCGTCCCGTCGGCGAAGAGGATGGTGGAGCGCGGGTCCCTGGGCATCACCCGGCGGTGCGCCCGCTTGTCGGCGACCCCATGGAAGACGCGCTTCTTGTACCAGCCGATGCGCTTGATCAGCAGGTCGCGTTCCTCGGCGCTGGTCTCGATGGCCATCGAGAAGCCGCCATCGATCAATCGATCGACCCGCCCCCTGACGGTGCCGAACGGCTCGAAGTTGGCGGAGAGTTCTTCGCCCGGCGCGCCCAGCACCGGCGCCGACGCGACCATCAGCTGTGGCGAGATCGATTGCAGCCGGCAGGCGAACACCTGCACCCGATGGCTGCGGTTCTTGCGGCTGGCGAGCAGGTAGCGCCCCATCAGCGCCCCGATGAAGCGGATATCGCTGGAGCGCTGGGAGGCTTTCTGCCCCATTGCTAGCTTCCTGGCTGGCGTTCGATGCAATCGTTGTCATCACGCTAGCGTGAAAGCTTGAACGGCCGGTTGCGCCGTACCGGAAATCCCTCGGCACGCCGGCAAGGATTTGTTTGCCATAGCTGGCGTGAGCACTACTTGCTCAGCTTCAGCCGCTCACCGGCGAGGATGCGATGATCGCTGGTTTTGAGCGTCAGCAACGCCTCGAGCTGCCCGATCTGCTGCACCTCGGCGAACTGCACGGCGAAGCCGGCCTCGATGTGCCGCACCACCCGGCCCGGAACCGCGCCC
>NZ_LAJE02000186.1 GCF_000970465.2 Devosia insulae DS-56
CCTCAAGGGGGAGGGGAGCTCACGGCTGGTGCGAGCCGCTCCAAAGCGCCCTAAATGCGCGACCGGAAGCAATTCACGATCCCTTAAGGCAAACTGCGTAATTGTCGATATCGGGAATGCAGCAAGACTAACCGTGTCGGGGCCAGGACAGCCGCGACCAGTTGTGGAGCCGCGCCCAATTGATCCCCAGCAGAACGAGGCCGTTCACCGGAAGCAATTCCGGACGCGTGCAGTCATGCCGCGACATCGTCCACTCCAGAAGCAGAGCGAGCGCAGACCAATGAAGATCCGGACCCGCCTATTCCTTATCGTTGCCGTGATGGGCCTGGTGGTCTCGGTGATCGGGGGCCTCGCGCTGTTCGTCACCGCGTCGTTTACCGAGCGTACCGAACAGCTCGAAGCGGCGTCGCAGCGGGCCTTTAACGGCGAGCATCTCAACCGGCTGGTGACAGCAGTGGTGATGGATGCGCGCGGTATCTATGCGGCTCCCAACGTGGAGAAGGCGGCGCCGTTTGCCGAGGGGCTGCTCAAGTCGCTCGACAAGATCGACGCGCATCTCGCCGAATGGCAGCCGCTGGTGCCGGCGGCGGATCGGGCAGCCTTCGAGCAGGTGGTGGCACGCACGGCGGAGTTCCGGCAGTTTCGCGCCGAGACGGCACGGCTCGCGACGATCGATCCGGCTCAGGCCAATGCACAGGGCAATAACGACGCCAACCGCGCCAACCGCAAGGCCTACCAGGCTGAGATCGACGCGGTGGTCGACAACGACCAGGCGCAGTTCGAGGCGATCAAGGCCGATATCGCCGGCTTCGAAGCGCTGATCCTGCCAGTGGTGGCGGGGGCGACGCTGTTCGGGCTGCTCGCCGGGGTGGGCGCGGCGCTCTATGTCGGCACGCGCTACCTGTCGAACCCGTTGACCCGGGTGACTGAGACCATGGCGCGGATCGCCGAGGGCGACTTCGCCGCCGAGGTGCCCTATGCCGGCGAAAAGAACGAGATCGGCCAGATGGCGGCCGCGGTGCAGGTGTTCAAGGAGAACGGCATCCGTGTCGCCGAGATGAACGAGGACGAGCGGACCCGGCACGAGAAGGCGGCGGAGCGCGCCCAGATGATGCTGAGCTTCCAGAACGCCTTCGACGGCGTGGTGGCGGCGACGCTGAAGGGCGACCTGTCGCAACGCATCGAGGCGCATTTCGCCGATGCCGACATCGTGCGCATCGCCAGCAACTTCAACGGGCTGATGAACACGGTGGCGAGCGGGCTCAACGAAGCCGGCGACGTGCTGGAGGCGTTGGCCGAGACCGACCTGACGCGGCGCATGGACGGCACCTATGAGGGCGAGTTCGCCCGGCTGAAGCACAACACCAATACGGTGGCCGAAAAGCTGACCGATATCGTGACGCAGCTGAAAAAGACCTCGTTCGACCTGAAGACGGCAACCGGCGAAATCCTCTCGGGGGCCAATGATCTCTCGGAGCGCACCACCAAGCAGGCGGCGACGATCGAGGAGACCTCGGCGGCGATGGAGCAGCTCTCAACCACCGTGCTGGCCAATGCGCAGCGTGCTGCCGGCGCCTCGGAGAATGCCGGGCAAGTGACGACGACGGCCGAGGCCGGCGGAGCAGTGATGCTCAGCGCCAACGCGGCGATGGGGCGGATCACCGAGAGCTCGGCGAAGATTTCCAACATCATCGGGCTGATCGACGACATCGCCTTCCAGACCAATCTCCTCGCCCTCAACGCCTCGGTGGAAGCGGCGCGAGCCGGCGACGCGGGCAAGGGCTTTGCCGTGGTGGCGGTGGAAGTGCGGCGGCTGGCGCAGTCGGCGGCCAGCGCTTCGGCCGAAGTGAAGGTGCTGATCGAGCAGTCGGCGCGCGAAGTGCAGGGCGGCTCGAAGCTGGTGGCGGAGGCTGCCGCCAAGCTCGAGCAGATGCTGGTGGCGGTGCGCGGCAATCGCGAGCTCTTGGAGGGCATCGCGCGGGACAGCCGCGAACAGGCTTCGGCGATCGAGGAGGTCAACACCGCGGTCCGGCAGATGGACGAGATGACCCAGCACAACGCGGCGCTGGTGGAGGAGACCAACGCAGCGATCGAGCAGACTGAGGCGCAGGCCAGCGAACTCGACCGGATCGTCGCGGTGTTCACTGTCGACGGCAAGGCCGAAGCAGTGGCGCCGATGGCAGAGCTGCAGCCGGCCCGCGGTATCAAGGTACTGGAACAGCGGGTGAAGGCAGCGGCGAAGACTTACCTCAGCCGCGGCAACACTGCGATCAAGGCCGACGACTGGGCAGAATTTTAGCTCCGGCCGGGGTTTTCAACTACGCATTAACCATCAGAGAGCACCCTTTGTTCACTTACGGGACGCGCGCCGGCCGCGTGCGTTGCCGGGCCGCCAGGAGGCGGTGGCGTCGGCCGACGGAACTTCAGAATGAAGCACAAGGGTACTGCCGGCGCGCAGATGGCAGAAGGCAGCGCGCAGACGACATCGAAAGACGGCGCGCGAGCGCCGAGCGGGAACGGGGTGCGGTTCAGAACCCTGGTGTTTGGGCTGGTCGCGGCGCTGGTGCTGATCGGCGGCGCGGTGGCCGGGGCGAGCCTTTATGTCTCGACCGGGTTCAAGGCGTCGGGTCATAGCAGCGAAACGCTGATGCGCTCGATGCGGGCGCACATGACCGCCGACATGCTGCACGACAGCATGCGCGGCCTGGTGTTCCGCAGCCTCTACGCGGTGATTTCCGGCGACATCACCATGGTCCAGGACACCTATGTCGACGTAAAGACCTATGGCGACCTGTTCAGGCAGACAATCGCCTCGCAGGCCGAGCTAGATGTACCGCCCGACGTTCGCCAGGCGCTCGACAACCTCGCAACGCCACTCGATGCCTACATCAACGCGGCGACGGCGCTGGTGGAGAAGGCGACCGAGTTCGACGTCGCCGGCGCAACAACCGATCTTACGGCGTTCGACCAGAGCTTCGAGGTGCTGGAAGGCGAGATGTCGGCAGTGTCCGATGCGATCGAGGCGGCCAATGTGGCGCAGCTCAGGGCGGCCGAGCAGAATGCCGGGCTCTCCGACGTTGCGACCTGGGGTGGGCTGGCGCTGATCCTCGGGCTGGCGGTGGCGACGATGCTGCTGGCGCAGCGCTTCGTGGCTAAGCCCCTGGCGCGGATGACCGATGGGTTCCGCCGGCTGTCGGAGGGCGACCTCGAAGTTGCCGTGGACGCCAATAACAGGATTGCCGAGGTCAACGGCCTCGGCCGGGTGCTCGGGATTTTCCGCGAAGCGCTGCGCAGCCGCGATGTGCTGGCCGGCGAGGCGGAAGCCACCGCCCGGGTGACAGTGGCGCGGGCCGACGCGGCCGCGGCGCTCAACCAGGAAATCGGCGACGTCGTGGGTGCGGCGCTCGACGGCGATTTCAGCCGCCGCGTCGGCACGGATTTCGCTGACCAGGACCTGAGGACATTGGCAGAGGGTGTCAACCAGCTGGTCGAGACGGTGGATGCCTCGATCGGTGAAACTGGGCAAGTGCTTGGCGCACTGGCGCAGGCCGACCTGACGCGGCGCATGGAGGGCAGCTATTCCGGCTCGCTGAAGAAGCTGATGGACGACACCAACGCGGTCGGCGACCGGCTGACCGAGGTGGTGACCAACCTCCGCTCGACCTCGCGCTCGCTGAAGGTGGCGACCGGCGAAATCCTGTCGGGCGCCAACGATCTGAGCGAGCGGACCACCAAGCAGGCAGCGACGATCGAGGAAACCTCGGCGGCGATGGAGCAACTGGCGGTGACGGTGCTGGAGAACGCCAAGCGGGCGGAATCGGCGAGCAGCAATGCGGCCGACGTGTCGCGCACGGCCGAGCAGGGCGGCGAAGTGATGCGCGAGGCCGAAGCGGCGATGGAGCGGATCACCCAGTCGTCGGCCAAGATCTCCAACATCATCGGGCTGATCGACGACATCGCCTTCCAGACCAACCTCCTCGCCCTCAACGCCTCGGTGGAAGCGGCGCGGGCCGGCGACGCGGGCAAGGGTTTTGCCGTGGTGGCGGTGGAAGTGCGACGGCTGGCGCAGTCGGCGGCGAGCGCCTCATCCGAAGTGAAGGCGCTGATCGAGCAATCGGGGACGGAAGTCGCCGGCGGCTCGAAGCTGGTGGCGGAGGCGGCGGCTAAGCTCGGGGTGATGCTCGAGGGCGCACGCACCAATTACGAGCTGCTGCAAGGGATCGCCGGCGAGAGCCGGGCGCAGGCTTCCTCGATCGAGGAGGTGAATGTTGCGGTGCGCACACTCGACGAGATGACCCAGCACAACGCGGCGCTGGTCGAACAGACCAATGCGGCGATCGAACAAACGGAATCGCAGGCGGGCGAGCTGGACCGGATCGTCGATATCTTCACTGTCGCCGAGGCCGGGGCGGCGCCGGCAGTGCCGCGAAAGGCGGCGCGGCAGGTCTATCTCAGCCAGGGCAACGCGGCGATCAGTACGGATTGGAACGAGTTCTAGCCGACGGTTCACAACCATAGATGTCAGCGAAAGGGCGCCATGTGGCGCCCTTTTTCGTTGCAGCAGCGACAATGTCGGCGAAATACGCATCACTACGTAGATGAACAGTAACTGCTCACGGATGCGTGAAGGCGCACACCTCATGGTGTACCGCGCGTTAATACGCATGCCCGGCTTGGAGGTTCCTCAAGCGGACATGCGGTGAAATTACGCCGGATCCGCAGAAGCGGTTTTTGGGGGCAGAAGTCATGGGTCAGTCTATTTTCGCCGGGTTTACCGGCAACTCGCATTCGGATGATCGCAGCAAGGTCGAGGCGATCCTGCGCAGCCAGGCGGTGATCGAGTTCAAGCTCGACGGCACCATCATCACGGCGAACGCCAATTTTCTCGGTGCCACCGGGTATGCGCTGGAGGAGATCCAGGGCAAGCACCACCGGATGTTTGTCGATCCGGTGCAGGCGCAGGGGCCGGATTATGCCGAATTCTGGCGCTCGCTGGGGGCGGGGCAGTTCCAGTCGGGCGAGTATCGCCGCTTCGGCAAGGGCGGCCGGGAGATCTGGCTGCAGGCGAGCTACAACCCGATCCTCGATAAGGCCGGCAAGCCGATCAAGGTGATCAAGTTCGCCGCCGATATCACCGAGCAGAAGAACCGTGCCGCCGATATGGCGGGGCAGGTGGCGGCGATCGGCCGGTCGCAGGCGGTGATCGAGTTCAAGCTCGACGGCACCATCATCAACGCCAACGAGAATTTCCTCGCCACCGTCGGCTACCGGCTTGAGGAGATCCAGGGCCGGCATCACCGGATGTTCGTCGAACCGAGCTACGGCGCCAGCGCCGAATATGAGCAGTTCTGGGCCAGGCTGCGCGGCGGTGAGTTCATCTCGTCGGAGTTCAAGCGCTTCGGCAAAGGTGGCAAGGAGGTCTGGATCATGGCCTCCTACAACCCGGTGTTCGATGCCGCCGGCAAGCCGATGAAGGTGGTGAAGTTTGCGTCCGATATCACCGAGCGCAAGAAATCCGAGGCGATCATCGAGCTGCTCAAAACCTCGCTGGCGCGGATGGCCGATGGCGACCTGGGCGGGCGGGTCGATACCCAGTTCAGCGGGCAGTATGAGGGGCTGCGGCAGGCGTTCAACGCCTCGCTGGAGCGGATCACCGAGATCGTCACCTCGCTGCAGACGACGTCGCGGGCGCTGAAGACGGCCACCGGCGAAATCCTGTCGGGCGCCAACGATCTCTCCGAACGCACCACCAAGCAGGCAGCGACGATCGAGGAGACCTCCGCCTCGATGGAGCAACTGGCCTCGACCGTCACCGAGAACGCCAAGCGGGCGGCCGACGCCTCGGTCAAGGCGCAGGATGTCAGCAAGACGGCGACCGAAGGCGGCGCGGTGATGGAGAAGGCGACCGCGGCGATGGAGCGGATCACCACCTCGTCGGGCAAGATCTCCAACATCATCGGGATGATCGACGATATCGCCTTCCAGACGAACCTGCTTGCCCTCAACGCCTCGGTCGAAGCGGCGCGGGCGGGCGACGCCGGCAAGGGTTTTGCGGTGGTGGCAGTGGAGGTGCGGCGGCTGGCGCAATCGGCGGCGAGCGCCTCATCGGAGGTCAAGGCGCTGATCGAGCAATCGGGCGCCGAAGTCGCTGGTGGCTCGAAACTGGTGGCCGAGGCGGCGCAAAAGCTGGTCGCCATGCTGGAAACGGCGCGCGAGAGCTCGAACCTGATCGAGGGGATCGCCACCGCGAGCCGCGAGCAGGCCGGCGCCATCGAGGAGGTGAGTTCGGCGGTGCGGGTGCTCGACGAGATGACGCAGCAGAATGCCGCTTTGGTGGAACAGACCAATGCGGCGATCGAGCAGACCGAGGGCCAGGCAACCGAACTCGATAAGATCGTCGACGTGTTCTCGATCGAGGACGGTGGGGCGATGTCGATGCCGGCGGAGCCACGCCCCGGCAGCGTCAAGGCGCTGCAGCAGAAGGTGAAGGCGGCAGCGCGCAGCTATCTGAGCGATGGCAACGCGGCGGTGGCGAAGGACTGGGCGGAGTTCTGAAGCACCCCAGCAGTCCTGATCACGGGCCCTGGTCACTGACCGGGGTCTCGTACTTTGAGCCAGGCGCTACTGCCTAATATTTTGGCATCGGGACCATCGTGGTTGACCGTTCTTTAACGGCGGACTGCGCTGAATGCACGAGAAAGCACTATTCGGCAGGAGCCGTCCCCGCATGCGTATTCGTTCCCTCTCCCTCAAGGTTGCGCTGCTCGGCGGCGCGGCCCTTACAGCCGTGTTCGCCATCGGCATGACGCTGTTGGTGCAGCAGGTCGGCGGCACCATGGAGGCGCAGACGCACCAGCTGCAGTCGGAAACCACTCAGGGGATCGCAGCGCAGGTCTCGACCGACCTGCTGCGCGGCGAGCGGGCGGCTGAGGGGATCGTCACGGCGCTGCAGGGGCTGCATACGGCGGGGATCAAGGATCGCGCCGTCTATGACGCGACCATCCGGCAGTTCCTCGAGCGCAACCCGGGGCTGCTCGGCGCCTGGTCGGGCTGGGAGCCCAATGCGCTCGACGGCAACGACGCTGCAGCGGTGAATAAGCCGGGACACGATGCGACCGGCCGCTATATCCCGTACTGGAACCGCGGCTCGGGTTCGGTGGTGCTGGAAGCGCTGACCGGCTACGACCAGCCGGGCGCCGGCGATTACTACCTGCAGCCCAAGGCGCTGGGGCGCGCCGTCGCCATCGAGCCCTACAATTACACGGTGGCCGGCAAGGACATGCTGATCATGTCGTTCGGCGCGCCGATCAAGGATGGCGCGACTTATCTGGGCACCGGCGGCGTCGACCTGTCGCTGAGCGACATCAACACGCGGATGGCGGAGCTGAAGCCGTTCGGCACTGGCAATGTCGCGGTGATCTCGGCCAAGGGCATCGTCGTCGCGCACCCTGATCCCCAGATGATCGGCAAGACGCTCGATGCGGCTGATCCGATGAGCAGCATTGTCACCGCGGCGCTGGCCGACAACACGGCCAAGGAAGCCGACAATGCCGATGTCAGGCAGACGGCGGCGCCGTTCAGCGTCGGCGGCACCGAGGACCGCTGGGTGGTGGTGACGAGCGTGCCGCTGGCAACGCTGCAGGCGGCGGTGAACGAAGGCCGCACCACGATTATCCTCCTATCAGCAATCTGCGTGCTGGCCGCCTGCGCCATCTTGTTCGGGCTGATCCGCCAGCTGGTGGGCGGGCCGCTCGGGGCGATGGGCCGCACCGTCAAGGTGATGGCGGAAGGCGATTACTCGGTCAGTGTCCAGGGCACCGATCGTGTCGACGAGGTGGGCACGCTCGCCCGGGCCGTCGAGGTGTTCCGCGAGAACGGCAAGAAGGTCGCCGAAATGACCGAAGCCGAAGCCGTGCGCATCATCCGCGACCAGGAAGCGCGGGTGAAGATGATGGCCGAGCTGCAGCAGGCGTTCGGCGGCGTGGTGGACGCGGCGATCGATGGCGACTTTAGTAAGCGCGTCGCAGCGGAATTCCCCGACGCCGAACTGAACACGCTCGCCGGCAGCGTCAACTCGCTGGTCGAGACGGTGGATCGCGGGCTGAGCGAGACCGGCGAAGTGCTGTCGGCGCTGGCGCAGACCGACCTGACGCAACGGGTGCACGGCCAGTATGGCGGGGCGTTCGCGCGGCTGAAGGACGACACCAACGCGGTGGCGGAGCGGCTGACCGAGATCGTCGGGCAGTTGAAGGGCACCTCGCGCTCGCTGAAGACGGCAACCGGCGAGATCCTCTCCGGCGCCAACGATCTCAGCGAACGCACCACCAAGCAGGCGGCGACGATCGAGGAGACCTCGGCGGCGATGGAGCAGCTGGCCTCGACCGTGACGGCCAATGCCGAGAATGCCCAGCAGGCGAGCCAGGCCTCCGGACGGGTAACGCTGGCGGCCGAACAGGGCGGCGGCGTGATGCAAGAAGCTAATGCGGCGATGGAGCGGATCACCAGCTCATCGGGCAAGATCTCGAACATCATCGGGATGATCGACGATATCGCCTTCCAGACGAACCTCTTGGCGCTCAATGCCTCAGTGGAAGCAGCGCGAGCCGGCGATGCCGGCAAGGGCTTTGCGGTGGTGGCCGTCGAAGTGCGGCGGCTGGCGCAATCGGCGGCGGGAGCGTCCAGCGAAGTAAAGGCGCTGATCGAGCAATCGGGCGGTGAAGTGAAGGCCGGCTCGCGGCTGGTGGCGGAAGCCGCCGAAAAGCTCGAGGCGATCCTTGTGGCGGCGCGCTCGTCGAACCAGCTGATGGAAAAGATCGCCCGCGACAGCCACGAGCAGGCCTCGGCGATCGAAGAGGTCAACACCGCTGTCCGCACCATGGACGAGATGACCCAGCACAACGCCGCGCTGGTCGAGGAAACCAACGCGGCGATCGAGCAGACCGAAGCACAGGCCACCGAGCTCGACCGGATCGTCGAGGTGTTCCAGGTGGCCGAGCAGGCGCATGGCGGGATGCGGCGGGCGGCTTAGCTGCGAGCGAGTAGTGGGTAGCGAGTGGCGAGTAGGGAAAGCACTACTCGCTATTCGCAATTCGCTACGCCCTCAGCTCAATGCCGCCGCCACCAGCGCCCGCGCGTGCAAGTCCGTCGTGTCATAGGTCGGCAACGGGCTGACGCTGTCGTCGATCAGCATGCAGATTTCGGTGCAGCCGAGGATCACCGCTTCGGCGCCGCGGGCCTGGAGCCGGGTGATGGCATCGACATAGGTACGGCGCGACTCCTCGCGGACGATGCCGAGGCAGAGTTCCTCGTAGATGATGCCGTTGAGGTTGGTGATCCCCACATCGGGCACCAGCACCTCGAGGCCGCGCTGTTCGAGGCCTTCGATGTAGAAGCGCTTCTCCATAGTGAAGCGGGTGCCGAGCAGCCCGACCTTGCCGATGCCGTCGGCAAGGAGGGCGTCGGCAGTGGGCGCCGCGATATGGACGAAGGGCACGCTGAGCGCCGCGATGATCTGCGGGGCGCAGATATGCATGGTGTTGGTCGCAAGGCCGATGACCCCGGCGCCCTGGGCTTCGAGTGAGCGGGCAATGCCAGCGAGGACCTCACCGGCGCCGTCCCAGTTGCCGGCGCGCTGCAGCGCCTCGATCGGAGCGAAATCGACGGAGTGGACGATGACGGGCGCCGAGTGCAGGCCGCCCAACCGGGCCGCCGTTTCGCGGTTGAGGATGGCGTAATAGTGAGCGGTGGATTCCCAGCTCATGCCGCCGATGAGGCCGATGGTTTTCATGCGGAAGAGATGGCGCGGTTTTTCGAAGGTGGCAAGGTGAACGCTACCCCCGCACGCCTGCCGGCACGTCCTTGAATGCTTCGACGATCTTCAGGTAGGCGTCGCGTTTGAACGGCACGATCAGATCCGGCAGGGTTTCGAGCTTTTCCCAGCGCCACGTATCGAATTCGGCGGGGTGGCCGTCGCCGGGGTTGGTGACGTCGATGTCGCTGTCCTTGCCGGTGAAGCGGAAGGCGAACCAGCGCTGGCGCTGGCCGCGGTATTTGCCCTTGAGCGCGATGCCGAGGGCTTCGTCGGGCAGGTCGTAGTAGATCCACTCGGGCGCTTCAGCGATCAGCTCGGCGGTGCGGATCGAGGTTTCCTCGAACAGTTCGCGCCAGGCGGCTTCGATCGGGGTCTCACCCTTGTCGATGCCGCCCTGCGGCATCTGCCAGGGCGCGTTGACCTCGGTGCGGTCGGCCGAGCCATCGGCCATGCGGCGGCCGATGAACACCAGCCCCTCGGCGTTGAACACGGCGGTGCCGACGCAATCGCGGTAAGGCAGCTCTTCGCGCTTTGGCCTGTCAGAGGGCTTGGGCATCAGCTCTGTTCTCCCACCATCAGGGCGCTGGCCGGCCCGATCTCGATACCGCGCTCGCCGAGGCCCCTCGCCCACTCGGTAACCGCTTCGACCGATACCGGCAAGGCGGAGACGATGCCGATGGCGTACCCCTGTTCGCGCGCCTGCTTCTCGAGGTCTGAGAGGGCGGCGAGGATGGGGGCACGCGCCGGGTTGGCATCGATCATGGTGTTGATCCGGCCGAAGGGGACGCGATTGGCGCGGGCGAGCTGCGGGGCGAGCGAACGGTTGGATGAGCCATCATCGAGGTAACCCAGACCGCGCGCTCCGAGTTCCTCCATCATCGGGCCGAAATCGGCGCCCGAGGCGGTGAAGCGGGCGCCCATATTGTTGATCAGCCCGACATAGCCGGGAAAGCTGCTCATCACCTTGAACAGCTTGGAGAGATTGTCGCGCGGGGCCTGGCCGGTGAGCAGGGTATCGGGGCCAGGGTCGTTCTCGGGGTAATCGAACGGCTCGAGCGGTACTTCGAGGAACAGCTCGTGGCCTTCGGCGCGCGCCGCCCCGACGGTGCGCTCGAGAGTCTTGCCGTAGGGGGCGAAGGCCAGCGTCACTTCCTCGGGTAGCTTGCTGATGGCATCGAGCGTGCCTTCGGTGTTGAGGCCGAGGCCGGAGACGACGATGGCGATCAACGGCTTGCCACCGGAGGTGGCGGGGGTGCTGGAGGGGCGCGAATAGACATCGAACGGGCGGATGCCGGTGCCCGAAATGCGGGGGATGGCGCCGAACTCGGTTTCCTCGAGCATCTCGGGGTCGAGTGCTGCCGGGTCGATCAGCGCGGTATCGGCCGTCTCCGGCACCGTGTCGGCCGGCGCCACCGGGAACATCTCGGGGTCGGCGGTGATGGTGACGCCGCCCGGCGGCACGGAGACGGCGCCGGCGATGCTGTTGGCGGGGGTGCTGCCGGCAATATCGACGGTGGCGCTGGGGCGGCCGCCTTCGGGATCATCGACCAGCATGATGCGGGCGGTGACGCCGATGGCGATCAGCGCAACGAGCCCGAGGGCGATACGGGTGACCGGGATGTGACGGCGGGGCGGGGCGCTCCCCGCGGCAGCGTCGGCCTTGGCTTGCCTCGCCTTGCGGCGAACGAGGGGCGCGCTGAGGTCGGTCATCGGTCTGGCCTTCATCCCATGCTGCGAACGGCGGCGCGGCCAAGCCTGGCTACGCCCCGGCGGGAATCGAACGGGGCGGCGAATCGCCACCCCGCATCAGGCTCATTGTGTGACGGGCAAAGGGTAAGGAAGCGTTAACCCTGCCGCTTGAGGTCTTGTTAACCGGCCGCCTTGGGCGGGAAGGCCTCGTTGGTCTCGAGACCGTCGATCAGCTTGATGGCGTATTGCAGCTGATTGTCCTTGTCCTTCTCGGCGGGGACGTAGACCGAGGAGCCGACAGTGGCCTTCTCCTCGGTGCCGCCACCGATTTCGCCCGGCAGCGCGGCTTCGCCGATGATCTCGTCGCGGCCCTTGAACTCCTCGGGGACATCCTGGGTGATGAGGATGTCGGGCTGGATACCGGAGGCCTGGATCGAGCGGTTGTTCGGCGTGTAGTAGCGCGCCGTGGTCAGCCGCATGGCGCCATCGGCGCCGAGCGGGATGATCGACTGCACCGAGCCCTTGCCGAACGAGCGGGTGCCGACGACGGTGGCGCGCTTATGGTCCTGCAGCGCACCGGCGACGATCTCGGCGGCCGAGGCAGAGCCGCCATTGATCAGCACCACCATCGGCACGTCGGCGAGCTTCTGGTCGAGCGCGTCGGGCTTGGCGTCGTAGCGGGCACTTTCCTGCTCGATACGGCCGCGGGTCAGCACCACGGCGCCCTGCTTGAGGAAGGCGTCGGAGACGAACACCGCCTGGTCGACGAGGCCGCCTGGGTTGTTGCGGAGGTCAAGGATGATGCCCTTGGGGGCCTTGCCGTCGGCGGCCTTGTAGATGTCGTCGATGGCCTTCTGCACGCCGACAAAGGCCTGCTCGGAGAAGCGGGCGAGACGGATGACGCCGACATCGCCTTCCATGGTCATGCGGGCGGCGCGGGTGGCGATGACGTCGCGGGTCAGCTCGAACTTCAAGGGCTCAGTGACGCCTTCACGGACCACGGTGACGGTGATCTTGGTGCCGACCTGGCCGCGCATCTTCTCGACCGCCTGGTCGAGGGTGAGCCCCTGCACCTGGGTGCCGTCGAGCTCGACGATGAAATCGTTGGCGAGGATGCCGGCTTTGGCGGCCGGGGTGTCGTCGATGGGCGAGACGACCTTGATCACCCCATCTTCCATCTGCACTTCGATGCCCAGCCCGCCGAACTGGCCGGAGGTATCCTCCTGCACGTCGGAATATTCGACCGGCTCCATGTAGCCCGAATGCGGATCGAGCGAGGTCAGCATGCCCTGCAGCGCCGCGTGAATGAGTTTGCGCTCATCGGGGGCTTCGACATACTCGGCGCGAATGCGGTCGAACACTTCGCCGAACAGGTCGAGATCGGAATAGACCTCGTCGGCGCTGCGCGGGGTGCTGGCGGGAGCGGTGGCATCGGTGGCCGGCGTCTGGTCCTGCGCGATCAGCGGTGCACAGGCGAGGCCGAGCGTGAACACGGCAGCCATCGAGGCGACTATGCGGAGGGGCGTCAAGCGCATCAAATTCTATCCACTCTGGGTTGGAACAGAAGCCACCGACCACCATCCCGTGGGGTCAACGGGCTCGTTGTTCTTTCGCATTTCAATATAGAGGGTCGGGCGGGAGACACCAGCACTGGTCGCGACGGTACGGCCAATTGTCTGTGATCCCATAGTGCCGACGGGTTCTCCCATCATCACGAACTGGCCGATCTGCACATCGACCTTGGCCAGCCCGGCCAGAAGGATCGTGTAATCCTGACCGGCATTGAGGATGACGATTTGGCCATAATTGAGGTAGTCGCCCTGGAACATCACCCAGCCATCGGCAGGTGAGACCACCTGGGCGTCGGCGCGGGTGACCACCGAGAGGCCGCGCGAGATGCCGCCGAAGCCATCGCCGGCGCCATAGTCGATCACCGTGACGCCGCTCGAGGGCATGGTGAGGAAGCCCTTGGCCTGGGCGAACGGCACGGCCGGCTCGCTGCGATCGGTATTGGCGAGGGCGAGGCGGACCGTGTCCTTGTCGAGCGTCGGGGTGCTGCCGCCGGCGTTCGCCGCGGCAGTCGCCTCGGCGGCAGTGGCGACCGCGGCGGCGCGCTTCTGCAGGTCGTCGATCAGTTGCTTCAGCGAGGTGGCCTTGTCGGCCAGCGCCTGGGCTTCGGCTTCCTCGGCGGCGAGCGCGGTGGTGGCGCGGTTCTCGTTCTCCTTGCGCGCGGCGATCAGCGTGCCGATGCGCAGTTGCTCTTCCTCGAGGATCTGCAGGTTCGCCTCGAGCTTGCCCTGCTGCTCGAGCGCATCGGCCTTGATCTTGCCGAGCTCGCTGAGGTCGGCCATCACGGTGTCGGCCTTCTTCTGCAGTTCGGGCATGATGGCCGAAAGCAGGATGGCGGAGCGGGCGGAGCCCAGCGCGTCGGACGGATTGACGATCAGCGCCGGAGGCGGGTTGCGCGAGATCCGCTCGAGCGCGGCGAGGACGTTGGAGATGTTCTCGTCGGCGCCATCGAGGCGGCCGCGGACCTCGAGCTCCTGGACGATCAGCTCGCCGAGCTTGTCCTCGAGCGCAACGATGTCGGTTTCGGCGCGCTTCACCCGCTCGGCCGCGGCAATCAGCGCGGCGTTCTGCTTGGTGCGATCGCCCTGCATATCGGCGATCTCTTTTTTCAGCGCATCGGCGCGCTCCTTGGTGACGGAGATCGAGGCCTCGAGCTCATCGAGAGCCTGCTGCTGCGCGGCCATCTCGGGATCGGCAGGCGCGCCTGATGTCGCCATGGTGGGCGCCGCTGCATCGACGGCGGGGCGGAGATTGAGGTCGGGGGTGGCGGCGCCCTCTGCGGGCGCGGCATCGGGAGGCGTTGCATCGGCGGGAGCGGTGGGTGGCGCAGTCGTATCAGCAGGAGCGGCGGCCGGGGCCGTGGCATCCGGCGCGGCGACGGGAGCTTCCGGCGTCGCCTGTTGAGCCAGCGCGGCGGTGGCAAGCGCCAGCGCCAAAGCGGCGCCCGCGGCAATTGCACGTCTCGACCAGCCCGTTGCCGGCATCAAACTTCCTGGTTCACCCGAATCATGATCACGCGACCATAGCGCAGAGCCCGATAGTCCGGGGGTTTGTCTTTTGGATGGCGGGGCGCGGAAAGTTCAACCTGCCGCCACGAGGCCCAACTCCATATCGGTCGCGCCGGGGCTGTACTTGTCCTTGGGAGGCCAGGGGCGGCCGCGCCAATGCGGCTCGAAAACGAAGCTGGAACGGGCTCGCCCCGCGGGTAGCGCGCCGTTACCGGCGCCGCGGGCATAGTCGTAGTAGGCCTTGACCACTTCCTCGCTGCTCACCTGCTGAGCGGCGGGATGCGCCAGGCAGGCGGCACGCCAATGCAGGACGCGCTCGAAGCCTGCGGCGGGCAGCTCGAAATCCTCGAAATAGGCAAGGAAGGAGAAGCGCACGAACATCGGAGTGAAGACCGCCTCGGCCAGCCCGAAGTGCTCGAACAGGAAGGTGCCGGCCGGGTTATGGGTCGTAAGGAACGCGTCGAGCCGTCGATACTGGGCGAGAACCGCATCATGCAACGCCGCGCGCCGTGCTTCGTCCTGGTTCATCACCAGGCGGTAGCCGCTCGAGGTAAAATCGCCTTCCATGGCGATCAGCATGTTTTCCACGGCGCGCTCGTAGGGCGTGGCGCGCGCGATCGGGGGCTCGGCAAAGGTCTCGTCGAGATAGCGCAGGATGACCAGACTTTCCTTCAGCACGCCGTCAGCGGTTTCGAGGATCGGCAACGCCGTGCTGCCGCCGCTGAACTGCAGCAGTTCGGGTGGACGCGGACGGGTGATATCGACGACCGAGAAGGCGACGGCGTCACGCTTGCCTTTGAGGGTCAGCAGGATTTCCAGCCGCTGCGAGAACGGGCAGACCGGGATGTGATGGACGATCGGTTTCTGCATGCCTGGCCCCGAGCTTCGACGCCTCCAGATGGCATGCCGTTCGAGCGGCGGCAACCGGGGTCACTCGCGGTGGTAAGGATGTCCCGAGAGGATGGTGGTCGTCCGATAGAGCTGCTCGGCCAGCATGATACGGACCAGCTGGTGCGGCCAGGTGAGGGGGGAGAAGCTGAGCGTCAGGTCGGCTTCGCGCACGAAAGCCGGGTCGAGCCCGTCGGCGCCGCCGATGATGAAGCTGACGGCCGGGCGGCCGTCGTCGCGCCAGCGGCCGAGCTGGTTGGCAAAGGCGGCCGACTGCATGGTCTTGCCGTGCTCGTCGAGCGCGATGCGGATGCCTTCGGGGAGGGCGGAGCGGAGGGTCGTGGCTTCGTCGGCCTTGCGGCCATCGGTGGTCGTGGCGCGCGACTCGGCGAATTCGAGCACCTCGAACCCGGTCAGCGCGAGCGGCTTGCCCGCGGCCTTGGCGCGATCGAGATAGCGCGCGACCAGTTCACGCTCGGGGCCCTGCTTCATCCGGCCGATGGCGGCGATAGCGATGCGCAAGGCGAAGGCGCCGCCTAAGCGTGATCAGGAAAAGTTGCAGACTTTTCCGGTTCGGTCACGCGACAAACCAAGGCTAGCGACCGTCGGCAGCGAAATCGGCCGCCCACATCTTCTCGATGTTGTAGAACTCGCGCACTTCGGGCCGGAAGATGTGAACGATGACGTCACCGGCATCGACCAGCACCCAATCGGCGTGCGGTAGTCCTTCGATCCGCGGTTTACCGAAGCCGTGCTCGCGCAGCACCTTGACCAGTTGGTCGGCGACGGCGCTGACGTGACGGTTGGACCGGCCGGAGGTCACCACCATATGGTCGGTGAGCGACGACTTGCCGGTGATGTCGATGGCAACGGTCTGCTCAGCCTTGGCATCGTCAAGGCTCTGCAGCACCAGATCGATCATGTGGGGTTCCGGGGCCTCGGCCACCGGCGCGACTTCGGTCTTCTTTTTGGGCGACGCCATCAAATGGCCTCAGCCCATGCAACACGAGCACGGTTCATGCGTGTTCAGCTGTCCTTGGTTGTTGGGTCGAAAGGCTAGCGCCAACGTAGCTAACAATCCTGTCCCATCCTGAGTGGCGAATAACCACTACTCCTTCAATATGACGCTTCGTCTGCCGTTCTGCAAGGCGGCGACATGGATTCAATCTGCCGAAGCTTTGCGGCGCGCCCGGATGGCGCTCGAAGACTGCGGTGAAGTGATGCCGTGGAGATACACCCAGGCGGGTGGCTCGCTGCTGGCCAGTGTCTCGGCCGCCTCCTCAGGCAGCCGGCGCTTTTTCAGCGCGATGGCCGCCTTGCTTACCGTGGCGCGAAACGTCGAGCCGGGGCGGGCGTAGACGGCGATCGGCAAGAGCGCGGCGATATCCTGCCAGCGCTCCCAGCGATCGAACTGGGAAAGGTTGTCGGCGCCCATGATCCAGACGAAGCGGGTATCGGGGCAGGCGGCGACCAGCCAGTCGAGCGTATCGACAGTGTAATGGAAGCGGTGCGCGGCCTCGACGCCGGTGGCATAGATACGCGGATTGGCGGTGAGCGCGCGCGCCGCGCGGACGCGGGTTTCGAGCGGCGCGAGTTCGGAATGATCTTTCAGCGGGTTGCCGGGGGAGACCAGCAGCCAGACCGCATCGAGATCGAGCCGCTTCAGGCACTGCTCGGCGACGAGCCGGTGCCCCTCGTGGATCGGGTTGAAGCTGCCGCCGAACAGCCCGATGCGCAGGCCCGAGCCGAAGGGCGGGAGCGCGGTGATGTCGGGGGGGAGGGGAGCCAGCGTGTGGGAGCGGTTGGCGTGCAGCAGGCGCGCAATGTGGTGAGGGTAGAAAGTAAGCGGCTGCACCGCGTCGGGAACGGGGGCGGCGAGGTCCTCCGACACGGGCTTGTTACCGTTGGCGACGGACGGAAACGTCGAGATCGACACGCCGGCTTCGCGCGCAACGTCCTTGATGGTGGCAATCGATCTGCCCATGGCGTCAGTCAGTCCCCCTCTCGCACGTTCGGCCGGCCGTCATCTC
>NZ_LAJE02000187.1 GCF_000970465.2 Devosia insulae DS-56
ATACTGGGCCAACCGGTGCGCGAGGAACTCCGGCCCCTGTTTGCCCCAGTAGCCGCCCCAGTCGCCCTTGTGGGACCCGAAGCCGTCGAGGCTGCTGAAGATGTCAAAGGTGTAAGTGGCGGTCATGGTGTTTCCTTGCCTTGCGACGATCCTGAGTGCCCCGTTCTGGGGCTCACCAACTGGTCGAACGGCGAAAGCGAAATTCGACAGCGCCAAGGAAGTTTTCGGCGGCAGGTGCTGGCATGCGGGGCGAAAATGCCAGCCATGCAGATTTAGCTTGGGTTCTAATAGTTCCGTTCGTTGACTTCGTATGTGCGCTTATTATATGTGCGCTTATGAAATCCAACCAGACGTACAAGCACCAGGCCCCAATGGGCTATCTGATCCATGAAGTGGCCCGGCTGATGAAGCGGCGCTTCGAGGAAGAGGCGCGGGTCCACGGCATCACGCTGCCGCAGTGGCGGGTGCTGGCGCAGGTGGCGATCAACGAGGGGATCACCCAGGTGGCGCTGGCGACGGCGACCGACACCGATCCGATGACGGTATCGGGGGTGCTCGACCGGCTGGAAAAGCGCGGCCTGCTCGACCGCTACCCCGACCCCACCGACAGCCGCGCCAAGCTCGCCCGGCTGACTGCCGAGGGCGAAGAGATTTTCACCACCGCCCGGAAGGTCGGGCTGGCAATGTATGAGGCCGCGCTCGAGGGGGTCACCCCCGAGGAACGGCAAACCGTGATCACCGCGCTCACGAGGATGCGCGCAAACCTATCCGGCCAGACGGCCGATCTCGAGGAAGTCTGATTATGAACGCCCGTGTCACGCCCCCTGCCCCCGGCGAAGCCAAACCAGTCACCGCATCAGCCGTTGAAGCGGCGAAGCCCGAGACTGCTGCTCCGGCGGCGCCTGAAGCTCCGGCCAAGAAGAAGCGCTCCGGCCGGCGGCTGGCGATCATGCTGGCCGTGCCGGTAGTGCTGGCGGCGGGCGGCGGCTATTTCTGGCTGACCGGCGGGCGCTATGTCGAAACCGACAATGCCTATGTGCAGCAGTCCAAGGTGTCGATCTCGTCCGACGTGGCCGGCCGCATCGTCTCGGTGGCGGTCAAGGACAACCAGGCGGTGAAGGCCGGCGATGCGCTGTTCGCCATCGACCCCGAGCCCTATCGCATTGCGCTCAGCCAGTCCGACGCAGCGCTTGCCACGGCGCGGGTGAATGTCGAGCAGCTGCGGGTCGGCTATTCGATTGCCAACGCCAAGCTCCAGGCCGCCAATGCCACCCTCGCCATCCGGCAGAAGGAATGGGATCGCGCTTCGAACCTGCAGAAACAGGGGATTTCGGCCGAGTCCGCACTCGATGACTCGCGGCTGGCGCTCCAGCAGGCAGAGAGCAACGTGGCGCTGGAGCAGCAGGACGTGGCCAATGCCACGGCAGCGCTCGGCGGCGACCCCAGCATCAAGACCGATGACCATCCGGCAGTGCGCGCAGCGCTCGCGGCGCGCGACAACGCCCAGCGCAACCTCGACAAGAGCACGGTGCTCGCTCCGGCCGCCGGCATCGTCAGCCAGGTGGCGAGCCTCAATGTCGGCCAGTTCATCAATACCGGCTCGACCATCGCGACGCTGGTGGAGACCGGCGACACCTGGGTCGAGGCCAACTTCAAGGAAACGCAGCTGACCACCCTCGCCGTCGGCATGCCGGCCGAGGTGAAGGTCGATGCCTATCCCGGCCTCGCGATCGAATGTCAGGTCGCCTCGATCGGCGCAGCGACCGGTGCGGAGTTCGCGCTGATCCCGGCGCAGAACGCAACCGGAAACTGGGTGAAGGTCACGCAGCGCGTGCCGGTCAACATCGCCTGCGACACGGGCACCGACCTGCTCCGCGCCGGCATGAGCGCCACCGTCAACGTCGACACCAAGCCCGCTGGGGCAGAGGCTGCCGAAAGCCAGAAGGCGCTCTAACATGGCCGCCGCCGCTGCCGCCGTTTCGGCCCCTACGGTCGTCGTCAAGAACAAGGGCCTGCTCACCGCCGCCATCATGGTGGCGGTGATCATGCAGGTGCTCGACACCACGATCGCCAACGTCGCCCTGCCCCATATGCGCGCCAGCCTCGGCGCGTCGCAGGACGAGATCAACTGGGTGCTGACCTCCTATATTGTCGCCGCGGCCATCGCGACGCCGCTGACTGGCTGGTTCTCCGACCGTTTCGGCCGGCGCAACCTGCTGCTCGCGGCCGTTGTCGGCTTCACCGCGGCGTCGCTGCTCTGCGGCATCGCCACCAACCTCGCGCAGATGGTGGCGTTCCGCGTCATCCAGGGCGTCTGCGGCGCCATGCTGGTGCCACTGGCGCAGGCGACGATGATGGACATCAACCCGCGCGAACAGCTCGGGCAGGCCATGGCGATTTTCGGCGCCGGCATCATGTTCGGGCCGATCATCGGGCCGACGCTGGGCGGCTGGCTGACCGAGACGTTCAACTGGCGCGCCGTGTTCCTCGTCAACCTGCCGGTCGGCATCGTCGCCTTCTTCATGCTGGCGGCGCTGATGCCGAACACCGTGATCAAGATCCGCAAGTTCGATTTCTTCGGCTTCGGCATGCTGGCGCTCGCCGTGGCTTCGCTGCAGATGCTGCTCGACCGCGGTCAGGGCGTCGGCTGGTTCGACTCGACCGAGATCTGGCTCTACCTGCTGCTGGCCATCTCCGGCCTCTGGGTGTTCATCGTCCATTGCCTCACCGCCGAGAACCCGTTCATGGACATGGGGATGTTCAAAGACCGGAACCTCGTCACCGGCCTGGTGCTGATCTTCATCACCGGCATCACGCTGTTCTCGGGCCTCGCGCTGTTGCCGCCGATGCTGCAGAACCTGATGGGCTTTCCGGTGATCGAGACAGGCCTCTTAATGGGCCCGCGCGGTATCGGCACGATGGTGTCGATGATCGTCGTCGGCCGGCTGGTGTCGAAGTACGATCCGCGCCTGCTGGTCGTCGGCGGCACGCTGCTGATGGGCTACTCGCTCTACATGATGACCGAGTTCGACATCGTCATGGGGTCGGGTCCGATCCTCATCTCGGGGTTCCTGCAGGGCATCGGCATGGGCTTTGTGTTCGTGCCGCTCAACTCGCTGGCCTTCGCCACCATCAATGCGAAGTACCGGGTCGACGCGACGGCGATGTTCAGCCTGATCCGCAATGTCGGCCAGGGCGTCGGCATTTCGGTGGTGACGACGATCCTGGCACAGATGCAGGTGGTGAACTATGGCGAGCTGGCGGAACGGATCACGCTGGACTCCGGTCCGCTGCGCGACTTCGCGGCGGCCTATGGCGGCTTTGCCAACGTGGTCGGCACCATCCACGGGATGATCACCCAGCAGGCGGCGATGCTGGCCTTCCTGGATGACTTCCACCTGATGATGATCCTGACCTTCGTGTCGCTGCCGATCGTCTTCCTGCTCCGCCGGCCGAAGGCGGCAAAGCCGATGACGGCGGAGGAGCGCGCCCACGCCATGGGCGAATAACGACCAAGCCCGGCCGCACGCGGCCGGGTGGACCACACCAACTACAGGGTATTACGACATGGCCAATCAGTTTGAGATTGTTCACGACCTCCTCGATCTCGCCGGCGCCCGCTGGACCGTCGACGTGCTGTCGGTGATGCGGGACGGCAAGCTGCGGTTCAACGAGATCTCGCGCGCCGTAGACGGCATCTCGCAGAAGCAGCTGACGCAGACGCTGCGTAACCTGCAGCGCCACGGTTTTGCGGCGCGCGCCGCCTTCGCCACCATCCCGCCGCGGGTGGAGTACGAGCTGACCGAACTCGGCCGCGACTTCGCCGCCAGTGTCCGCCCGCTCGGTTCGTTCGCGGTGCGCAACCAGCAGAGCATCGAAGCGGCGCGCCGCAATTTCGACGGCTCAGCCGCCTAAACGCATTCCCCGCCCTTGCGGCGGGGCACGGCGCGAAGAGCGCCATCGCGGAGGGAGCCTTACCCCCATGCATGATCGTGCAAGGCTCCCTCCGTTTTCTCCCCTGTGCCTCCTGGTTCTGTCGCGCTTCCGAACCGGAAAGGTCTGCAACCTTTCCTGAAAGCGCTTCGGGCGCATACGAGGCCTGCGCCCGGCGCGGCCGCCGTTCATTGAGCATTATGAATCAAACACCTACATGCAGTGCGGGCACTGCAAGTGGGGTTTGAAATGACCAACTCGGCTCAACGGCATCGGGTCGTCGTGATCGGCGGCGGGTTTGGTGGCCTGGCCGCCATCCAGAAGCTCAAGGGCGCCGATGTCGACATCACCGTCATCGACCGGCGCAACCATCACCTGTTCCAGCCGCTGCTCTATCAGGTCGCGACCACCGCCCTCAGCCCATCGGAAATCGCCTGGCCGATCCGCATGCTGGTGAAGCACCGGCCGGAAGTGACGACGCTGCTCGGCAACGTCACCGGCATCGACAAGACGGCGCAGCTGGTCGAGCTCGAAGATGGCGGGCGAGTTCCCTACGACAGCCTGATCATCGCCACCGGCGCCCGGCACGCCTATTTCGGCCATGACGACTGGGAGCCGTTCGCGCCCGGCCTCAAGACGCTCGAAGACGCCACCGCGATGCGGCGCCGGCTGCTGCTGGCCTTCGAGGCGGCGGAGCGCGAAACCGATCCAGACAAGCGCAAGGCGCTGCTGACCTTTGCCATCATCGGCGCCGGCCCGACCGGGGTGGAACTGGCCGGTGCGGTAATCGAGCTGGCGCGCACCTCGCTGAAGCACGAGTTCCGCTCGATCAAGCCGGAAGAGGCCCGCGTCGTTCTGATCGAAGCCGGGCCGCGGGTGCTGGCCAACTTCCGCGAGAATCTCTCGGCCTATGCCAAGTCGGCGCTGGAAAAGCTCGGCGTCGAGGTGATGCTGGGCCAGCCGGTGACCGAGGTGACGGCCGATACGGTGCGCTTCGACGGCCAGGAGCTGCGCGCCAATACCATTATCTGGGCGGCGGGCGTGCTGGCCTCGCCGGCGGCCAAGTGGCTGGGTGCCGAGGCGGATCGCGCCGGGCGGATCAAGGTCGAAGCCGACCTCACGGTGCCGGGCAGCCCGAACATCTTCGCCATCGGTGACACGGTCACCGTGCTGGCGCCCAACGGCAAGCCGGTGCCGGGGATCGGCGATGCGGCCAAGCAGGGCGGCAAGTATGCGGCCTCGGTGATCCGCGCCCGGCTCGCCGGACAGGCGGTCGGTCCGTTCCGCTACAAGCACCTGGGCGACATCGCCACGGTGGGCAAGAGCGCCGCGCTGATCGATTTCGGCTGGCTCCAGCTCACCGGCTGGATCGGCTGGTGGACCTGGGGCCTCGCCCACATCTACTTCCTGATCGGACTCAAGAACCGCATCTCGGTGGCGATCAGCTGGCTGTGGATCTATCTGAGCGGCCATCGCAGCGCCCGGCTGATCACCTGGGGCGAGGCCGGCAGCGGCAAGAAGTAAGGTTTCGCCGCTCGAGCTGAACGGCTAGACTCGCCGGATGGACGAGATGGCCGGTATCGTGAGGTTCGATCACGCGTCGGAACACGGCCGCTGGACGCTGTGGCGCAAGCGGCCACCCGCGTCGTTGCAACCGCATGTCATCGAGCTCGAGGGCTATGTCGAAACCGGCGGCGCACCGCTGGTGCGGCGGGAGCTGCCCTTCTCGGGTATTCCGCTGATCCTGGTGTTCGAGCATCACTTCAGCGTCTTCGGTGGTGATGGGACCGAGCGCGTGCGGCTGGGACAGGGGTTCGTCGCCGGCCTCACCGACCAGCCGACGCTAGTCGGCTCGCCCGGCCACGCCTTCTGCATGCAGGTCAACTTTACCCCGCTCGGCGCCCGCCGCATCCTCGGCCTCGACCTCCACGAGATCGCCGGATCGGTGGTGCCGGCGGATGCGGTGCTCGGCTCAGCGTTCCGTGGTCTCGAGGATCGGCTGGCGCATGCTCGGGACTGGCCGCAGCGCTTTGCGATCTTCGAGGGCTATCTGCTCGAGCGGCTCGCGCACAACGCGGCGCCGACGCCGCTGGTCGAGGCCGGCTATGCGCAACTGGTCGCGGCCGGCGGAAGCCTCGATATCGGCGCGCTGGCGGCGGGGCTCGAGGTCAGTCGCAAGCACTTGGGCACGCTGTTCCGGCGCGAGATCGGCATGACGCCGAAGACGGTGGCGCGGCTGCTGCGGTTCGAGACGGCACTCTCGGCGCTACGCTCAGGCCGCGTACAGTCGCTGGCCGACCTCGCCTATGCCTGCGGCTATGCCGACCAGTCGCACTTCAATGGCGAGTTCCGCTCGATGAGCGGTCAATCGCCCACGGCGCTACTGCGGGACATCTTGCCGGATGGCAGCCTTCTCGCGCCACCAAGGTAACAAATCTCCAAGACCGGACGGGGACCGGGTGCGAGTCTCCAAGCCAACAATGGAGATGAGCGATGGCTTCAACAGTTATCCCCTGCCTCACCTATGAGGACGCGCCGGCCATGATCGACTGGCTGTGCGAAAACTTCGGCTTCGTCCGGCACGAGATCAACAGCGACGGCAATGGCGGCATCTCGCATGCCGAGCTGCGGCTCGGCGACGGCATGATCATGCTGGGCTCGCCGCATCCGCATACCGAGTTCGGTCGCGCCATCTCGACACCCGACAAGCTGGGCGGCACGACGCAGAGCCCCTACGTGATCGTCGACGATGTGGATGGGGTCTATGAGAAGGCGAAAGCGAACGGCGCCGAAATCGTGCGCGAGATTCGCACCGAGAGTTACGGCGGCCGGGGCTTTGCCTGCCTCGACCCCGAGGGGCACCTGTGGAGCGTCGGCAGCTACAGCCCGTGGGCGCGTGCCTGAAAAGAGAAAGGCCGGGCACCCTCAGGGTACCCGGCCTTTCAGTTCAATTTCTACGCCAGATCAGGCGGCCGAAATCTCGGTGACGGCGATCTTGCCGGTGCGGCGGTCTTCGCCGGTCTCGAACGAGACCTTCTGGCCTTCGCTCAGGCCGGTCAGGCCAGCGCGCTGCAGAGCGGTGGCGTGCACGAACACGTCCTTCGCGCCGCTGTCAGGCTGAATGAAGCCGTAGCCCTTCTGATCGTTGTAGAATTTGACGGTGCCCTTTTCCATCGGGGGAGTCCCTCTTCGCAGTGATGTGGTGGACAGAACGACATGCGATCACCCTGCCCGGTCAGTCGAATTTTGGAAGTCCTATCGTGCGCCTGACCGAGAGCGGGGGCATACGGCCGGAAGTCAGCCAAATGTCGATGCCAAACGAGATAATCGGCGCGCGCAAGATTGGCAAGTGAGCGCGCGCGATCACATCACGCTTTGGAAACGATACGGTTGGGCGACAGCCAGTATGGTGGCATCGCGCCGGCGAGGTTGGAGAGCGGCAACACCTCGGGCTTCAGCCGGATGCCGAGCACATCGCCCATGAAGGCCCGCCGCGCCTCGATGCGGCCCCAGACCTCGGGGAAATCGACCTTCAGCTCGGCCCTGCCCCGCTCGTCGAGCAGTGCAATACCGTCTTCGATGTTGGCGCCATAGTAGGGCGGACCAGCGGCCGGGATGATGTCGCACTGCACGGCCTGACCCGACAGGAAGGGTTCCTTCGAGCCGGGATAGACCTGGGTATTCATCCACTCGTCGAGGTGAATCAGGTGGCCCGGATTGAGCACCAGCTTGAAGAACGGCGTATCGAGGTGACGGCGTGCCAGCGCATCGAGTTCACCACCGGTGACGCCGATGCCGATCGTTTCGTACCACTCGGCGACGCAGGTGAAATAGGGTCCGGCGAGGCGGTCGACATAGTCGCGGACATTGGATGGAAGCTCCGACTCATCCTCGACCAGCCAGCCCATGCGGCTCGACAGGCCACCCCAGTAGCCAACGGCCGAGGTCATCGGGTCGCCCTTTTTGAGCTTCTTACCCGACGGACTGTTGAGCCCGACCAGTTTGTCGCCGGACGAGAACATGGTGTGACATGAGTGCGGCAGCACGCCGAGGCGCATCTGCTGCACCGCGTCGAACTCGCTCATCCCCGGCCGTACATTGGCGATCAGCGCCTTGACGGCTTCCGAGCAGGCGACCGCTCCGAATTCGAACTGGGCGAGTTGGACGATCTCGTTGACGGCGCGGAGGCCGGTCACCGAGTGCATCAGCAAGGCATTGGCATTCACCACGCGGCCATCAGTGCCGACGATCTGGCGCAAAGTGTCGACGATGTAGGACGGCGTCTCGAGCCAGGATTCCGGCTTCGACGCCTCGTCGGGTCCGAAGTATTTCCAGCCGAGCACGCCGACGCGCTGGTTGGCTGCAATGCCGGCGTTGCGCAGCACTTCGGCCAGCGCCGGGGTCTTGGTGCGATCCTGCCCGAGCAGCCCGAACGGTGGATAGAGCCGCGCCTCGACCTCGATGGCGGCATTGGCGGCGCGGCCGAGATTCTCGGGGCCAGCCAGCAGGGTCGGGGTGGTGTCGGGGGTGATCAGCAGCAGCGCTTCCTCGAAGCGCGGATCGAAACCAGTGATGTAGCTGAGGTTCGCCGAATGCTCGCGATCGGCATAGACCACCAGCGCATCGAGCCCAGCGGCGCGACGGGCCCGGCCGAGGGCGGCGAAGCGGGCAAGATAGACGGAACGGTCGAGTTCCGGACGCGTTGCTGGAATGCCGAAATCAGGCAGCTTGGCGTCGATCAGGCGAAAGGCAGGCATAGACGGAATCCCCCAGACCGAGGCGATTTGTTCGCGGCTCGGTGTTTTTCGCAATCGTGGAAGAAACCGCCTCTGAAAGCAACCGGCGCGCCGCCGCCGCGACATCTCGCGCAGGGGACAGTTGACAAGCATCGCCTGTTAGATGCTATTAAGAACCATTCGCAACAAGGGATTGCCTCGACCGATGATTACGCGCCGCCGCCTCACCGTCCTGGCCCTCGCTCTATTGGCCGGGATGCTGGCCCTGCCCGCTCTGGCGCAGGAAAAGTTCAAGGTGGTGACGACCTTCACCATCATCGCCGACATCGCGCGCAACGTCGTTGGCGACGCGGCAGTGGTCGAGTCGATCACCAAGCCGGGCGCCGAGATCCACGGCTACCAGCCGGGGCCACGCGATATCGTCAGGGCGCAGGGCGCCAACCTGGTGCTGTGGAACGGCATGAACCTCGAACAGTGGTTCGTGAAATTCTTCGACAACGTGAAGAACGTGCCGCAGGTGGTGGTGAGCGATGGGGTCGAGCCGATGAGCATCGGTGAGGGTCCATACACCGGCAAGCCGAACCCGCATGCCTGGATGTCGCCGAACAACGCGCTGATCTATGTCGAGAACATCCGCAAGGCGCTGGTGCAGTACGATCCGGCCAATGCCGCAGCCTACGATGCCAACGCCGCAGCTTATTCCGAGCAGATCAAGGCGCTCGATGCGCCGCTGCGGGCTCGTCTCGAGCAGATCCCGGTCGAGCAGCGCTGGCTGGTGACCAGCGAGGGCGCCTTCAGCTATCTGACCCGCGACTACAACATGAAGGAGCTCTACCTCTGGCCGATCAATGCCGACCAGCAGGGCACGCCGCAGCAGGTGCGGAAGGTCATCGACGCGGTGCGCGCCAACAAGATCCCGGTGGTGTTCTCCGAGAGTACGGTGTCGGACAAGCCGGCCAAGCAAGTCGCCAAGGAAACCGGCGCCGCCTATGGTGGCATCCTCTATGTCGACTCGCTGAGCGAAGCCGACGGCCCGACGCCTACCTACCTCAAGCTGCTCGAAGTCACCGTCGACACCATCGCCAAGGGATTTGGGAAGTGACCCTCACCGCCAACGTGCCGCACGAGGCATGGAATCCGGCGCCGCAGCCGAGCCTCGAGGTCGAGGGCGTCACGGTCGCCTACCCCAATGGCAATGTGGCGCTGCGGGATGCCACCTTCGGGCTCGGGGCCGGCACCATTGCCGGCCTCGTCGGCGTCAATGGCAGCGGCAAATCTACTTTGTTCAAGGCGATCATGGGTTTCGTGCAGCCGATCGCCGGCGAGGTCCGGATCGCCGGCCTGCCGGTGCGCGAGGCGCTGAAGCGCAACATCGTCGCCTATGTGCCGCAGGCCGAGGAGGTCGACTGGAACTTCCCCGTCCTGGTCGAGGACGTGGTGATGATGGGGCGGCAGGGCCATATGGGCTTTTTCCGCATGCCTTCGGCCCGCGACCGCGAGCTGGTCGAGCAATCGCTGGCTCGGGTCGGCATGAGCGACTATCGCAAGCGCCAGATCGGCGAGCTCTCGGGAGGGCAGAAGAAGCGGGTGTTCCTCGCCCGGGCGCTGGCGCAGGAGGGCCGGATTATCCTGCTCGACGAGCCGTTCACCGGGGTGGACGTGCAGACGGAAGCGGCGATCATCGCGTTGATGCAGGAGCTGCGCAGCCAGGGCCAGCTGATGCTGGTTTCGACCCACAACCTTGGCAGCGTGCCGGATTTCTGCGACCAGGTGGTGCTGGTCAACCGCACCGTGCTGGCCTTCGGCCCTACCGCCGAAGTGTTCACCCAGACCAATCTCGAGAAGGCGTTCGGCGGCGTGCTGCGGCACTTCCATCTCGCCGGCGATGACCTCCACGACGACAAGGACCAGCGCCGCGTCACGGTGCTCACCGACGACGAGCGCCCGGTGGTGTTCTATGGCGAGAATGGCGGCAGCAAGCCGGCTTCACCCAGCAAGGCACGGGACGAGAAATGATCGAGGAACTGCTCGTCCCCTTCTCCTACGACTACATGGTCAAGGCGATGTGGGTGTCGGCTCTGGTCGGCGCGGTCTGCGCCTTCCTTTCCGCCTACCTGATGCTGAAGGGCTGGTCGCTGATCGGCGACGCGCTCGGGCATGCGGTGGTGCCGGGTGTCGCCGTGGCGTACCTCCTCGGCCTCCCCTACTCGGCCGGCGCGTTCGTCGCCGGTGGCCTCGCCGCCGCGTCGATGGTGCTGGTGCGGGCGCGGACCAAGCTGAGGGAGGACGCCGTCATCGGCATTATCTTCACCTCGTTCTTCGCCCTGGGCCTGCTCATCGTGTCGCTCAATCCGACCGCCGTCGACGTGCAGGCGATCGTCATGGGCAACATTCTCGGCATCTCGGACGGCGACGTCATCCAGGTGGTGATCATCTCGCTGGTGTCGCTGGCGATCCTCATCCTCAAGTGGAAGGACCTGATGCTGGTGTTCTTCGACGAGAACCATGCGCGCACCGTCGGGCTCAACCCGCGCGCCCTGCAGGTGCTGTTCTTCGCGCTGCTCGCCGCCTGTACGGTCGCCGCGCTGCAGACGGTCGGCGCCATCCTCGTCATCGCCATGGTGGTGACGCCGGGCGCCACGGCCTATCTCCTGACCGACCGGTTCCGGAACCTGCTCGTCATTGCGGTGATCCTCGGCTCGGCTACCGCGGCGGTCGGCGCCTATATCAGCTTCTTCCTCGATGGCGCCACCGGCGGCGTCATCGTCTCCCTGCAGACGGCATTGTTCCTCCTCGCCTTCTTCTTTGCCCCCAAGCATGGGCGGCTCGCGGCGCGGCGGCGAGCTTTGCGCGAAGCGGGAGTGAACTGATGGACGCGCTCTACGCCTTTTTCGTCGAGCCCTTGACCTACGACTTCATGCAGCGTGCGCTCATCGTCGCGATCCTTGTCGGCGCTGTCTCGGCAGTACTGTCGTGCTTCCTGGTGCTGAAGGGCTGGTCGCTGATGGGCGACGCGATCTCACACGCCGTGCTGCCCGGCATCGTCATCGCCTATGTGATCGGCCTGCCGATCGCCATCGGGGCGTTCGTCGCCGGGCTGTTTGCCGCAGTGAGCACCGGCTACCTGAAGGATAACAGCCGGATCAAGGAAGACACCGCCATGGGCATCGTCTTCACCGGCATGTTCGCCGTGGGCCTGGTGCTGTTCTCGCGCATCGAGACCGACCAGCACCTGAGCCACATCCTGTTCGGCGATATGCTCGGCGTCACCTGGCAGGACCTGATCGAGACCGCGATCATTGCGCTCGGCACGCTGCTGATCGTCCTCGCCAAGCGCCGCGACTTCCTGCTCTATGCCTTTGATCCGCAACACGCCCGCGCCATCGGGCTGCCGGTGAAGCTGCTGCATTACGGGCTCCTCGCGCTGCTCTCGATCACCATCGTCGCCTCGCTCAAGGCGGTCGGCATCATCCTCGTCGTCGCCATGCTGATCGCTCCCGGCGCCATCGGGTTCCTCCTCGCCAAGCGCTTCGAGGCAATGCTTGCCATCGCCATGACCGTGGCCATCGCCTCGGGCGTGCTGGGCACGCTGATCAGCTTCAGCATCAACGGCGCCACGGGCCCGTGCATCGTGCTGATCCAGGCCGGGGTGTTCCTCGTTGCGCTGCTGTTTGCGCCGGGCAATGGGTTGCTCAGGCGGCGAAACGTTACGGAGGGACAACCGACGCGCTAGAGCCCGCGACAGCGAGCGTGGCGAAGGAGAGAGGCCGCTTGCCTGAAACGTTGACAGTGCGCATATTCCCGACCGAGCAGGAGGCCGAAATGGCTGTTACTCGTCGCGCTGAGAACGTACCGGTTGACGCTGATCTCTTGGATGAGGCTCGCGCGTTGAACGTCGACCTCTCCCGTGCTGCGGAAATGGGCATAGCGCGTGCCGTTCGAGCGGAACAGGCGGCGCGAAAATTTGCTGAGGAGTACCCGGACGTGGTCCGCAGCAACAACGAGTACGTTGCGAAGCACGGACTTCCGCTAGAGAAGTACCGTCTGTTCTGATGGCGCAGTTCGACGTCTACCACGTCGATGGCACGTTGCTGCTGGACATCCAAACCGACCTACTCGGTCTGTTTCCCAGCCGGTTGGTGGCTCCGCTCCGCAAACAGGATATCGAGCTGTCACCCCACCACCGGCTCAATCCGCGGCTTACGGTACTTGGTGAGCCTCATGTCCTCGTGATCCAGCACCTGTCGGCGGTGCGGACGTCGATCTTGGGTAGGCCTGTCGACAACCTTGATCGCTACTACGACGAGATCAAATCGGCCTACGACATGATCTTCAACGGCTTCTAGTCCTGCACCGCCACGTCGGTGATCACGCTCTTCGACAGCTGGCGCTCGCGCAGCCAGATGTAGAGGCCGGAGCCAATGACGATAGGAGCGCCGACGAAGATCCAGACGTCGGGCGGTTGGTTGAAGATCAGCCAGCTTGCCGCCGTCATAAAGATGATGTGCAGGTAGCCGAAAGGCGCGAGGACCGAAGCGGCGGCGAAACGGTGTGCGGTCGTCACCAGCAGGTGCCCCACCAGGGCCGCGGCGCCGATGCCGACGAAGAGCGACCAGGTCACCGGGTCCTGAGGCCATACCCATTCGCCGAGTGAGAACGGGGCGATGCACACGGTGGCGACCGCGGCGGCCCAGAACTGCTGCGTCGTCGTCGAGTCGACGCCGGCGAGCTTGCGGGTCAACAGGTTGTAGAGCGCACTGAACAGCGCCGTGATCAGCGACAGCACCACCGCCGGGTGGAAGGCCTCAGTGCCAGGCTGGACGATGACCAGCACGCCAAGAAAGCCGACGCCGATAGCGGCCCAGCGCCGCCAACCCACCGTCTCGCCCAGCATCGGGATCGATAGTGCGCAGAGGATCAGCGGCATGGTGAACGAGATCGCCGAGGTTACGGTGAGCGGCAGGAAGGTGAGCGCCAGGAAGTTGGTAACGGTCGAGCCGAGCAGGCAAAGCCCGCGGGCCACTTCAACTTTGAGATTGCGCGTCGCAGTGAGCGTCTGGATGCCCCGTTGGGGGAGGAAGAACGCCAGCACCAGGATGAACTGGCCGGCATAGCGGACAAACACCACCTCCATGGTGGGCAGGCCCGCCTGCGTCATGAGCTTCGCGCAGCTGTCGATGATGGTGTAGCAGAGGTAGGCGCCGAGCATCATGCCGATGCCGAGCAGCCGACGATCCTCGATCGGCTTGACGGTTGCGGCCACGCTCAGTCCTCCACCGGCGCGACGGTGACGGTGCGGTTGAGCTGGCGCTCGCGGAACCAGATGTAGACGCCCGAACCGATGATGATCGGCGCGCCCACATAGAACCAGACGTCCGGCGGCTCGGAGAAGATCAGCCAGCTGGCCAGCGCCAGCAGCAGCAGTTCGGTGTAGCTGAACGGCGCCAGCGCCGAGGGCGGTGCATAGCGGTGGGCGATGGTGTTGAGCTGGTGGGCGATCATGCCGGCGACACCAATGGCGATGAAGGCGAACCAGCCGGCGCCGGTGGTGGGCCAGACCCACTCGTTGAAGGCGAATGGGGTGATGCAGGTGAGCGCGATCAGCCCCGAATAGACCTGCTGCGTCGCGGCGGAATCGACGCCGGCGAGCTTGCGGGTGATGATGCTGTAGAAGGCGGCGGAAAGCGCGCCGGCGAGGCAGATCAGCGAAGCGGGATGGAAGGCCTCGGTGCCGGGGCGCACGATGATCAGGATGCCGACGAAGCCGGCTCCTACCGCGGCCCAGCGGCGCCAGCCGATCTTTTCGCCGAGGAACGGGCCGGAGAGTGCCGTCACCATCAGCGGCATGGTGAACATCAGCGCGCCGGTGACGGTCAGCGGCAGGAAGCGCATGGCGAGGAAGTTGGCGCCCGTTACACCCAGCAGGCAGAGGCCGCGCAGCAGTTGCAGCGGCCAGTTACGGGTGACGAAGAGGTCGCGCTGCAGCGGCAGGAACAGCGCAATCGCCAGCACCACATGGATGGCGTAGCGCACGAAGACGATCTCGCCCAGCGGCAGGCCGATAAAGGCGAGATACTTCGCCGAGGTATCGAGTGTCGCAAAGAACAGCTGCGAGATCAGCAGGATGCCGATGCCGAAATTGCGGCGCTCCTCGATGGGGGCGATGGTGGAAGTCATTGACAGGTCCGGAGCGCCGCTAAGGGGATGCGGGCACGGCCCACCAAAGGGCGCGCCGCCCCGGCCTGTCAATGGCGGGGCGGCGGCAAACGGTTCAGTTGGACTAAAGTCTGGCGGCGGCGGGGTCGCGCTCGACGGTGCGGCGGGCAACGACGAACAGCGCGAAGAGGATCGCCGTCGAGCCGAGGTCGCCGATCAGGCTCAGGCCCCAGAACGGGAGGGCGGCGATGTAGCACGCGACCAGCCCATCCAAACCGAATCCATAATAGCCGCCGAGATAGACGCCGAAGTTCGAGACGAGGAAGAAGGCGAGGCTGGCGAGAAAGGCCGCGCCACCCAGCCGGAGCACCGAGAGCTGCCGCAGCAGTCCGCGCCCGATCAGCACCCCAGCCAGCATGCCGGCATAGGTGAACAGGGCCGAGCTGTGCCAGCCGAGCGCGAGGTCGGCGAGCGCCATCACCGCTACGGGAACGAGCGCCGCCAGCCACGGGCTGCGGATGGCATAGGCGCCGAGGAGGCTCACGCCCACTATTGCCGTGACGTTGGGCGGGTGCGGGATCAGCCGGCTCAACACGCCGATGACGATCAATCCCAGGGCCAGTCGTTCGCTGTTGGTCACGCTCAAATCTCCTGCGCCGATTGTCCGACCGTCCGGCGTCAGCGTCAACCGCTCAGGCGGCAGTGGCTGCCCGGTTCTCGGCGGCAAAGCCGTCGCAATAGACCATGCGGGCGTGGTCGCCGGTGGCTTTGGCGTGGCGGATACCCCAGTTCTGCAGGGTATCCATCAGCGGCGCCAGCGACAGGCCGAGCTCGGTGGCGCTGTATTCGACGTGCGGCGGGGCGGCCGCGAATACCGTCCGCACAATCAGCCCATGCTCCTCCATCTCGCGCAGCTCCTGCACCAGCACCTTCTGCGAGATGCCGGGGATGCCGCGCTGCAACTGGGACAGGCGCTGCGGGCCGGCCAGCACGTGGAACAGGATGTAGAGCTTCCAGCGCCCGCCGATGATCTGCAGGGTGCGTTCGAGGGGCCAGGTCGAGAGGCGGTTCATCGCGGGTTCTCCAAGCGCACCTGCCGGTGCGTATGACACCAGAAAGTCTGTAGCGGGCAGAGGACGATATCGGAACAAGGGACGCCCTGAACAAGGAGGTTTCCCATGCAGGTTGTTTCGATTTCGGCGTTCGGCGGGCCCGAGGAGCTGCGGTTCGGCGAGGTGCCGACGCCCATAGCCGGCCCCGGCCAGGTGCTGATCAAGGTGGAGGCGATCGGGCTTAATCTGGGCGACGCCATCATCCGCTCGGGTCGCTCGGGGCTGCAGCTGCCGATGCCGTTCATCCCTGGCGGCGAGGTTGCCGGAACGGTGGCAGCAGTCGGCGACGGCGTGAGCGGCCTGAGCGTCGGCGATCGGGTGCTGGGGGCAATCTTCGCCGAGCCGCGGCTCGATGGCGGCTATGCGGAGTTCGTGGCGCTTTCCTCGGACGTGGCGTTCAGGCTGCCCGCCGCGGTGTCGTTCGACGTCGCTGTAGCGCTGGCCGTGCAGGGGCTGACGGCGGAGCTGCTGCTGGAGCGCAACCCGGTGGCGGGCAAATCGGTGCTGGTGCATTCGGCTGCCGGCGGCGTTGGGCAATTGCTGGTGCGGCTGGCCCGGCATGGCGGTGCTGGCCGGATTACCGGCACGGTCGGCAGTGCGGCGAAGCGGGACGCGGCGATGTCGGCTGGCGCGGATCAGGTAGTGGTGTCGGCGACGCCGGACTGGGGCACCGGGGCGCCCGGCCCTTATGACGTGATCTTCGATGCGGCCGGCGGCGAGATCACCGCGGCGAGCCTGCCCCTGCTCGCGCCGGAGGGACGTTACGCAGTTTATGGTGGAGCGAGCGGGATCTACCCGAGCTTCAGCCCTGCGCAGATGGCTGGTGTCACCGCCGCGGCGCAGACCATTGCAGGGTTCTCGCTGTGGTCGCTGCTGGGTGATCCGGCGCGGCGCGGGCCAGCACTCAGGGCATCGTACGGGCGGCTGTTCGGCGCGGTGGCGGACGGCTCGTTGACGGTCGATATCGGCCACCGCTTTGCCTTGGCCGACGCTGCCGAGGCGCATCGGCTGATCGAAAGCCGGGGGTCGGTGGGGAAGATCGTGCTGGTGCCGTAGGACTGACGGCTGGCAGACGGCCCCCTCCCATCCTCCCCCATGAAGGGGGAGGTGCCCCGCCGGGGCCTTAGGTACGATCGAACGTCGGCCTCGGCTCTTCACCTCCCCCTTCATGGGCCTGTTGCGTAATCGCGATTTGTGATTCCGTCTGGTTGATTGAGGAGGCCGACGATGGCGATCAAGCGGACGGGTCAGCTGGGGTTCTCGGATGCTGTGATCGAGGGAGCTGCCAGTCCGCGTG
>NZ_LAJE02000188.1 GCF_000970465.2 Devosia insulae DS-56
CACCAGACGTTTAAGTTGACTGCAAACATCAGAATTAGTAGCGCATACCCCATTGTTTTGAGCGATGGGTTCGACGATGGCGCCGCTGAAGCTGATCAAGGGCACGGTTATTGGCCGGCAGATGGTGACGCCGGGCATGGTGCGGGTGACGCTGGGCGGTCCCGATATCGCGGCGCTGAAGACGACCGGCGTCGGCGACGAGTATGTGCGGCTGTTCTTCCCCGATCCGGTGACCGGCGAGCTGGTGCTGCCCGAGGTCGACGCGCAGGGGTTCTGGAAGTATCCCGAAGGCAAGAAGCCGGCGCATTGCGAGTGCTACACCATCCGGTATTTCCGCGATGGCGAGATCGACCTCGATTTCGTGGTGCACGAAAACGGCCGCGCCAGCGAGTGGGCGCAGGCGACCAGGCCCGGCGATGAGATCGTGCTGCGCGAGCCCTACGGCATCTACGAGGCCCCCGCCGATGCGGATTGGCAGCTGTTCGTCTGCGATGCGACCGGGCTGCCGGCGCTGGGGCGGCTGCTCGAGGGGCTGGCCGAGACCGTCGAGGCGCGGGTCATCGTCGAGGTGCCGGACAAGAGCCACGAGCAGCCGTTCGAGACCAGGGCCAAGCTGAAGATCGTGTGGCTGCATGGCGCCGGCAACGGCATCGCGGCGAGCCAGCTCGAAGACGCGGTGAGGTCGATGACTTTCCCTGCCGATCGCTCGGTCTATGTCTGGGTGGCCTCGGAAGCCAAGACCGTGCGGCCGATCCGCAAGTACCTGCGGCACGAACTGAAATGGCCGGCGACCCGCTATTCGATCACCGGCTACTGGACCGACAAGCTGGCCGAATGGGAGCGCAACTGGGGCGCGCTCGATCCAGCGGTGAAACAGCAGATCGACGACCTGTGGCGCTCCGGCCGCGACGCGCAGGACGTGCGCGACGACGTCGAAGCGGTGATGGAGAAGTTCGGGCTTTAGGCTCGGTCAGAATTCGGAGCGAGAGGCGCAATCGAGGAAGGGCGGGGTGGGGCGGATGCCGGGCAGCGCCAGGGCTTCCCCGGCGGCCTGCAGCGCATCGATCAAGCTCGCGTAAGGCTCTTGCCCACGATACTGCGAGGCGACCAGCGCGACGATGCGGCGAGTATCGGCATTGATGCGGTAGAGTCGCACGCCGTCGAGCGAGGCGCTGCCGCTGACCGTCGAGAGCGTCGGGGCGAGGCAGATACCGGAGCCGGCGCGGACCAGCCCGATCGCCACTTCGAAGCTGCGGCACTGAGCGACGACACGATGCTCGGGCAGCATCTGGTCGTACCAATCGGCGACGCGCTTGGCATGCTGAGTGCCGAAGATGAACTGGATCGAGCGGTTGAGCATGGCCCAGTCTGGTGGCGCCAGCTGGCGCGGGTCGGTGATGTCGTCGAGGCTCAACGTCTCGGGGACGACGAGCACATAGGGGTCCTCGATGATGGGGATTTGCTGGAAGCCGACGCTCGCCTCCGCCACCGAGTTGGCGGCGAGAAGGCCGACATTGACGCGGCGGCCATAGAGCATTTCGAGAATGTCAGCCGGGGCGCTTTCCTGGATGTCGAAGTCGATATCGGGGAATTTGGCCTGCGTGCTGGCCAGCGCCGCCGGCAGCACGACACGCAGCACCGAGTTGATGCCGGCGAGGCGGACGGTGACGCGATGGCCGCCGCTGAACTGGCCGAGCCCATCCTCGAGATCCTGCATGTTGCGCAGGATCTGCTCGGCGCGGGGCAACAGGTAGGTGCCGGCCTCGGTGAGCGTCATCTCGTTGGAGTGGCGGCGGAACAGCCTTGTGCCGACGGTGGTCTCGAGTTTCGACAACTGCTGCGACAGCGAAGGCTGCGCGAGGCCGAGTTGCTTGGCCGCGCGGGTCAGGGTTTCGGAATGGGCGACGGCCCAGAAGATGCGCAGCTGATGCAGGGTGATCTCGGGACGGCGAGCGCGCAGCGCCGTGCGCGGCCGCCCGGTCTGCAGCAGCGCGGTGATATCCGCGGGGATGGTGCGATCTTCGTCGTCTGCCATATCGCTATTCCTAATCCAGGATCGGGCTTAGCGCGAGACGGCAGTCGGATGGCCAATGCAGAGGATTGGGGATGGGGGGTGGTTTGGCTTCCACGTCCACCGGTCTGCCTTCTCCCCTTGCGGTCGCGGGACGAGGGCGTAGCCCTCGCCCGGAGGTGGCGCGTAGCGCCGGATGAGGGGGCCGCGCAACGAGTGTAGCGCGCTCCGAGCGAAGCGAGGAGCGACCCAGTACGCGGAGAGATACCCCTCATCCGCCCCTCGGGCACCTTCTCCCGCAGGGGGAGAAGGCCGTCCCCTCAACGCCGGTGAAATGGCCTACAGCGTCCCCTTGGCCTTCAGCTCACGCACCGCGTCCCGCATCGCCGCCAGCGTATCATTGATCACGCCGGCATCGTGCTCGCTGGAGAGGAACCAGGCGCCGCGTTCGAGGGCGCGGACGCCGCGGTACATCAGGGCGGTGGTCAGCGCGATGTAGGCGGGGCGATTCATTTTGGCGAGATCGCGGAAATCGCGGGCCGGCTTGTCGAGGCCGAGGGCGACGTGGAAGACCTGCGGGAAGCCGACCACCGAGGCGGCAACGCCCGCCGAGGCGAAGATTTCTCTAAAACCGTCCTGCAGCGCGGTGCCGGCAACACCGATCTTCTTGTAGAGCGCCGGGGTCAGCGACTTCAGCGTCGCAGCGGTCGCCGCCATGGCGATCGGCTGGGCGTTATAGGTGCCGCCATGGACGACGCCACCCGAGGTGAACATGTCCATCAGGTCAGCGCGGCCGGCAATCGCCGCCACCGGGAAGCCATTGGCGATGGCCTTGCCGAAGGTCGAAAGGTCGGGGGTGACGCCGAACAGTTCCTGGGCGCCGCCGGGGGCGAGGCGGAAGCCGGTGATGACTTCGTCGAAGATCAGGATGGTGCCGGTCTTGGTGCAGGCCTCACGGACGCCTTCGAGGTAGCCCGGGAGCGGGTGCACGGCACCCTGGTTGCACATCGCCGCTTCCATGATGACGGCGGCGATATCGCCCTCGGCGAGCCGTGCGGTGAGCAGCTCGAGATTGTTCCAGGGCAGGACGACAAGGGTATCGGCAGTGTCCTTGAGCTGGCCTTTCGAGCCGATCACCGGCACCGGCGCATCGGCGGGACCAGCCGCGTCGAGGGCCGGCGCGGTGGACCACAGCACGTTGTCGAACCAGCCGTGATAGTGGCCCTCGAACTTCAGGACCTTGGTGCGGCCGGTGGCGGCGCGAGCGAGCCGCATGGCGGCCTGGTCGACCTCGGACCCGGAGGAACCGAAGCGCATGCGCTCGGCCGACGGCACCAGCTCGCAGACGAGGCGGGCAGCTTCCGCTTCGATCGCCGTCTGGCCGGCGAACAGGATACCGCTGTCGATCTGCGACTTCACCGCATCGACCAGCGCCTGCGGCTTGTGGCCGAGGATCATCGGACCCATGCCGAGGTAGTAGTCGATCAGCTTGTTGCCATCGACGTCGTAGAGATAGGCGCCTTCGCCGCGTTCGAACACCAGCGGGGTGGGCGAGATGTTGAGGCGGAAATTGCTGTTCACGCCGCCGGAGATCCACTGCGAGTTGGTGCGGATCGCCTCGACGGATTTATCGAAGCTGAGCAGGCGCGACTGAGCGGCCGATGGTGCGGCAGGGGATGTAACGGTCAACGCGGGACTCCTCAATCTTCTAAGTCCAAGTGGCCTCAGGGCCAGAAAGTTGTAAATGGCCGCCGGTTTCGCGAGGCGAAAAAATGGGCGGAAAGCTCGTAAAACCGGCAGTTATGCTTTGGAGTTCTTGGCGACGGCAATGCAGTCGATCTCGTAGCGGAGTGCGGCGCCGAGGCAATTGGTGATGGTGGTGCGGGCCGGGAACGGCGCCTGGAAGTATTCCGGGTAGATGCGGTTGTAGAGTGCGAGGTCGGCGTCATCGCGCACGTAGTTGCAGGTGCGGACCACATGGGCGAGGTCGCTGCCGGCATCCTCGAGCACCTTGCGCAGGTTCTCGATCGAGCGGCGCATCTCGCCCTCGAAACTGTCCGAGACGATCTTGCCGGTGGCATCGACCGAGGCCTGACCGGAGACGAAGATCAGCTCGCCCACCTTGGTGGCGGGGCTGAACGGCAGGTGCGAGCGCGGGGTATCCGGCGCGCTGGGATATTCGATCATGGGAATACTCCTGGAGATCAGCTGATCGGAAAGACCGGTTTCCGTAGCCGCTGGTAGGGCAGGGTTTTTAGGGCGCTGGTGCAGGGCCCCGGAGTGGTGACGGTGTAACTGCCTTTGGCGATCTTGTCGTAGGCACGGCGGTGCGCCACCGCGGCCTTGACGCCGATCACCGACAGCTCCTCGGGGATGATGCCCTGCGAGCGCAGCTGGCCGAGATCGAAGGGCGGGGTCTTGCGGCTCGAGAGCAGGATCTTGATGCCATTGGCTTCGACCACCGCCGAGGGCCCCATATTGTAGTGTATGCCCTGCATGGCGGCGAGGTGGCTGTTCCGATCCTCGAGGGTGAAGGCGCCGTCGGAGCGGCTGACGAAGCTGACTTCGAGTTCCACCGGACCGGGGTCGAGCCGGCTGCCCTTGCCGCCGATCGACAGGGTGCGCTTGTCGCCGGGTTTGGCGCCCTCGAGCGCGCGGACCGCCGCGGCATCGGCGATGGCGACAGCGGCATTGGTGATGCCGTGACGGAGGAAGCCGCGCAGCACCGGGGTGCAATCGCCGGGCGCGCCGCCACCGATATTGTCGGAGGGCTCGACGATGACATAGGGCCCGCCGGAGAGGGTCTTCACCTCGGCGAGCGCGGCGTCGAGGTCCCATTCGGTGGGAATGCCGAGTTCGCGTAGCTCGATGGCGAGGGTCTCCAGCCGATCGAGGGCCGCCTTGGCGTCGGCATCGCTGCCGGTGGTGGTGACGGAGAAGGCGACGCCGGCATCGGGGATGTCGGAAAAGGAATAGCCGGCCACGACGTTGACGGTCCAGATTTCAGAATTCTCAGCTTCGATCTGGCGGGCCAGCGCTTCGAGATCGCGCATCGGGCGGTCGGCGGTGCCGACGCCGGTCGGGGCCCAGATGATCGGGGCATTGCGGGCAAGCATGTGCGGCAGCACGCCCTCGCGCAGGGCGCGGGCGAGGAGCTGCGCCGAGCGCACGGCGGACTCGTTGGCGTCGGTATGCGGGTTCTCGCGGTAGGCGACGAGGCCGTTGGCGTTTTTCGCCATGGCAGCGGTGAAGGTGGCGTGGAGATCGAAGACGCCGAACAGCGGCAGTGTCTCGGCGCCCGGCACCTGGCGGATCCGGGCCAGCAGCTCGCCTTCCGGATCGACGCTCTGGGTGGTGACCATGGCGCCATGCAGGGCGAGCCAGATGCCGTCGAGCCCGCCATCGGCAAGCGCCGCTTCGAGACCGGCGCGCAGTTCGCTCCAGAACAGCTCGAACACGGCGTGGTCGGCGGTGCCGGAGGGGAGGGCGGAGAAATCGGCGACCGGCACAACCTCCCAGCCCTCGGCCTCGGCGACCTCGAGGAAACCATCGATGGTCGAGCCGTCGCCGCGCCGCGCCGTCACTGCGCCGCCGCGGTTGATGGTGAACTCGCCAAGCCCGGTGATTTCGTCGACGAAGGTGTGGGTCTCGTGGAACAGGCCGGCGAGGAGGATGCGAGGCTTGGTCATTTGGTGCTCGGATGCGGCGCGTGATGGGTCATTTCGGCGGTGATCTCGGCGAGGCTGGCGACGAGCAGCTTGCCCAGCCGCTCGATATTGTCGGGCTCGTAACGGGCCGAGGGGCCGGCAATGCTGACGGCGGCGATAGCATCGCCGCCGGGCCCGAAGATCGGTGCGGCGACGCAGGCGCTGCCCATCTCGTTCTCTTCGAACTCGGTGGCCCAGCCGAGGGTGCGGCAGCGCTCGAGCACGGTCTCGAGCGCCTCGGGGTCGGTGATGGTGCGCGAGGTCGCCGCCGGCAGGTTTCCAACCGAATATATGATCCGGCGGAAGTTGAGCGGCTGGTGGGCGAGGAGCGCCCGGCCGCAGGCGGTGGAGTGGTAGGCGGCGCGGGTGCCGGAATAGGAGGAGACGCGCAGCGACTGGCTGCCCTCGAGGCTCTCGACGATCACTGCGTCGGTCGGGCCGGGAAGCGCCAGGTTTACCGTCTCGCGCGTCGTGGCGCAGAGCCGGATCAGGTGCGGGCGGGCAATGGCGGCGATATCGAGCCGACGCTCGACCGCCTTGCCATAGACCAGGTGCTGCAGGCTCAGCCGATAGGCGCCTGCCTTGGCGTCGCGCTCGGTGAGCCCGACATCGACGAGCGCGCTGACCAGGTTGAAGGCGGTGGTCTTGGCGAGGCCGGTGCGGATCGCCAGGTCGCGCAGCGATACCCAGTCGCCGCCGGCCATGGCGTCGAGCAGCGCCTTGGCGCGGGCGACCGACTGAATACGGGCTTCGGCGGTGGGGAGGCTGGTCTGCGCGTCGTCAGGGGCGCTGGTTCTGGGCATTCGCACGGTCTCTCGGGGCTGGTTCCACAATGTAGAACAAGTGCCGGATGGCTGCTACCGGCGCAATAAGACACGAGCGCTCGCGTGGTGCAAGCAGTTAGACCAGCTTTTGCGGAGATGCGACCTCGGTAGAGTTGACAGTCGGGCTGTCATTATCATTACATCTACTCCGGCAAGTAGGGGTCGTTCCATCATGTAGGATGGATGACATTGCCGGGGAGCGGATGTGTTGCGGGTCTTTGTAGCGTCGCTGGCCACCGAAACGAATACCTTCTCGCCGCTGTTCGTCGATCGCAGCGCCTTCGAGGAAGCGTTCTATTGCCCGCCCGGCACGCACCCGGATACGCCGACGCTCTGTTCGGCGCCGATGGTGGCGGCGCGACGGCGCGCCAAGACCGATGGTTTCACGTTGATCGAGGGCACTGCTACCTGGGGCGAGCCGGCGGGGCTGGTGTCGCAGGGCGCCTATGAGAGCCTGCGTGACGAAATCCTCGACCAGCTCAGAGCGGCGATGCCGGTCGATATCGTGCTCTATGGCCTGCACGGCGCCATGGTGGCGCGCGGCTATGACGATTGCGAGGGGGACCTCCTGGCGCGGACGCGCCAGCTCGTCGGACCCGACGTGGTGGTCGGCGCCGAACTCGATATGCACCATCACCTGACGCAGCAGCGGATCGACAATGCCGACGTGCTGGTGGCGTTCAAGGAGTTTCCACACACCGATTTCCTTGATCGAGCCGAGGATCTGGTCGAGCTCTGCCTCCGCACCGCGCGCGGCGAGATCGAGCCGGTGACCGAAGTGTTCGACCTTCGCTCGCTCAGCGCCGCCTTCATGACCAGCCGCGAGCCGGGGCGGAGCTTTGTCGACAAGCTGATGCAGCTCGAAGGCAAGGACGGCATCCTGTCGATTTCGGTGACACACGGCTTCACTCCCGCCGACGTCGCCGATGTCGGCTGCAAGGTGTTCGTGGTGGCCGATGGCGAGGCCAATCGCGCCAAGGCCAGTACGCTGGCCGAGCAACTGGGGCGCGAGATCCTCGGCTGGCCGCCTGGTGCCGCTGGCCCCCATCACTATAAGCCCGAAGAGGCGATGCAGCAGGCGCTGGCCGAAGTGGGGCAGCCGATCGTCTTTGCCGATCGGTGGGACAGCCCGGGCGGCGGCGTTGCCGGGGATTCCTCGGTGATGATCGATGCGCTCTTGGCGCATCCGGAAATCCCCTCGGCGATCGGCGCGCTGTGGGATCCGATCGCGGTGCAGTTCTGCCGCGCGGCGGGTGTCGGCGCGGCGATCCGGCTGCGCTTCTGCGGCAAGGTGTCGGAAACCTCCGGCCATCCGGTCGATGCCGACGTGGTGGTCAAAGCCGTGTCGGATAACCTCTTGATCCCGTTCGAGCAGAGCTGGGTGTCGCTGGGGCCGGCCGCGGCGATCAGCATCGGCAATGTCGATATCGTCCTCGCCACCGGGCGGTCACAGACCTTCAGCCCGCCGGCCTTCACCAAGCTCGGCATCGACCTCAGCGCCAAGAAGGTCGTGGTGGTGAAGTCGTCGAACCACTTCTATGCCGCATTCTCCAAGATCGCGGCGAAGATCCATTATCTCGATACCGGCGGGCCGTTCCCGAGCGATCCCAGGATGATCCCGTACACCAAGCTCCGCCGCCCGATTTATCCGCTGGACCCCCACCCATGGCTCTGATTCCCCGTCTCGACCTCGCCGCCCTCGATCGCCAGCAGCTCGACCCCTTGACCAAGGGGCTGCCGTTCGACGCGCCGGCGCTCACCGTGGGCGAGGTCGGCCGGCAGGGCTGGAACGTGCTGAAGGGCGACATGCCTTTACCGCTGGCGGTGATCCGGCAGGAGGTGGTGCGCGCCAACAGCCGATGGATGAGCGCCTTCACCGGGGAGAACGACCTGGTGATCGCGCCGCATGGCAAGACCACGATGTCGCCGGCCTTGTTCGACCTGCAGGTAGCCGATGGCGCCTGGGCGATCACCGTCGCCACGGTACAGCAGCTCAGCGTCTGCGTGCGCTTCGGGGTGAAGCGGGTGCTGATCGCCAACCAGCCGGTGGGCGTGAAGGCGATCGACGCCTGCTTCAAGGCGCTGCAAGGCGACGGGTTCGAACTCTACTGCCTGGCTGACGGGCTGCCGGGGCTGCAGCTGCTGGCGGACGGCGCCAGGCGCAACCCGCCGCCGAAAGGCAATCCGCTGCGCGTCCTGGTCGAGATCGGCTTTCTCGGTGGGCGCACCGGGGCGCGGACCCGCGCTGAGGCGATGGAGGTGGCGCGCGTCGTCGCCTCGACGCCGGGGCTGGTGCTGGGTGGCTTCGAGTGTTTCGAAGGCCTCTTGCCGACGCCGGAAGCGGCCGACGGGTTGATCGACGACGTGGCGGCGCTGGCGGTCAGCGCGCTCGCCGAAGGGTTGTTCCGCGATGGCCAGCCGGTGGTGGTAAGCGCCGGTGGTTCGGCCTTCTTCGATCGGGTCGGCACGCGCTTCAACCAGGTGGCGTTCGCGCGGCCGGTGGTCAAGGTGCTGCGCTCGGGCTGCTACCTGACGCACGACTCGATCTCTTATGCCGCGGCCTTCGAGCGGATCATCAGCGACACCTCGCTGAAGCTGCCGCAGGGGCGGCTCGAGGCGGCGCTGGAAGTCTGGGCCTATGTGCAGTCGCGCCCCGAGGATGGGCGCACGGTGCTGACCATGGGCAAGCGCGACATCAGCTTCGATGCCGGCATGCCGGTGCCGCTGCGCTGGTTCCGTCCGGGCAACATGACGAAGCCTGAGACGATGCCAACGGGGCATACGGTGGTGGCGCTCAACGACCAGCACTGCCACATGACGATGCCCGCCGACAGCCCGCTCGAAGCCGGCGACATGGTGGCGTTCGGCATCGGGCACCCGTGCACGACATTCGACAAGTGGCAGATGCTGGTGCTGGTCGACGAGGATTACGGCGTCACCGGCGCCCTCAAGACGTTCTTCTGACCGATCAACCAAGGGGTAAGCGATGAGCAAGTCTGGCGGCGACTATATCGTTCTTCCAGTGATGAAGGCCCTGCAGGTGCTGGATTACGTGGCGCGGCAGGGACACGACGTGACGCTGACCGAGACGGTGCACGAGCTCAAGCTGCCCAAGACCACGGTGTTCCGCTACCTGCAGACCCTGTCGGCAGCGCAGTTCCTCGAGCACGACCTGAAGCGCGATCGCTATGGCGTGGGCAGCAAGTTCCGCTCGCTGGCGCGGGTCGATCAGGAATTGCAGGGACTGCGCGATATCGCCCAGCCGGAAATGCAGACGCTGATGGAGACCTTCCACGAGACGGTGAACCTCGCCGTGCTGTCGGAGAACGAGGTGGTCTATATCGATATGCTGGAGCCCGGCCGGCCGTTGCGCGCCAATGCGCGGATCGGCCACCGGCATCCGGCGCACTCGACCTCGCTGGGCAAGGCCATGATGGCCTTCCTGCCCGATGCCGACGCGTTGGCACTGAGCAGCGAGCTGCCGCAGCGGACCATCAACACGCTGACCGATGCCGACAAGCTCAGGCGGCAGGTCGATGACGTGCGGCGGCGCGGCTACGCCATCGAAGTGGGCGAGAACGAGGATGGGCTGATGTGTATCGGCGTGCCGATCCTCGATCGAACCGGCTACCCGGTGGCGGCGATGAGCCTGTCGGCGCCGGAGCGGCGGATGAAGCCGGAGCTGACCATGGTGGCGGCGGATGCACTGAAGGGCGCCGCCAAGCGAATTTCCACACATCTGTCCGCACAACACTAAGGTCGCACCACCGGTGCGCCGTTGTTCCTTGTGACGAAACCTGGCGTTATTGACACCATTTTGGGCCGTTAATAGCGTGATGATCTACGGGTGCGCCCTGTGATCGCAACGGCTTAGCGTCCCGTTTCCGAGACTTTTCTGAAGTTCTCCGCTTTCGGAGAACCGATACGACTGTTCACCTCGCCAATCCTTCATTTGGCGGGACAGGATGGTGTTGCCCGGAGATTGCCTTGCGCATTGCCGTTATTCACGTCGCCCAGGAAACCAACGACTTCAATCCGGTCCTCACCACGATGGCCGATTACGAGGCGTTCGGCATCTACGAGGGCCGCGACATCGTTACGAAGTTGCGCGGGCTCGGGCAGGTCGGCGGCTTCCTGGAGGTGATCGAACAGTCCGGTCTCGACATCGAGATCGTGCCGATCATCCGCGCCTGGGCCGTGGCTGGCGGGCGGATCGACCGGGCCTCGTTCGACTATTTCGACCACAAGATCCGCGACGGGCTCAAGGCGGCGCTGGCCGAGGGGCCGATCGACGGGCTGGCGCTGCAGCTGCACGGGGCCTGCGCCGCCGAGGGCATCGACGATGTCGAGGGCGAGCAGGCGGCGTTGTGCCGCGCCATCCTTGGGCCGAACGTGCCGATCGTCCTGGGGCTCGATCACCACGCCAACGTGACGCAGAAGATGGTCGATAGCGTCGACGCCATCGTCGGGCACCGGACGCAGCCACATGACACGTTCGACACCGGGGTGATCGGCACTGAGCTCCTGCTCAAGATCATCACGGAGAAGCTGAAACCGACCACGGCGTGGCGGAAGATCCCGCTGGTGTCGCACCAGGAGCAGTTCCTTACCTCGAAGGGCCCGATGAAGGCCTGGTTCGACCGGGCGCGCGCCATGGAAGCCGACCCGCGGGTGCTGCAGGCGTCGAACTATCCGATGCAGCCCTGGCTGGATGTGGCCGAGGGCGGCTGGGCGACCATCGTCGTCACCGACAATGACCAGGCGCTGGCCGAACAGCTGGCGGACGAATTGGCCGACCTCTGCTGGTCGCTGCGCGACGCTTTCCAGGTGCGCGAAGCGGTATCGATCGACGATGCGGTGCGCCTGGCGGAGGCCGAGCCCAGGGGTATCGTGGTGCTGTCCGACACCGGCGACACGGTGTTCGGCGGTTCGGCCGGCGACAGCAACCTGATCCTCGAGGCGATGATCCGCCTGAAGATCAGGAGCAAGGCGCTGGTGCCGCTGATTTCCCCGGGTGCGGCGAAGACCCTCAGCGAAGCCGGCGAGGGCGCCGAGGTGACATTGCTGCTCGGCGGCGATGCGGCGCCCGAGTTCTTCAGCCCGATCGAAGTGACGGGCACGGTGCGGACCGTCGGCGGCGGCATGATCCATATCACCGACAGCCACCAGAACGAGGTCGATCTCGGCCAGGCGGTGATCTTCGATGTCGGGCCGATCACCATGATGATCACCGAGCTGCGCGGGCTCGCCGGCAACCTGCCGCAGCTCTACGAGGCGATGGGAGTGAACCCGCGCGACTACAAGATCGCGGTGCTGAAGACCGCGTCGAACTTCCAGTATTTCGCGCCGCTGACCTCGCGGGTGATCCGTGCCGATACGCGCGGCACCGGCCAGTCGGACGTGTTCACGCTGCCATGGAAGCGCGTGCCGCGGCCGATGTACCCGCTCGAGCCGGTCCCGGACTGGCGCGCCGTGTCGTCGCAGCCGGGACCACGCCGGCGGGCCTGATCATTTGCTTTCTGCCTGTTGCCGTCACGTCTTTTGAACTCACAGGGGAGTCGCTTGCATGAAGTACGGATTTCTTAGGCCATTGAAGATTTTGGGGCTGGCGCTGTTCGCCGCCGTCGCCCCGATCGGTACCAGTCTGGTCGCACCGGTCATCGCCCAGGCCCAGGAGCTGAAGGGCGGCACACTGCGCGTCGGCCTGCTCGCCGACATGACCAACTATGATCCGCAGCAGTTCTCGACGGTGAATTTTCACCTGATCAAGAACCTCTATGACAGCCTGATCGAGTACACCCCGGAAGGCGAGGCGATACCGAGCCTTGCCACCGAGTGGACGATCAACGCCGACAACACCTCGGTGACGCTGAAGCTGCGCGACGACGTGACCTTCGCGTCGGGCGGCAAGTTCAGCTCGGCCGATGTGGTGGCGACGCTGGAGAAGGCGGCCAACCCCGACCTCGGCAAGAACGTTTTCGGCACCATGGCGATCGTCAAGGATTGGGCAGCGCCCGATGCGACGACCATCACCATCAACTTCAAGGCGCCGGTGCCGACCAAGCAGATCACCGACCTCTTGCAGTTCATGATCCCGATCGAAGCGGCGGGGATCGCGACGGTCGAAACCGTGCCGGCCGGCACGGGAGCGTATCTCCTGGCCGACCGTGCCGTCGGGCAGAGCCTGACGATGAAGAAGAACCCCAACTACTGGCGCGACAACGAGCCGATCCTCGACGAGATCGTGTTCACCATCTTCGCCGATGACGCGGCCGCCAGCGCGGCGCTCGAGTCGGGTTCGATCGACATGGTCTATGGCAGCACCGCGCGCAACGCGGTGCGGCTGCAGGATGCGGGCTATCAGGTGGTCCGCGGGCCGGGCTCGCTGGTGCAGGTGTTCCGCATCAATGCGACGCGCGCGCCGTTCACCAACGAAAAGTTCCGCCAGGCCTTCAACTACATCATGGACCGCGAGGGCATGGTGAAGGTGGCCTATGCCGGCCTCGGCACCGTCGTGGCACTGCCCTGGGCTCCGGCCTCGCCGGCGTTCGACGAGGCCTATACCGCCGAGTTCGCCTACAACATGGACAAGGCCAAGGAGCTGTTCGCAGCGTCGGGGCTGTCAGCCGCCGAGATGAGCGACTGGAAGATGCTGGTCTACGGCAATGACGAGCCGGGCGTGGTGATCAGCCAGATCGTGCAAAGCGCACTGGCCGAAGCCGGCATCAACATCGAGCTCGATGTCCGCCAGGGGGCCGAATACACCGATGCGCTGCTGGGCGGCGACTTCTGGGCCACCTTCGGTGCGGTCGGCAATGCGCAGAAGTTCCCGTCGCGCATGGCCACCAACTCGATCTACCGCACGGCCAAGAACCCGGTGCTGAAGGACCCGCACCCGTTCCCGGACTATGTCGCGGCGATCGACAAGGTGAACGCTACCTCCGGTCCGGAGGATGCGGTGAAGGCGGCCTATGCCGAGCTCAACCGCGTGCTGGTGACGGACTCGTTCGCCGTGCCCACCAACACGGTCGATACCGGGCTGATCGTTGCTTCCGACAAGCTCGGCGGCTTCACGCTCGATATCGACAACCTGCTCGTCGCCCGCACCATCGGCTTCAAGTAATGGCTGACGCAGGCGCCGTACGACCCGACATGGACCCGAACGCTGTTCCGGTCCTGTCGGTCAGGAATCTCAAGGTGGAGTTCACCGGTTCCGGTCGTGCGGTGCCTGTGGTGCGGGGCGTCGATTTCGATGTCTACGCCAATGAAGTGCTCTGCATCGTCGGTGAAAGCGGATCGGGCAAGAGCGTCACCGCCCTCGCGGTCACCGGGCTGTTGCCCGAGACCGCGCGGGTCTCCGGCTCGATCCGGCTCGGCAAGCTCGAGGTGATCGGCGCCGAACCGGAAACGCTGCGCCAGATGCGAGGGCGCGATGTCGGTTTCATCTTCCAGGACCCGACGACGACGCTCAACCCGGTGCTGCCGGTCGGCCGGCAGATCACCGAGGGGCAGGTGGCGCACGGGCTGCTCGCCAAGGGCGAGGCGCCCAAACGCGCGGCCGGCCTGCTGCGCGAAGTCGATATCGCCGATCCCGAAGGGCGGGTCGCTCAATATCCGCACCAGTTCTCCGGCGGCATGCGGCAGCGGGCGGTCATCGCCATGGCGATGGCCGGGCAGCCGAACCTGATCATCGCGGACGAGCCGACCACGGCGCTCGATGTCACGGTGCAGGCGCAGGTGCTGGCGGTGCTGGCGCGGCGACAGGCCGAGACCGGCGCGGCGGTGATCCTCATTACCCACGACCTGGGAGTGGTGGCGGAAGTCGCCGACCGGGTGGCGGTAATGTATGGCGGCCGCATCGTCGAGACCGGCCCGGTAGCCGAGCTGTTCCGCTCGCCCCGGCACCCCTACACGCGGGCGCTGCTGCGCTCGATCCCGCGCATCGACACCACCGATGCGCGGCTCGACCCGATCCCCGGCCAACCGCCGACCCCCAGCGCGCTGCCCACCGGCTGCAGTTTCCACCCGCGTTGCGCCCTCGCTGTGGGTCGGGCCCGTTGCAGCCGCGAAGAACCATCCCTACGTGTAGTCAACGAGCTGCAGCAGGCGGCTTGTCACTATGCGGACGAGATCCCCGTTGCGAGCGTAGTTGCCACGCCGCGCGAGGCGGCCGGCGGAGCCACCCCGACGGCCAATCCGCTGCTGGTGGTCGATAACCTCAAGGTGCATTTCCCGGTCCGCTCCTCGATCCTCCGCCGTACTATCGGCTGGGTGCGGGCGGTCGACGGCGTGAGCCTTGCGGTGCGGCCGGGCGAGACGGTTAGTCTCGTCGGCGAATCCGGCTGCGGCAAGACCACCACCGGGCGCGCCATCATGGGGCTGATCGGGGCGACCGGCGGCGACATCCGCTTCGAAGGGCAGTCGATCGTCGGGCTCACGCGCGGCGACATGCGCAAGGCCCGCCGGCAGATGCAGTACATCTTCCAGGACCCCTATGCCTCGCTCAACCCGGTGCTGACGGTCGAGGAGATCGTCGCCGAACCGCTGCGCATTCACGGCATCTATGACGAAATGGGCGGGGCGCCGCGCATCGCCGAACTGTTCGATATGGTCGGGCTGTCGCGCTCGATGCTGGGGCGCTACCCGAGCGAGTTCTCAGGCGGACAGAAGCAGCGCATCGGCATTGCCCGGGCGCTGGCGCTGCAGCCGCGGCTGCTGATCCTCGACGAGCCGGTGGCGGCGCTCGACGTATCGATCCAGGCGCAGGTGATCAACCTCCTGCAGGATCTGCAGAAGGAGCTGGGGCTCGGTTACCTGTTCATCGCCCACAACCTCAGCGTGGTGCGGCATATCTCGGATCGCGTGGCGGTGATGTATCTGGGCCGCATCGTCGAAGAGAGCGGGCGCGACACGCTGTACGACCAACCGGTCCACCCTTACACGCAGAGCCTGCTCTCCGCCGCGCCGGTGCCCGATCCGGCGGTGCGCGACAGCCGGCGGCGCATCGTGCTGGAAGGCGAAATCCCCAATCCGGCCAAGCCGCCCAGCGGTTGCACCTTCCATCCGCGCTGCTTTCGCGCCACCGAGCGCTGCCGCAGCGAGGCGCCGGTATTCGAGGCCTATCCGGGGCTTGAAACCCACACCTCGTGCCATCACGCCGGGCCATTGTCGGTGGGCGCCGAACGGCAACTGGAGGCGGCGCGATGAAACTCCTCCGGTCAACCGGCTCGGTGCTGCAGCGGCTGCTGCGCAGGCCGGGTTCGGCACTGGCGTTGCTGTTCCTCCTCGGCATCACGCTGGCGGCGATCTTCGCCGATTTCCTGCCGCTGAACCCTTACGCACAGAAGCTGGTCAACGCGCTCAACGGGCCATCGGCTGCCAACTGGTTCGGCACCGATGAGGTGGGCCGCGATATCATGGCGCGCGTGGTGTTCGGGGCGCGGACCTCGCTGCTTACCGCCGCCGGCGCGGTGGCGATCGCGGCCGTGATCGGGGTGCCGATCGGGCTCGTCGCCGGGTTCTTCGGCGGCTGGCGCGATGCGACGCTGATGCGCTTCGTCGACGTGCTCCTGGCGCTGCCGGCCATCCTCTTCGCCATGGCGATGATCGCGGTGCTGGGGCGCAGCCAGGTGGCGGCGCTGATCGCGGTGGGGATCACCGGCATTCCGAGCTTTGCCCGCATCACCCGGGCGCAGGTGCTGTCGCTCCGGCGACGCGATTTCGTCACCGCGGTCGAGGCGTTCGGCGGCAGCTCGGCCTACAACATGTTCCGCACGATCCTCCCCAATTCATGGAGTCCGATCTTCGTTCAGATCGTCGTGCTCTGCTCGGTAGCGATCCTGCTCGAGGCGGCCTTGTCGTTCCTCGGGGTCGGTGTCGCGCCGCCCACCCCGAGCTGGGGCGAGATGCTGCGCACGGGCAAATCCTACCTGCATGAGGCGCCGTATTATGCGGTGCTGCCGGGCATCGTGCTGACGCTGACCATCCTCAGCTTCGACACGATCGGCCGAGCGCTGGCCGGCATTCTCGAAAACCGCAGCGAGGTCGTCACCCCCACCAAGGTCGGGGGCACACCATGAGTTTGCGCTGGACTTGCAGTGCTCCTCCACCGCGCAGCGGGGGAGGGGATGAAGCCAGAGGCTTCACCCCGGGGGGACCAGCGAAGCTGGTGGAGGGGGCGACCCCAAACACCGGCGCTTCCTGCCGCCCCCTCCACCGCCTTCGGCGGTCCCCCCGCGGTGAGGGCTTTTGCCCTCATCCG